>JANOQX010000144.1:0-12251 GCA_031415035.1 Cyanobacteria bacterium VAR_4_metabat_243
ACGAATCGCTCAAAGATCGCACTAATCATCCCGCTCCTCCGCTGTGAATCGCTCAAACCGCTTGGTCTGATTATATCGCCTATCCATCGCGACTCAGATTGAGCAAACTGGTACAAAAGCTCACCTTAACAGGGGTAGTTCTCTTGCCTGCAAATGGTTTCAATGTCAGTGCGTGTAAAGCTCATTCTGCCACTCTGCAAAAGCTTACGAGTTAAATCATCATAAGGATGACAGAGACAACTCTCATCTACAGGACGTAACCCTGCAAAGGAAAGAGCTGTATTGAGCTTTGTGCCCAGTTCTTGCAAGAGCGGTCCTCGGCGAATTCTGAGCGGACGGAGAACAAGTCGAAGTTGTTCATCTGTAGCCAAATCCAAGTGCTCACGCCACGCCGCCCGGATTTTTCCAAATTTTGATCTCGCGCCTCCTTGCGCCAATCGATGCCAATCCAAACGTCCATCTCCGAGTGAATGGATCTCTCCGAGTAAATCATCTGGATGGATTATCCAAGGAGTATAAAGGATAAAATGCGCTTCTGTCCCATCGGGTGCATGTTTCTCTTGAGCGGCTTTAAGCCTTTGTAGAAAGGAAACAGACGATGCGTTGATAAAGTCTGGCTCAATAAGATTCTGCCACGTCACTGCTCCATTAGATGTGACATGAAATTTCACTTGATAGTATTCAGCACGGACCAGATTACCATTGCTATCATTCATCCCATCAAAATAAACCACAACATCATCAAATGCTTTAGCACTATCATCCTCATACACGACACGAATCACCTTTGTATGGGAGGAGAAAAGACGGCAAGCCTGAAGCCAGAACCACCGTGCTTGATAATCATCTCCTTGATTGCGAGCAGCGATCGCTCTTGCCATGGGTTTCCTCAATCCTCAGTAATACTGGCATATTTATCCATAAGCCTTCTCAAACAGATCATTACCCTGATGAAGCTGATACTTGAAGAGAATCTGGCACAACTTTGTCGATGTCATTGACAATTTGCTCTACCGTCTTTGGGGTCTCGCCGCTCCGAACTTCCAGAAATAATTCGGTGACAATCCTCCTCCTCCAGATGTTTGAGGTTAGCCAATTGGTTGTCTGGGAGATGCTGATCTCCTTTCGGTCATAATTGTAGCTGAAAGTAGTGAAGCGTTGACAAGTGGGGCAATGAGCATAAATCGGACACAGATGAGATAATTTCACAAGAGATTGGGGTACGACTACTGCCTCAGGTGGCCAAACAACGCAGAATGCGGAATATTAGCCGGAAGCATACACCAGAATTGATGGCTTCATTACGTTTGAACTGAGCGGCTATCGCCTTGACGGGATAGTTGTTTCCCTGGGTACTTGTGATGATTTCAGTTTCGGATTCGGCTTTACCTGTCTACGCTTGCCAACCCTCGATCGACCATTTCCTCAAACGCCTCAAGCAAATTACTGGGGCCAGCGATCGGGTCATCAAACGGCTGGTGACGGAGTTGGGTGAACGATCAGTGTTGGAGCGCTTGCGGACGATCGATACATTTTCGCTTCAGCAGTTGGGATTTACCGAGCAGCAGGCACAACAGCTGATTGCCGCCATCGACCTGGGCCAACGGGTAACTCATGCTTATTCGCTGCGTCGCCAGGACAAGATTGAAGGGCCAGAAGAGGCCGCCGAGATTCTCCGTCCGCTGATTGGGTTCTCAACTGTGGAGCACTTTGTCCTGCTGTCGCTGAATACCAAGCATCAGGTATTGGGCGTGGATACGATCTAGATCGGCAGCATGAAGGAATGTCTGGTCGATGCTCGGATTCTGCTGCGGACGTTGATTGGCTATGGGGCGACGGCTTGCATTGTCGGACACAATCACCCATCGGGTTCAGGACAACCTTCACCAGAGGATATTATCCTGACCAAGTCGCTGATGCAGGTGACGAAGTTGGTGGATATTCAACTGCTCGACCATTTAGTGCTGACGCAGGATTCCTTCACCAGTATTCGCGAGAGCACCAATGGGATTTGGGTTTGAAGCTAATTCCGCTGGAGCAATCTTGACTCTGGCGGTTCCTTTGGCCCCATGATGAATCACAATGCAATAGCTACACCCAATGGGAGGCGTTAAATTTTGTCTGTTCAGCCTGAAGTACAGCTAATTCGAGTACGCGATGCAGCATTAATCAAGGGGTTGATCGCACCACTCACTACGAAGCATTTAGATGATTTCCGAACACTCTGGCGAGAGCGTCTCCGAACCTCAGACGATGAAGATCAATACTGGGATTGGGAGCGCAAAAAGCGGATTTACTTAACGGGCGGTGGGGGCCTATACGAAGGCTACGCGATCGAGTGTGAACAGTTGACTCAGGGCATGATGATTCTCCAGATCAAGGGTTATCGATCGCAAGTAGAGTCAAGCCGTCGCCTGGTATACGTCCATTCGATCGCAACCGCACCTTGGAATCGGATTTCAAATCCTGACCCTGATGGATTTCGCGCCGTTGGACGCGCATTCCTCAAATTGGCTCAGCTTCGTAGCGAGGAATTGGGCTATGGTGGATTGGTCGGACTACATTCTTTGCCGGGTGCTGAGGCATTTTATCGAAAGATGGGGATGATTGATGGAGGAGCCGATGCTCAAAAGGAGAATTTGACTTATTTTGAGTGGTATCGCCCTCGGCCCACTTTGCTGGAAGAACTTGAGATCGACGAGAATTGATCATATCGAGTCAACTACTTAAATCAAGCGATGGAGGTATGTATGGAATTTAAGATGACTGAGGCGGAAGCCCGTGAGATGGCACGATTTGAAGAAGAGGTCGGCTGCGATATTAGCGCTGGCCCGGACTGGGGCATCCACTTTGACAAAGTCATTGAGCTGGTGCTGAACCAGGGAGACAATAGTAAATTCGTTAATCTACTGAATGAGCAGTTTGGGACGGTGATGTCGCCGGAAGAAATCGAGGAAGTCGCCGCTAGCTTTCAAGCCCAAATTCAGGAGCACTTAGAAAGAAAAATTGCCCGGAGGCAATCAGCCTAAAGCAATACAGGGTATGGCTACGCCCAACATACGGGTTCCAGATCGAGATAATCATTGACGATCGGGCGACTCTTCGTTGTTTCAGGATTGTTCGCTGATTGTGCTTGTCCTGGATTGAAACAACTTAGCCAAAACCGTATCAAGCCGTGATTCAATAAAGCATTGTCGTTTGCCGCCCTCCCTTGAAGATAGCCCCATGATCAAAACTCGAATCGCCGTTGCCGCTAGAAAAGGAGGTGTTGGCAAAACATCGATCGCCAGCGGCATCGCTTCAATTCTCATCACCCAAAATAAGAAAGTTCTGGTCATCGACCTTGATCCCCAGTCCAATGCGGCCTATGCGCTCGGCGTCGATCCGACAGCCCCTGGCACCGCTGAACTCTTACTCGGTCAAAACCCCATACCACTCACCGCGATCCCAGGACTAGACGTTCTCCCCGGTGGCCCGAACCTGACCAGCCAGCAAATTCAATCCCTTCACCCCGAAGACCTGGCCGATGCCATCGCCACACTCAACTATGATGCGGTCATCCTTGACTGCCCTCCAGGCAACGAAAGCCTTGAAAGACTTGGGGTCGTCGCCGCCAACGTCGCACTCGTAATCACTAACGCCCATCCCTTTGCCATCATGGGTGCGAACCGTGTAATGGGTGTACTCGATGACTATCGGAGCAAATCACGACGAGGCCCCAAAGAGTGGGCGATCGTCATGTCGCAAATCGACGAACGCCGCGCACTCGACAAACAGCTTCCTCAACAGCTCTTTGAACTTTATGCCGAAGTCAAAAATTTCACGATCCATCAAGATGTCAATATTGCCCAAGCGGGCGCACAGCAACTTCCCTTGATGGAATACGCCCCAAAATCTCGCGCCGTCCAAGAACTGAAAGCGATCGCTGATTGGGCAAGCCAAATCAGTTAGTTCATTCCCTTTCCCCCTTCATTCTCTTAGCACCTCCATCAGGCAAATCATGGTAAAACGACGCAGCACCGCAGATATGCTCCAATCTGCCACCCTTGCCGGTACTGCTATTCAAAAGCAAGACCGCGCCGTAGAAGCACAGGCCGAGGAAATTCAGTCAAAACCTGCGAACTTACCTTTAACTAAAATTCTCGACCGGGCTACCGACACTCGTGATATCGAACCAGAGCACGTCCAAGCACTCGTGGAATCGATCGCCATCCTGGGATTGCTCGAACCGCTAGTTGTCGATATCCGGGGAAGATTGTTAGCGGGTGCCCACCGCCGCGCCGCCATCACCCTGCTCAAAGAACAAGATCCAAAGTCCTACAGCAAGCAATTCCCTAACGACCAAGTACCTGTCCGCGTTATGGACATGGATGCAGACCAAGACCAAAATCTAGCACTCCAAATCGAAATCAGCGAAAACGAAAAACGCCGTGATTATACACCGGCTGAAGTCCGATCACTTGCCGTAAAACTGAAAGACGCGGGTTATGAAGAGGTCAAAGGCCGTCCGGCGAAAGGAGGCAAGGCCCTTCGCCCCGCACTAGAAGTCATCATTGGCAAAAGTATTCGGACTGTTCGCCGTTACCTCAACACCGAAACCGAGAAAGGTTTGACCGATACCCGCCTTTCTCAATCAGAAATTGAAACCATCGCACTCAAGCGGCTGAGAACCGAGTTAAGCCGCTGGCAAAAATCCTTCCCGGAACCTGCTACAGACGAACTGAATGCGATGGACAAAGATATTGCCAAGCTAATTCGGCGGGTCAATCGCGTGCTGTCAGAAGTTGAAAACGGCTAGAAGTGCTGTCGGCAAAGCATTCTGAAAAGTGGCGAGAAAAGTGTGACAAATGTCCGCCTTTTCGGCTCAGACAAAATTGAACCCAATCCGCGTCCTTCATCATCGGCTCGATCTGGCGATCGCCCACAGCCGTTCACACTGCCAAGGAGCCAACATCACCCAAGCATCCCGCAAAATATTCTGCGGCGATTCGCGTAGCACTTTCAACATTGCTGACTTATTCTCGTAGGACAGGCCGCGCGTCTGCACCACCGTCTGGAGAAAGACCAGCAACTGTTCCGATTCATTCGTCATACATGCACAACAATTCTAGTCGCCCAATCATAATCCACGATCGGCCACCAAACAGCGTTGGCAAAAACACTTAATTCAAAATATCAGGCCGAAAGACTGGCCCCACTTCCTGACCATTCGTCCCCATCCGTCATCAAATGCGCCACTGATTGGGGATACATTTGTTCTTTTTTAGGATTTGATTGGGGCATTTCTGCTGATTCTGAATTGATCCATACCTCTGATTCTCGATCGATTACCAGGTGGTGTGGATCATTTGATTGACGGCGTTTCAGCACAGTTAGAAGGGCGGATAAGCGCTCCTGGTCGATGCGATAAATACTCCCGCGTCGTTGCCGCCTGGTGGCAATCCCGCAGGTTGCCAGGAGGATTCCGACAATCTGCTGGTCGGACATCCCATCCAGCTTGGCAAAGCCAAATCCGATGCGAAACTCGGTGGCATGGTCACGCACGAACTGGGCGATCGGCTCCGTGACTTCTGCCGTCATCACCATCACTTCCCCCTCCACAATCTGGGCAATCAGTTCCGTGACTTCCGCCTGTTCCAACAGCCAGCGCCGCACCGCCGCCTTATCCCAATCCTGGGGATTCTCGGCATTGCGATTGATGCTGGTGGCCGTCCGATCGATTGCCTTGGCGTGAGAAAGCGCCGCTTCGAGGTTCCGGATCTGGGTTTGGGTTGCCCCTTTTTTGTCGAATGTCACATCCGCCGTGTCGATCGTCTCCAGCCGATAGAACTGGGCCAGATGCCACTGCGCTAGACTCAAAACCTGTTCTGGTGTAAGGGCAGTAGTTTGAGTGGAGAGGCGTTTGGCTTCGATGGCATCGATCGGGGTGGCGTGAGCTACCGCCTGAGCATGGGCTAAATTCACCTGTTGTTTTGCCGCCTTGAGCGCATCGCCTGCCGACTGTGCGCCCTCCGCCGTCACCGATGGCATCATCATCGAGACTTGTTTTCCTTCCTGGCGTAGCAGGGCCACCAAGGTATCCCGCAGCGCCATCATGCCCCGATTGCGCCGGACTTCCAACGCAGCCAACATTTTGAGGTTGCTGGATTGCCAATCGATATTGTCTGAAGCGGCGATCGCTTCCGGGGTTAAACTATGGCGCACCAATCGGGCCGAAGCCGTACTGACCTGCTTGAATTCTTTCATGAATGCCGTCATCGTTTGGGCTTTACTGAGTTTGCTATAAGCACTGCCCTTCTTCGCGACATGGACAAATCGTGGGACATCGTTTGACCGCACCCGATCGAGGGACTGTGCCATCGCATGAGCCGTAATACTGCCGCCACGATAAAAGCCCCAAACCGAATCAATCTGATTGGTATTGGACTTGATACTAAAACCTTGAGTGACGGTGGGACTGGTGATGATCGCCCGAATCCTTATACCAAGAAGCTTCGGGATACAAGCCCCTTGGCTGGTCAGAAACTCCGCCTCCAAATCCCCGCCGCTGGTATCGCTGGTAATTAGTAAACTCTGAATCCCGACCCCCACCAGCATTCGCGCCAAGCTCTCGGCCAGGGCCTTACTGTCGGAGTTGAGGTAAACCAGTTGGGTTTCAGGCAGCACCTCGATCCGTTCTAACAGTGCCGCGATCGCTTGATTCTGAGAACCTGCCATCAAATTGGCGTCATAGGTCAGGGCATGGCGATCGCTCCTAACCAAATAAGTCCGCTCCCCCCGAATCGATTCGATATAGCCGATCGCCTCCTCGGTCAAATCGGCATCGGCCAGAATCACCAGCCTCGCCGCCTGTACCCGCCGAACAAACTCCGCTAATAATAGAGGCCGCAAACCTTCCTTATTGGCCAGCTTCGAGCCGAGCAGAAATTCCAACGTCGCCGTCAGCTCGTCCAACACCAAGATTTCGCTTTCAACCCGGCAGACCTTGAGCAAGGAAGGGATGCAAACGGATGCGCCCTGAACAGGCTGACCATCCTTTAGAATTTGGGAGCCAATCTGGTCGCCATCATTGATGAAGACGCCGCCCCAGGATGTGGCTTGGTCACGGCCCAGACTAACCAACGGTGTGAACGAGAGCCAAGGCCGCTCGCCCAGCATCAGACTAATCGCCTCCGATTTCCCCGTGCCTTTGCCGCCGTAGAGGGTGACTACCCCAGCTTGTGGGAGTTGGTCAACCACCGTAGAGAATTCCCGATCGCCAATCTTCAAATCGGGCTGACGTTTGACTGCCGCCGCGAGCTGTCGCCCAATCCGCCATTCATTGGCGGGAACTGCCTGGTCATAGGCCGAATGCCAAGCCTCAACCCCAGCATTCACGATCAAGTCATCGAGACCCTTGCAGCGATCGGCTTGACCATTCCAACTGGCAATCTCGACGATCGCCCCTGCCTGCTCCAGATGCCAAGACAAATCGGCCAAAGCCCCTTCGACCTTGTAACGAGTCTGCGGTTTCGCGTCTTGGTCAAAGGCCAGGACGAACCGCCGCCCCTCGGCGGCGAAGCGCTGCAAATCGGGAATCAGTTCCGGCTTCAGTCGGCGGAGCCGATCGCCCCCGATCGTCTCGTATTTACTGACCCCGGCGTTGATCCCGTAGAGGGCGATTGTCACATAGCCTTGTGACAGTGCGGCGAGGGATTTCTTACCGCCCTCGGTGAGGACGATCGGGATTTCTGGACGATCGGCAACCCAATCCCAGAAGGAATCAGCGTCATAGCGCTCGACTTCATAGCGCTGGGCGATTGCTTCCCAGATTTGACTGGGGACAGCCGGGAGAAAAGCCCGTGAACCATTGCCAACAGGCGTCTCATATTTACGGCGCTTGCCCGACTGCTGATCCAGCTTCGGCGTCGATAATTTGGCTTGCCAGCAAGACCCATCCTCGTTCAGCAACAGCGCCGCCAGGAGCGATTGATTGGCTAGAAGGCCGAAGCGGCGGTAGTGCCAGTTCAACGCCTCATGAATCGGGGTCTCGGCTTCGCCGGAGGCGTCACTTTCTAAATCGCCGACCACCCGGACGGCACTGGCATAGAGGTTGGGATTAATCCCTGAGCCGTGGATAAATTCAGATTCAAACGTGTAAATCGGTGGTTTGCCCACCATCGTTAAAGTCGCGCACATAACAATCGTTTCCCTAGTAACTGGTGAACAAGGGAAAGCGGGGTAACAATTCGCGGCTGTGAGTCAGCAATTTCGAGCGAAATTTTGACCGATTATCAGTCCGTTGTCGGATCCTAAAAAGCACTCATAGCAAGGGATAGCACGAATCAATCGCCCCCACTTACCCGGTGGGAACGATGGGCAAATCGGCATCTATACAAAAAATTTGCATAAAAAACTGTTGCAATGCACGGAAAATGTTCCATAATAAGTGCATAGCAAAGCGTCGCAACGGCGTTTGCCGTTTCGGGCCTTTCCAGGGATTGCTAACTGAGAGCCGTCTAAAGCAAAACAAGTTAGTTTCTCCCGCCCATCATTTTTTCAGCTTGAATAACTTGAGAGCCTCAACGATGCCAGTCGTTGGGGTTTTCTGTTATTCGGGGTTGTTTCATCGGCATATCTCACGGTTACATTGGTTTGCGACAACCCGAGAATGCCAGCTACCTCACCCCAAAGGGTGAGACCGAGAGACCGGGGGGCGGTTCCACCAGATCATACGGCAAGAATCTGGGAAAAATCACTGATCAGCGAGATTCTTTAGGGCGAATTTTTGCGGCCATCGAATCGGTGGAACGAGCCGCACATCCCACCCGATTTGGCGTAATCGCAGCAGTAGGATTAGTCCAAAGCCTGATGAATGGCTTGGCTCAAGCGCTGAAGTTCCCGTTCTTTGGCAAAGTCGGCAGCGGCGCGCGCCGCTTCGGCCAAAATGGTGTCGGTATTGGGCGTGAGTTTCAAAGCAGAACCGAGGTAAGCCAAGGAACGACAGTAGCTATCCGCCAAGTTCGTACTGGCCAACCGCTTGACCCGGTCGTAGTCGCCCTGCTGGAAAGCGGCCAGCGCTTCCGAGTGCAGCAGATTAATGCCGTCCCGCAAGGTTTCGAGAATGGAATCGACCGCAGCCTGGACTTTGTCCTTGGTAAATGCGGGTGCAGTTGCGACAGTCATGATGTTATGCCTCTAAACGGAAACTTCTGGACTCATGCAGTTGGATTTGGGGTAGATAGTTGCTCTCCCAATAGTGCTGGAAGTGATAGGCCAGAATCCGCGAGACCAACCCCGGCCAGTTTTCCAACTCCACAATTTTGGCAACCTTGAGCAAAACGCAGTTGTAGTCACTCAAGGTAATGACGTTGTACATGCGTCGATTGCTTTGGGTCGCGGCCACTGGTGGTGTCGTCGTGATCGGCGAAGAGCCGAAGTCCGGACGCTGACCCAGGTAAGGCGGCAAAGCCTCATCTTGGTCGCTCCAGAGGGCTTCGTAAAGGTCAGCCGGAGAGAGACCGCGCGCCGCCGCATCCTGAATACCCGCTTCAGCATAGTAGGCTTGATGCTTCCGAAAGAAAGCATGAATGCACTGCTGTACCAGACTCTTATTCGGCCAGCCCAACTGCTCGCAGGCGGTCGAAAAGCGAGCATAGGTCAGCTCGTCCATATAGACGTAGTTGATCCTTAAATCGCGACTCATATCCTGAACTAGATAGTAATGCCCTCCATTGTGCCATCAAGTCAGGTGCTAGAACTAGATTCAGAAGTTATATTAACATTACTAGAATAATTTATGCTACTTTAACAACAAATCAGACGATTCAACCGCCACCGACCACACACCGTAGGAGGGACGAACGAAATGAACGCATTGACCGAATACCTTGATACGCCATTAACCCAGGCGCTGGTTCAATCATTTGGTTCAAAGCTGGAACGACTCACGGCCCAGGACAAGCTCGACATGGCCCAAACGTTGCTGACTCAGATTGCCTACAACGACCTCAAGGCCGATAACAAGACCGTTGCGGAGACCACCGAAGCCTTTGGTGCGGTCTACCCGGATGCCCCGAACACTGACGCCGTGGCCGCGATCGTCGATGCCCATAGCGCCTCGATCGAAGACCGTCTCGGACCGGCCGCTGCTCTGTGCCATCAACTCCATAAGGGGGTCTATGCCGATGCCTAGTCGTCTGGCCCAACTCCGCAATGATTCCGGCCTGGTGCTGGGATGTTTAATCATCAGCACCATCATTCTCGGTTCATTGGTCATCCAGAAAATAACCACGGCCCAATCAGACAAGCAAGCCCAACAGCAGCAACAGGCGATCGCCCAACAGCAGCAAGCCGCGCAATTGGCGGGACTCGCCGATGCCCAACGACGGGCGGTGATCGAAGCCAATGCCCAAGGCTGGAAAGCATGGCAAGCCCACATCGAGCCGAAATGTGGGGCCGTGGTCGGCAAGCTGGAAAACCGCTCCTACATTGGCTCCACCGTTGGCCCGCCGAAGCGGTTGGTCTACGAGGGGCTGATTATTTGCGATCGAACTGACGTTGGCATCCTCAAAGGCCCCGAACTGAAACCGATGTGGGTCGTGCCCCGGATGAGTTCAAAGCATCCGATGCCAAGCACCGCCCCGCCGCCGGAATTCCAGCCACCCGCCCCGATCGTCCCCGTCCAATAACTCCCAATCATCATGGCCAAGAAAAGCTACTTCTCAACTCAGAAAGACCAAAAGACCAGCCCCGGCGATAGCACAGCCAAACAAGGTGACCTAAATGGTGACGGCAAAGTGGATTGGGTGGATTCCCTGCTGGAAATTGTCGAATTCATCCAGACCCCACGGGGCCAAACCTTCATTGTCATTGCCGCCGCCGCTTTCAGCGCCGCCATCAATATCGGCAGCTACAACAAGACCACAGCCTTCTTGCTGGGATACCTTCACGCCGAGTGGCTGCTGCCCTTCTGTTGGTTGTTGGCTTTCCTGATTTGGGCCGTGTTCCAAGTCGGCGAAGTTCTACCCCGCACCGGGTTTTGGGACTTTGCCACGAAGGTACAAATCATGAATTCCCTGCAAGGGGCCGGGGTGACGATTAAGCCCTTGGCCGAGGGTCAGCAAACCGATTTGGTCTACTGGCAAGAGACGGTAATCAACGACGCCAAGATGCGCCGGGGTTTGTTCATCGTCGTTTCCGTCATGGCTCATATCGCTGATGCCGGGATGCTCTGGCCGGATTACCCGTTGTTGGATGCGGACTGGTTCCCGATCGTCAAAAACATCGTCATTGCGGCGTTCCTGGTGTTCAGCTTTGAGGGACTTGTGGGCATTGCCCAAAGCCTGAAGCAGCTACGGAAAGGCTATTCCATCTAATGCAAGGTGAAACCCATGTATACCAAATCCATCCTTCGATCGCTGATTCTCGATGGTGGCGTGTCCATCACTGACCCCATCCGCCTACGCGACCTTCTACAGGAACAATCCCAGACCGCCGATCGGGTGAACAAATTCGGGACGATCGGCGGTGGTTTGTCGATCGGCTGCGGTGTGCTGATGACGAGTCTCAACCCCGCCGCGTTATTGGCTGCGGTGTCCGGGGGCTATGCGATCTATCTGGGTCAAAAGGCGAAGGCAACATCATTGGAGGAAAAGGAATTCCGGTTCCTGTCCCGGCATGGCCGCATCATCAATCTACTGGGAGAGTTTGCCAAGTCTGGGACGGCGACGGACGACGAGATTCTGTCGGCCTACGAAAGCCTGACCTTGTCCTACTTGCCCATCACGGATCAGATTGTGGTGGATGGCAGGCCGATCGCCGCTGGTGAAATGATGGCCCGACTGCCCCAGGTGATCGCGGCCCAACGTCAAGCCCCAGAACTAAGTAACGGCGCATCTTTACCCGCCATTACCCCCCATAAAACATCATTGCCGCCGTCCCGGCTACACGAATACGCTGAAACACCAGCCATTACTTTGGCACAGCCAACCGCGCACCCGTCGATCGGGGGTGAATCAGCCGTTGCCGTATTGGAACGAACGATGACGAAACCTACGACGATCGGGCTACCGGAAGCCCTCCGATCTGTGGCGGTGGACAACCCTTACAGCACATTCATCATCGGCATGAGCTGAGTGCCTGACAAATCTATCGAAAACACTGTGGTATCAGGTCTGACAATCCAGTTGTCGAATGCGAGTAAACCAGATCGTGTCATAAAATGCCTGTTCGGCTTTTTTCGAGGCAAAACAAGGTTCTGGATCGCGGGG
>JANOQX010000145.1:0-2583 GCA_031415035.1 Cyanobacteria bacterium VAR_4_metabat_243
GCAATCCTTGGCCTAACTCATCAATAAAATCTTCAATGAACGGCAAGGGTTGGCTCAACCACATCGCATCACACCTATACATCAATCCAGTATCACTGTACCATTTGGTGGTTTATGAAAAACTTGAACATCGAGTTTCAGTATAACCAATATCGACAATGCTGGTTGGGCAAATGATTTTAGGATTGGCTAGCGGGATCAACCGATCGGACAAGTGGATTGACGTATGGGCTGGGCACAATTGGGTTTGGCCGATGCCTGTGAGCGAGCATTGCCTGCATTTGTTTGACCGTCGCATGGCGGTTTTTACCATTCAAATTTCGCCATCGAATTTTCCTGAGCGTGCAGGCTTCCCGGAGGCGTTGGCTCTCCGTCTTGGGTTTCATGGTTGCGGAGATATCAGCGTCTGCATAGCCTGCTTTGAAGGCTGCAATGGCGATCGGAATTGCAGCTTTCCACTCGCGATAAATGGTTCTCACGATCGCGACTGTCCAATAGATCATTATAATGCTCAATCGGCCAATGGCCATGAGGATCGATTGGCCGATCGACGTGATGCGGGCTGTGACTCTTTGCACATCTTGCCGCTGGCTGAAGGCGATCGTGGCTTCAACCCAGTCAGCTAATCCCAGGATGGAATCAATGGTATTGATGGAATTCATGGTCAATCTCCTGTGTGTGAAAGCCCAATTTGTAGCGATGGGCAGGGTGGCTCGATCGGTGAGTAATTCGCCTGAAATGAAATCTGAATTACTAACTCAATCGGTGCCTTAGCGCGAAAGCGATTTGAATTGGTGAATCTTTACGGGCATCCGATTCAGGCAAAAATCACCTCGATTGTCTGCCCTGATGCGGTCTGATGGATTTCCGATCGCAGCCGTTCCTCAATCGGTAACACCGCTTGGCGTCGATCGAAAATCACCAACCAGCCGAAATCTAAATCCAACCGCGCCAAATAGCGCTCAATTTGGATTAACCCATTGTCCAACTGATTCCGTCGATCGTCCCGCTGCACTTTGATTTCAATTCCCAATGTGATCGCCCCATAGCGCAAACAGAGATCCATCCGATCCCGGCCAATGGCGTATTCGCGCTCCAAGGTGCCGCCGCCATTGATCACCCGATGCAAAAATGCCATCAATACCAGATGCGGTGCAATCTCATGGTACAAGGCACTATTCAGCAATGGCTCCCCATGCTGTAGCCAGAAGGCCATAAAGGCATCCCGCAATGCACTCACATCTAATGCGCCTGATGCTGTGAGCCAAGTCGGCGCAATGCTTGGCAAGCTATCCTGCGGACCCTGTGCCAACATCCGCACGAGGATTTCGCGATAGATTGGATTAGCCACTGCCAGCCCACCCCCATCCTCGCGCCGCAACAGACCCAAATTCACTAAAAATTCCCGATCGTCATTGCTCGACTCATCCAAGTCCCGCCCCGCCATCATCGGCTCCAAAATTGCTCTGACCCGATTCTCGCGCAACCGTTCGCCCAAACTATCCAAATGCGTATCATTGCGCCGAATCAGATTTTCCTTGGCAATGTTGATATGATTTGGCTCAATCGCGATCGTCGGATTAGGGACAACGACTTCCACACACTGCCGTGCCAAAGCGTTGACGAGCCAGGGTTGTCCCATACTCAGTTGATAGGCTAATTCTAGTGCGGCGGCGGTAAAGATTTGTCCAGTCTCTTGCGTATGTTGGGCATATAATTCTGCCACTTCTACCGGCGTAAAATCGCGAATGGTGAGGGACTCAACTTTGATATTAAAGGGGCTAGCGGTATTCAGATTTTCGCTCCCGCCCGATGCAACTTTGTAGTCGCGCACATTGCGTAGCCCAATTAGCCCGATCGCTTGGGGAAACCCATCGGGTCGATCCGGAAACCCATCCCGCAACTGCCGCAGCAATGACAGTAATGCTTCATCCTGAAGTGAATCAATCTCATCAATCAAGATGACCAAGGGTAACGGAGCCGCGATCGCCCACTCTTGCAATGCCGTTTGAATCCGGCTACCCGCCTCGACCATCGACCATGCGGGTGGATGCAATGTGGCAGGCAATCGCACTTTGGTGGCGCGCCGCCACGATGCCAAGATGGCCAGTTCGGCTTGACCCACATCATGACTAAATGGGGCACCCACCTCGGCTGATACCATTACCGATACATACTGCCCCGTCGCCGTCAGTTGCTTCGCCAACGCCAACATGGCGGTGGTTTTGCCCGTTTGACGCGGGGCATGAACCACAAAATAGTTCTGCTGCTCAACTAATCGCGCCAAATTCGGTAACCGCGCGATCGGCGGCAGCATATAGTGCAGCTCTGGGCGGCAGGGTCCAGTTGTATTGAAAAATCGGGGCATGGTGATTGCGGACAAGGGGGCCAGCTCCTATTGTACTTCGCTTCCTCCCTTCCTCTGTCGATTGGCTGAATGGCCAGCAATTCCAAATTCAAAATGTTACGAGGAGTTAACAATTTGGGGCCGGGATTCACCATAAAGCATAAAGTCAATTAAGCCTTGCCAACTATCAAATAGTAAATATTTGGTGAGACTGCAAATGTCTTGAAAAAAGCCTT
>JANOQX010000146.1:0-22952 GCA_031415035.1 Cyanobacteria bacterium VAR_4_metabat_243
GTTTTCAGCCCGCTTTAGCGGGGTTCCCTTACTAGCCCGCCGTTGACGCGCGGGGCGGGACTGAAGCGTAGTCGATCGTTAGGCTGCTTAATTTCCTGGCTGAGGCAGTGTTTTATACTTGTCTGTGTGAAGTTTGGAACACAAGACGGATATGGTGGTTCAGATAATGACTAGTGCCTTTATCTCGCTCAAACGACTGCTCTACGATGATTCAGCTTGGCATGTTGAAATTAGTGCTAGCAATGGTTATTTTTCTGGTGTTCAAGACTTCTACACTTATCCAGAGGATTTAAATGCTCTTGGAACCGATTTTTACAAGTTTCCGCAAAGCATCCAAGACGAGGTGCGGTTTGAGTTAGGTGATCGAACTGGCAAATGGGCTTACTTCGTATTTGTTCGAGCTTTTCTCTTTGATTCGGTTGGTCATGCTGCCATTGAATTTGCTGTTGATAACAATGCAACGTCACCTAACCATGCCCAAACAAGTTTCTTTATTCGTACCGAGGTTTCTGCCATCAATAATTTTGGGCAAGAACTTCGAGCATGGGTTGTTGCACATGATGCACCGCTGATTTGGTTGCCTCACGCTGCCTAACCTAAATGGTGCAGGGCCGTATCGACTTCATCCTGTAATTCTTCCAGTGATTGATCGGGGAACGGCGAAATCCCATGCTTTGCCATCCGATCGGATAGTTGCCATCGATCGATCGCCAATAACCTCGCTGCCCGCCCTGCACTAATTGAACCTTGGCTGAGTAGCGCCATCACATAGGCTTCCCGCGCCATGCCTTCGGCGACTTGCTGATGGCTGAGGGAAACCTGTGGCAGTTCCAGGCTAAATTGCACTTCTGTGACTGAAGTCAGCGGTGGATTCATGGGACAGATCCGGCAGTGCGAAAGGTTGTGATCATGCCTTGATTTTAGCAAATCAAGATGCGGATGGGGTCGCGACCGATCACCCACGCACAAAAGAGCGCCACAACATCACATTGCAGCGCCTTCTCTAACTCCGGTTCCCCCCTTTTGAAGGGGGGCTAGGGGGGATCACAACCTTCGCAGTCACCCCAAACCCTACTTTTTCTTCCGCCCAGACGTAGGCTCTTCCGCCACCGCCTCCAACGACAACGGATCAAAATCAGCCTCATCATCTTCGGCTTCCACCTCCGTCGGGACAACACTATTGGCCGAAACCTGGGCACCCATGTCCAGCTTCTCCCGCACCAGCTTCTCAACTTCCACCGCGATCGCCGGATTGTCTTCCATGTACTTAATCGCGTTGTCGCGACCTTGGCTGATATTCTCGCCGTTGTAGCTGTACCAAGCGCCTTTGCGCACGATCACGCCTGTCTCTTCCGCCATATCCACCACACAGCCCAAGGTCGAAATGCCCTTCCCGAAGATGATGTCAAATTCGGCGATGCGGAACGGCGGTGCAACTTTGTTCTTCGCCACTTTCACCTTGGCGCGGTTGCCGTATTCCTCGGTGCCGCGCTTCAGGGTCTGAATCCGGCGAATGTCCAACCGCACCGAAGCGTAGTATTTCAGCGCCTGACCGCCAGTGGTGGTCTCCGGGCTACCGTAGGTGACGCCGATTTTCAAGCGCAACTGGTTGATGAAGATCACCGTACAGCCGGATTTGCCGATGTTTCCGGTGATTTTCCGCAGGGCTTGGCTCATCAGGCGGGCTTGCAGACCGACGTGGGTATCGCCCATTTCGCCTTCGATTTCGGCGCGGGGGACGAGTGCGGCGACGGAGTCAATTACAACCACGTCAACGGCGGCCGATCGCACCAATTGGTCAACGATTTCCAAGGCCGCTTCACCCGTATCCGGCTGGGACACGAGCAAGTTCTGAATATCAACGCCGAGGTTGGCTGCGTAGATCGGGTCGAGGGCGTGCTCGGCATCCACGAAGGCCGCTGTGCCACCTTGGCGTTGGACTTCTGCCAAGGCATGAAGCGCCACGGTGGTTTTACCCGAACTCTCCGGGCCGTAGATCTCGATCACGCGGCCCTTGGGCAGGCCACCGCCGAGGGCCAAATCCAAGGTCAACGCGCCAGTGGAAATGGTTTCCACCTTCATTTGGGTGGCATCGCCGAGGCGCATGATGCTGCCTTTGCCGAAGTTGCGTTCGATTTGGCCCAGCACCAGTTCGAGTGCCTTTTTCTTGTCCGCCGCCGAGTTGTCAATTTTTGTAGCCATTCCGAGCCTCAAGTATGGGAGATAGTCGTTCGTCAAGCGATCGCGCTTTTGTCTTCAGCGCCTCAGCGTACGATCGCTCAAGGCCAGAACCTCAAGGGAAAACATCGACGCATGAAATACTTGCTGAAATCTTATAACATAAATCATAGCAAGTACAAAGGAACTACGCAATCCCCTGGGGCCAATTGGGGGCATTGAATTAAAACATTTGTTCCAAATTTTGGCCCGCAGCGGCAATCGCTCAGTCCGCACTCAGCAGCACAAACCCCGCCCAGTCATGCGGATCGGGGTATTGCTTCAAGGTGGTCAGCATGGCTTGGCGCAGGGCTTGGGCTTGGGTCGGTTGCTGGGGCATTTGGCGATAATATTCGGTCATGAGGCTGGCGGTGGCTTGGTCGGGCACGGCCCACAGGGAGACGACCACGTTCGGTACCCCGGCGAGCATCAACGATCGGGACAAGCCCAAGACCCCATCCCCCGTAATCTTGCCGCGCCCCGTTTCGCAGGCACTCAGAACAGCGAGATTGGCGGTGAGGGGGATTTCGGAGAGTTCGCCTGCGGTCAGGAGTCCATCGTCATCCGGCCCTGCGACCAGCGCGATCGCGCTAGCCATGCCCTGATTTTCATCCAGCAATCCGTGGGTCGCGAAGTGAATCACGCTGGCTTGGCGGATTTGGGCCAGGACGGTTTTCTCCGTGGCTTGGGGGCCAATCAGGGCTTGGGTGTTGAGCAGTTTGGCGATCGCCTGGGCTTCCTGCTGGGAACCGGGGAGTGGGTCGAGGGACTCCGGCATCGGCGACGGGTTGCCGATCACCAAAGGGCGCGACATCAGCGGCGATCGGGGTTTGGTCGGGAGGGTCAGGGTTTGGATCGAGGGGGCGATTTGCAGCGTGTGGGATTCGAGCAGATACTTGCCATCCGCCGATCGTAGGGCGTGGAACGGCATGGAAAAGAGTGCCCCCTGGGGCACGATAATCACCCGATCGGTGGGATTGGGCGGCAACCATTGGGCGATCGGCGCAATCAATAGATCATAGCCCGATCGGAATGTCCCAGTTGGCGATGGGGAGTCGGTTGTGGCAGTTGGGAGGGCGGTCGAAATCTTGATTTTGCGCGACGATCGGAAGGCGAAGGCCAGCTGTTTGGGGGCCAGTTGTTGGGGCGTGAGTTGTGGGGCATTCGCCGCGATCGGGATTGCGGTCGGGGGTTTGGGCGATCGTAAGTCCACTGCTTGGAACTGGATTTTGCCATCGGGCTGGACAACCCAGATATACAAATCGGTTTCGACTTTTTTCAGCGGGTCGGTGATCGTGGAATAGGTGACGATCGTCGCTTGTTTTGTCTTGGCGATCGCTTGGATCTGGGCCAATGTGGGCGGCGCGATCGGCGCAATTTTATTGTCGGTCAAACGGGCCGACAACAATTCCACAAACGCCCGCGCCCGGCCCCGTTCGGCGATCACTAGCGCCTGCTCCGGTTGCTGATTGCGCACATATGCCTGCTGAAGTGACTGAAATGCCTGAGCCTGCTGATCAACTAGCGAAATCTGATCGCCCGTGTTCACATCTTCGCGGAGCACTTCGTAGGTCTGAATGCTTTGCTCTAAGGTTGCAATCGCGGCTTTGAGCTGACCCTGCTGCAATTGCACCCAGCCAATATTCGCGTTGAGGTTAGCGATCGTGGCAGGATTGCGATCACGATCGGCAATTGCTAAAGCTTTTTGATATTGGCTGATCGCCGCGTCCCATTGCCCCTGCTGGCGGTGGTAGTCCGCTTGGGTATCGGCGATCGCGATTTGGCTGGCCGCATGGCCGCGTAATCCTTGAGTTTCGCCGATCGCCTGCTGGGCCGCACGCCAGTCCGACTGGCGCAGCGCCAGTTGGGCCATCAACAAATAGGATTGAATTTCGAGGTTTGGTGCCTGCACCGACTTTAGTACATCGAGGCTCCGCTCATATTGTTGGCGGCTTTCAGGCCATTGACCGAGGGCTTGATTGACGCGGCCCAGGTCGTTAAAGTCGCGCACCAGTTCCAACTGATTGCGACGTCCGGTGATGAAGCCGATTTGCTGCCGCTGCGCGATCGCGGCCTTAAAGCGATCGCCTGCCGCCGCATACTGGCCCATATCCAATTCCAGTCGCCCCAGCGCCGATATCGCATCAACCCGTTCGATGCGGTTTTCCGTCATCGCCGCTGCCGCACTCAGATTCGCCCGTGCGGTACGATACCAACTATTGGCGCGGTAGATTTCCCCACTTGTTAGGGCCACCATCGATCGCGCTTTGAAGTCGATCACTGGGCCAACCCGCTGAATCGTCCCCAGCGCCCGTCGATCGTCTCCGGACTGAAGCAACAAGCGGGCTTTGAGATTCAAGTAATCGACCCAAGCAGGATGCGATGCGTCATAGCGCTCGAGCATCGGCAAAGTCTGGGTGGCCCGTTGATATTCGCCATCGTGATAGAACGCGATCGCTTGCTTTACCTGGGCGATTTCCATTTTCTGGATTTGGCCCGCAGCGCGATAGCCTTGCGCGGCTTGGAGAAACAGTGCCTGCTGAAATTGCGGCGGGGTAAAAGGGCGTTGGGCCTGTTGCATCAGTCGATCGGCTTGGGCAACAGGCGGATTCGCGATCGGCGGCGGTGGGGCTTGGGCGATCGACGGCGACGCGCGACCGAGGACTAAACTCAAACCCCATAAACCAAACGTCAAACACCGCAGGGTCAGCAACAAGCGAGGCATAGGAAAACTCCAATGTGGGGGAAGGCTTGCACCGCTGGATCGAAAAATTCGCTGGTAGATGTTTATTCTAGTGGCGGGAAGGCCGATCGACTTCCGTGATTTTCGGGTGCCGTCGATCGCGGCACCTAAATCCCACAATTCGCCTGAGCACAGGGCAGCAGCGCCGATCCAGTTTCGAGCTGAATCGTACTATGTTCGATGCCAAACTGGTTATGCAGGTCGTGACTGACCCGCGACAGAAAATCCGCTTGCGGAATCCCCGCCAACATCACCAAATGCACCGTCAGCGCGGGTTCCGTCGAACTCATCGCCCACACATGGCAATCATGGATCGAGCCAACGCCAGGGAGTTCGATCAGATAATTCTGAATCGCCGCAAGGTCGATATGACCCGGCACCCCGTCGAGGGCCAGGTTGAGGGAGGTTTGGAAGAGTTGGGTCGTGCTGATCAAAATGACGATCGCGATAATCCCCGTAGTCAACGGATCGACCCACTGCCACCCCGTCAGCGTAATCACCACACCACTCATCACCACGCCCACCGACACCAACATATCCGCCAACATATGGAGGAACGCGCCTTGACGATTTACATCATGATCGTCATGTCCCCCATGGAGCAACTTCGCCGTCAGGCCATTGATCAGCACCCCCACCAGCGCGACAATAATCACCGTCTTCCCCGCCACTGGCTGCGGATGCAAGGCCCGCTGAATCGCTTCGAGTCCGAGGAATGCCGTCACGCCGAACAACAAACTGGAATTCAGCAACGGGGAAAAGATCGAGGCTTTGCGGAGTCCATAGGTGTGGCGGACGCTGGGACGACGACGGGCCAGCCAGACTGCGCCCCAGGCGATCAGGAGGCCCAGGACATCGCTGAGATTGTGGCCCGCATCGGCGAGGAGGGCGAGGGAATTGCTCAGGACGCCGAAGGTCGCTTGGGTGATGACGAGGGCGAGGTTGAGGACGAGACCGATTTTGAAGGCGCGATCGGGCGTTGGGGCGTTGTGGGAATGGGAGTGATTATGCATCTTGGGAATGGTTTGCTGTACATCAATCCTAGCCTGGTTTTCCGGCAGCTAAGGGAATTTTGAAACTTGCATGTCTGCTCCAATGGCCTTATCTTCCGACGATGAAAGCGCGGCGAGCCTCAAATCTTCCTGATTCCATTTTCCTCTCAGGTAAGTTATAACCAATAGCAGGAGTGGCGAAGTATAAATCACCACTACAGATATTTTCATGTGCGTATTCTAAAGGTCTACATATATGGTCAGTCTAAAGGCAGCTTGGCAAGAGCTACCGGACGGGGCAAGTGAAGCCATAGTCGAGGCGCTATGGATGAATAGCAGCCTAATTCCGGCATTAGGGTATGGTCAAAATGAGTCAATACCCCAATTTTCCACATCCGCTGGATTTGCTGATCATGCTTTGCGAAAGAACATCAATGATGACGACTGCTTCCTACACACAAAAACAAATCCCGATGTCCTGATCGAGGTCAAAGGACGAGATGTAAATTTGGAAGATAGCTGTAAGTCTCACATTTCGACGCTAAAGCAACTTAAGCGCTACCTTTTTGCGAAGGAGTGCACAAGCGCCAATTGGGGCATCATTTCCAACTCTCTGCATATCCAGCTTTTTCGTAAGCACGGTAAAGTCGTTCACCCGGCAACCCCTTGTCTACCGATTAACGCTGATACCATTGAACAGATTGTCCAAGAAATCAAACAGAAAATCGAGTCTCAACACCGTGCGCTCAAAGTCGCCATCTACAACAACAAGGGTGGAATCGGCAAGACAACAACCGTCATTAACCTCGCAGCTATTCTGACACTTGCAGGAAAGCGCGTTTTGGTCGTTGACTTCGATCCCAATCAACAGGACTTAACCCACGGCCTAGGGATGAAGCTGACAAAAGAGGCTTTTTATCAATGCCTTGCCACCAAGGATAAGAATCTCAAGCCTGCCATTCAACCGCATCGCCTTTCGCTTAAAGATGGTAGCGTTTTTGAATTCGATGTTATCCCGGCTGACGAGAAGCTGGCTTATGAATCTGAAGGTGCTGGTTTGAGGAGCCTGCTAGAGCCATCAACTCTTGCTGAAGCACTAGAGTCGGTCAAGCAGGATTATGACTATATTTTGATTGACGCACCGCCAAACTGGCGGGGATTTAGTCAGAATGCCATTTATGCGGCCGATGTCGTCTTGATCCCGACAAAGCACAACAACATTTTTTCATTGAAAAATGCGGCAACTGCGATCAAAGACTATATTCCACAAATTCAGCAAGCCCGAAATGATGGAGGGCCAATTGCACTGCCTATATTCTTCAACGGTGAAAAAATCTCCCTTGCACAGAAGGAAGCAGCCCAGAGAGCACTTTCAGAGTTGTGCAAACAACATCGACAGGACATTAATCTTCTCCCCTACTTTTTCCCACACTATACCAACGCAAACAAAAACCTAGAAGTATTCGAGGTTCCAGCCTACGCCAATATCGCAAACGCCGCATTCGCGACCATTCCCGCTGTATATCGGGACAAAACCGCGCGAGATTATTACAAAAACTTAGCCAAGGAGTACTTCTTACAATGAAACCATTAACTAACGTTGGGGAGTTGCTTTACCTCTACCTTGATGAGATCGATCCGGGAGAGGGTGCAAACGTATCAGAATTCATC
Source organism: Cyanobacteria bacterium VAR_4_metabat_243 (assembly GCA_031415035.1). Taxonomy (GTDB): domain Bacteria; phylum Cyanobacteriota; class Cyanobacteriia; order Leptolyngbyales; family Leptolyngbyaceae; genus Romeriopsis. The sequence goes on from JANOQX010000146.1 coordinate 7,624, forward strand.
GTCAAAACAAGCGCTCAACTTTTGCAACAGGAAGGCCAGCGTAATTGGGTACCCCTGATTGTGAAGGAAGTTGGCAAAAAACAGTACCAACTAATCGGCAATTCGCTCGTCTATGCAGTGGCAGAGGCGGCGGGCCTAGAGCAAGTTTGGTGCATCGTCGTGGATGATCAGCCCATCACAAAAGACCTTTGTCGCGTTCTGACTGGAGAGCAGCTACCCAAAATCAACTTATCGATCGCTTCCCACGACGAGATCTACGCCGCACTCCAATATCTACTTAACTTACCAAACAGTCCTCTCAAGGGAGTCAAGCTACCTGTCGCAGTGAGCCGAATTGATGAAGCCCCGCGCCAATACTGGAAAAACTTCACGCCAATCGTGGGTCTAAAATGCGGTATTACAACAGGCAAGAAGCTGGACGCCTTAAAAACCGTCTTCTACCTGGAGCCACAGCCTTTACCCGAAGTCATAACGGATCCAGCATTACTAAAGGAACTCACCGCCGCCGAGTTAAAAGCAATGGCGAAAAAACGCGGTATCAGTGGATATGCCAAATTGAAGAAACCTGATTTAATTACACACCTCAGTCAGGCTTAGCTTCCATCACGCCATGATATGAGCATGTCCATCTAACAACCTTAATGGATGTGCCCCATTTCTTGATTGAGGCGCAGTACATTGAGATGAACTCAAAATGGCTAATTTCACCTCAATTAGTTGCTTCCAGTCCACTTCCAGTGGAATTACGCTCTCAGCCCCGACTTCCAGTCGAGGGCGACCAGGGATTAAGCCTCACCCACACCCGATCGCTCCACCCACTTCGCATACAAATCGGGACGCCGATCGCGTGTCCGCTCAATCTGCTGCTGCCGCCGCCATTTCTCAATCGCCGCATGATGCCCGCCGCGCAACACCTCTGGCACCACCATCCCGCGAAATTCTGCTGGCCGCGTGTAATGCGGATAATCCAATAACCCCTCGCCCTCAAAGCTCTCAAACTTCAGCGAATCCGCCTTCCCCACCGTCCCTGGCAACAACCGAATCGTCCCATTCAGCAACGCCAACGCCGGAATCTCCCCGCAGGTCAACACAAAATCCCCCAGCGACACCTCCCGCGTGACGATCGACATCACCCGCTCATCCACCCCTTCGTAATGCCCGCACAGCAACACCAACTGGTCGTAATGCACTAATTCCTTAAACAAATCCTGGCGCATCGGCTCACCCTGCGGCGTCAAGTAAATCACCTCACGCTGCGGTAATACCGGGAGCGACTCGATCGCCGCAAAAATCGGCTCCGGCTTCATCAACATCCCGACGCCCCCGCCATAGGGTTCGTCATCGGCCTTGTGATGTTTGTCCGTGGTGAAATCACGCGGATTGGTCAGATGGACGGACGCGATCGCCCGATCGAACGCCTTACCCAACAGCCCCGACTTCAGCGGCGACTCAAAGAAATCGGGAAACAACGTGACAATATCGAAGCGCATGGGGACTACCAAGACGGGAGTAAATAATCCAAGCCTACCAAGTTGGGTCGCTAAACAACTGTACCGTCACCACCGCCGCACCGGGCGGAATCGCCGTAATGCAACTGCGCACATCTTCGTCATTCATCGTGACTTCGCAGGCATGGCACGATCCCGACATGCAGCCCGTGGGGATTTGGATGCCTGCCCGATCGGCCACATCCAGCAGCGATTCCCCCACCGTCGCCGCCACCTTCACATCATCCGGCAGAAAATGTACTTCGACAGCCATCAATCCAACTCCCTAATCCAATCCCTAATCCAACAACGGCTTCAAATTCAGATGCGGCTCGATCGCCTCGGCCAACTGATCCAACATCTGCTCCCGCTGCTCGCGATAATTCGCAATTCCCGTCGGCAAGGCCCGCAAGCCCCGCTGTTGACGCAAGCGATTCAGCCACGATCGACGCCACGGCCCATTGTCAAAAATCCCATGGAGATACGTCCCCCACACCGCCATCGTCGGATCGACCACACCCAAATTCGGATCGTCGAACAGCGGCAAGGCTCCGGCGGCCTCTTCTTCGATCACCCGCGTCCGGCCCTGGTGCATTTCATAACCGGACACAGGCAAGCCATCCTGGGGATAGTGGGACGTAACTTGACGCTGCCGCGCAATCTTCTGGCCCGCGATCACGGTTTTCAACGGCAGAAGTTTTAGTCCAGGGAAGCGGCCTTCCTGGCCTTCGACCCCTTCAGGATCGGCCAGCACACGGCCCATCATTTGGTAGCCGCTACAGATGCCCATCACCGTGCCGCCCGCTGCCACGTAGTCCTGGAGCTGCTCGGCCATGCCGGATTTGTGCAGGGCGATCAGATCGGCGATCGAGGTCTGCGAACTAGGCAAAATCACCGCATCGGGATGACCCAAAGTGCCCTTGAGGCTGAGATAGCGCACCGTCACCGAAGGTTCGGCTTCCAACGGATCGAAGTCCGTGAAGTTCGAGATCCGGGGCAGGCGCAGCACGGCCACTTGAATGTCATTTTTATCAGGACTGCGGCGTTGGTCGAACAGACTGAGCGAGTTCTCCGCCGGATACAGCGAATTCAGCCAAGGCACGACGCCCAGCACCGGAATCCCCGCTTTCTCCTCCAACCACCCGATCGCCGGTTTGATCGCATTGACATCGCCGCGAAACTTGTTGATCACAATGCCCTTAACCAGTTCCCGTTCGGCGGGTTCCATCAAGTCCAAGGTGCCGACGATATGGGCAAAGGTGCCACCCCGATCGATGTCCGACACCAAGATCGTCGGCGCATTCAGGTAGCGGGCCAAGCGCATATTCGTCAGGTCACGGGGAATCAGCGGCACCTCCACCGGACTACCCGCGCCCTCGCACACCACCATGTCAAATTCCTCCGACAACCGCTGCAACGACTCCGTAATCGACTGCCAGCCCGCATCAAAAAACTGCTCGTAAAACTCCGCCACCGTGCAGCGTCCGGCCAACCGCCCCTTGAGAATAATCTGCGACGTCCCATCGGACTGCGCCTTCAGCAACACCGGGTTCATCTCGACCCAGGGGGAAATGCCCGCGCCCCAAGCCTGGACGGCCTGGGTATAGCCAATTTCGCCCGCACTCGCCGTAATGTAAGACGTGCCGCCGGTATTTTGGCCTTTGAACGGGGCGACGCGCCAGCCACGACGGGAAAGCAAGCGACATAACGCCGTGGTGATTAGGGATTTCCCCGCATTTGACGTGGTGCCGACAACCATAATGGCTTTCATGAACGTAACCTCCAGTTCGGTTAGGGGCGGGGGAGTCTGGGCCGCTCAGTCGAGGACAGCGGCCAGCGCCGGATTCAGTCCTAGAGTACCCATTCTTGCCGCCATGACCACCGCAGCAGCTTAGAACGGCAAACTCATCCAACGACTCCATGCATTGTATAGACGATCCTGCAAACTGGCGCGTAAAGCTGTCTCGCCGACATTATGCCACCCGGCCAGTAATTGCCGCCCCAAGGGGGTAATTCGGAAACTATCGGTCAAGCCCTGACCATCGACTTCGCGCCGCAACAGCCCCACCTGCATCAGCCAGAGCAATTCATTTTCCGCCCGCAAGGCAGGAATCGCCCGTTTGGTAAAGCCCGATCGAATTCCTTCACTCGCGACGATCGCCTTCAGCGGCACACTCTGTTTCACCATCGTTTCATAAAACCGCAGGCGAAAGGGCGCACACCGCACCGCCCGCACCGCCCGTTCCCGGCTGCGCGACGAATACTGGATTCCGCTCGATAATTTTGCCACGGTCATCCTGGGTAATTTCCTACACTTGTCATTACACCGACACCTTCTATCCTATGGGCAGAACGTAATCCGCAACCATCCCGGCCCGCCTAAATTCGTTCGGCCCCAAACAATTCCTGATTCACCGGGCCACACCGCAAATCAGGAATTGTAAACAGATCACCGAATATTTTGGCCAAATTGTTGGTTTATTCTAGGATGTAGTCAATCGTCCCGATGTCACCGATCGTCCCGATACCGTACTTGCCCTGTGATCGACAACCCGTGAGTCCCCACCATGAATGACCCGATGCCCCCCGAATCTTTGCCCCCTGAGTCGTCGAACTTGACTCAGAGCACCAACCTCACCCGTGAAGCCGAAGCCCGCCGATCGGCCGCCACTGACCCGCGCCGTCAATATGATGAGCTGATCGCCGTCGTCGTCGCCCTCTTCGGCATCGGCGCGATCCTGTTTTGGGTCTTGGGCCGAGGCCAGCCGTTCAACGGCAATCCGGGGAGCGGAGCCATCGCCGGGAACAGCAGTGGCAATGGCAATCCGGATTTCGCCATGGGCCGATCGGGCGCACCCGCCGCCCCCAGCAACAGCAAAGTATCTGGCCCCCAATCGCCAGACACCGTCGCCGTCCCCAGTCCCGCTGCCGCCAGTCCCAACACTGAAGGCGACCGCCCCGCTGCCGCGATTACCCCTGTGACTGGAGCCATTGCGGGCGCTGCCGCCGCCGGAGTCGCCGCCACAAGCGCGCCCGTCACCGCCACGGCAAATAACGCCCCGGCCAGCCCCAGTGCCAGTGCCAGCCCCGAAATCGTCGAGCCGGATGTGCTACCGAGTGCGACCACCGCGCGGAAGTTCAGTGACGTGACCACCGCTAGCCCGATCGCGCCCTATGTCGATGCCCTTTCCAGTCGCGGCATCTTGGATCAGTACAACGACGGCACCCTGAATCCCAACGAGCCGATCACACGCGGCGAATTTGCCAACCTGGTGAGCAAAACCTTCGGCAAACCCCGAATCAAACCGGAGATGAGCTTCAAGGATGTCCCCGCCGATGCCGCCAGCAAAGCCGCCGTGGTCGAAGCCACCCGCACGGGCTTCATGTCCGGGTTCCCAGACAACAACTTCAAGCCCGACTTGAATATCCCCCGCTACCAAATGCAAGTGGCGATCGTCACAGGCACCGCACTCAAAGCCAACAGCGACCCCGCCGCCCTGGCGCAGTTCCCCGACAGCCAAGCCGTCCCAAAATGGGCCACCGCGAAAGTCGCCACCGCGATCGGCGCCGGCATCCTCCCCGGCAAGGGCCTCAAAACCCTGAGTCCCGAACAGGTCGCCACACGCGGCGAAGCCATAGTGATGCTGCATGAGGCGCTGGTCAAAGAAGGCAAATTGCCTGCGGTGAAGTAGTCGGACGATCCCCCTAACCCCCTTAAAAAGGGGGAACCGGATTCAAAGTCCCCCTTTTTAAGGGGGATTTAGGGGGATCGTGGATTGTTGAATATGACCGACAATGCGTTTTAAACCATTACTCTGCCCTAAACCACGATCGCCACTTCCGCGATCGTGTCCAAGGAAATCGGACTGTCCTGTCCCGCTTGACTGGCCTGCCGCCCACAGCGCAAGGCAAAGGCACAACCGTCGCAATGGCCTTTTTCAACATCCACCTGGGGCAGACTCCCCCCCCGCTGGGCATAGGCTTCTAGCCATTGAGTCAACCGCCCCAGCAAGGCATCCAGTTCCTGCTGCGTCTCGGCGTGGCGTTGACTGCTGTAGTTCACCCGTAGACTTTGCACCGCCTCCGGCTCTCCCGCCTTCGCCTGAAAAAACCAATAGGTCATCGCCAACTGCTCCGGCACCACCGTCGTCGTCGCCGCCAACACATATAAATAGAGCAACGTCTGCCAGTCCACTTCCAGCTTCGCCGCCGATCGGGGTTTGGGATAGGTCTTCCAATCGAGGATTTGGCCCTGGGTCGCGCCCAGCATCACCCAGTCATAGACCACCGTCAACACATGACCCTGCCGCCCGATCGTCCGCAGATGCTCACTTTGCTGCCATAGAATTTGCTCATCCGACCCCAGACAAAGAATCTGCGATCGCGACTGCTGAAACGCATTAAACCAAGTCTTCAGCGCCAGATTGCCTTCCAGCAAGGGCGCGATCGGCAGCCCCAGCGCCTGTTGCTGCATCAACAAGTGAAACTGGCTCCCCGCCGCCATCCGCGCCCCCTGTTCGAGGCCGACGGGCACCGCATATTGATCCAGATAGAGATGTTGGAACTTGCGCGGGCAAGTCGAAAGCAATTTGAGATTCGATTGGGAAAGGCGCATGGTGGGGAATTGAGCATTGAGAATGCCGAATTGAGCAAGGTGTGGGCTATTCTGGCACTGAATTGGCGAATCGATCGGGGGAGGTGGGGTTTGTCTCAAGCCACTTTCTGCAATACGAACAGACTGCCGACATTCCCGCGCCCAATCCGCAGATCATCATCCAAATAAGTAATGTCCACCCAGCCATTACGATCGCGCGGTTTGATCGCAAAGTCGATCGCCGTGAATTTCTGGCCGGACGCGATCGCGTCGATGAACTGGACAGGCGACTGGTAACGCATCAGCCGTTGACCGCCCCAGATCGCGCGACTAAATCCGACATCGATCCGCCGCTGATCAACGGGCGAAAAATCCGCCACAACGCTGATAATTCCCTCCAAAAAGGGGATGCCGTTCACCTCGGCAATGTTGTAGATTTTGGAATCAGCGGTGCGGATGGACTGGTAGATCGCGCCTAAATTCAACAGCGGGATCCGATCGAGACCCAATAATTCACGGCTGGTCGTATATAACAACAACCAATCACCCTCCAACTTCGCTGGCGCATCCAGGGGCTGGGGGGTGGGATTGCGCTCTTCCAGTTGGGCGATCGCGGCGGCAATGGCGACCTTTTCGGTGGCGGTGGCGGCGATTCCCCGATTGCAGCGGGCTAACAGTTCGAGCAACTTGGCTTTTTCTTGCATCGCAGATGACTCAATCTTTTCCCGATCGTAACCCCAATCGACCGTGACCTCGCGGAATCTACTGACACAGCAGCGCCCAATCCACGATCAATTGACAAATCTCAGTATTTCTTCGCTGAAGTTTGTATCGATCGCGATTTTGATCTCAGGTATAACCATGGGGGTCAAACCCGCGCCGAAATTAACCGGATTGCGGATTTTCCTAGTGTACAAAGTCCGTATAAAGCATTTGGTCATCGGTAGCTTATTTTATGCCTGAGTGAAATTCTCGGCTCGCCATCCGGGACGACCACTCTGGGGTCAGCCCACCACCGCGATCCGATGAGCGCGATCAATCTCCCAGAATACTTGCCTCAAATTCACAGGTCAGTGATAAACTCTGGGTACTTTAGAAGCAACTGCATCTAGCGCCAACGCTCACCGTTGTCCACCGATCATTTGCGGATAAATCGTCGCTGTTAGCATCAGTTACCGAGCATCCGAATCCTTACTCCCTCCTCACAAGCGAATTCTATGGTTTACAACCCATCCCTGCGGGAACAACCCCGTGAGCAACCCGCGCCAATTATCCCGATGGAGCGCCATGCGCCGATTCTGGACTGGTTGGAAGAGTCGGGTCGGCTGTTGGCTCGGCAACCCAGTGATCCGGAATACAAGGATGACGAGGCCGAAATCAACGCCTTGATGGGCAGTGACGATAATTCCTTTGACGAGGATGAGGACGATGCCGATCTGGATCTCGAAGACTAACCGCAACGGGTCAAGCACCCGTGTGGCTAAAGCGTCTTCGCCCGATCGGGCCAAAGTTTTGTCGGTCGGAAGTTCCCCGAATCGCGCCGAAAACTTATAAAAGTTCGGACTGTGGTGAGTGTGTAGTTAGTGTGGAAGTGAACGCAACGTGGACGCTAAATTATTAAGCAGCCAAAGACTCACGGTATCAGGGACGCGCCTGTTTTCCTTGATCGCCTGTGGTCTAACAGCGGCAGCCGTGATTTTAGATAGCATTTCGGGCCAAAACTCTTTGCAGATTAAGTCGTTGACAGTGCCCTTGCTGCTCTCGACGGCGATCACCGCAGCGGTCGGCTACTGGGCCGTACCGATGCTGCGCAACCTCAAAGCCGGACAAATCATCCGCGAAGATGGGCCACAATCCCATCTCAAGAAGGCGGGCACCCCCACCATGGGTGGCGCGTTTTTTGTGCCGGTGGCGGTGGTTTTGTCGCTGCTGCTGACGGGGTTCGCCCCAAAGGTGTTTGCCGTCGGCGCTTTGACCAGTTTTTATGGCTTCATCGGCTTCATTGATGATTGGCAAATCATCCGCAAGAAGTCGAACAAAGGCATTTCGCCCCGCATGAAGATGGGTCTGCAAGTCGCGGGGGCCATGGGCTTCTGCCTCTGGATGATGACCCAAGTCCAAGGCACCCAAATCCCGATGCTCGGCGGTTTGACGAAGACCCTGGATCTGACGACGATTTTGCTGCCCTTCGGTGTCGTCCTGCCCATGGGCCTTCTGTTCTGGGTATTGGCGGGTTTCGTCCTGGTGGCCGAGAGTAATGCGACCAACCTCACCGATGGGGTGGATGGCCTGGCCGGGGGCACCGTCGCGATCGCGCTACTCGGCCTTGGTCAAGTCGCGGGCGTCGCCCAAATGTTCGACCTGATGATCTTCTGCGCTGCCCTGAGTGGATCCTGCCTGGGATTCCTCGCTTACAATCGCAACCCGGCGCGGGTGTTTATGGGCGATACGGGTTCATTGGCGTTGGGTGGGGCATTGGCCGCTGTCGGCTTGGTCACCAACTCGCTGTTTGCGCTGTTGATTCTGAGTGGCTTGTTCTTCTGGGAAACGGTTTCCGTCATCATCCAAGTGTTCTATTACAAGTCCACGAAGGATGCCAACGGCGTCGGCAAGCGGTTCTTCAAGATGTCACCGTTCCATAACCACCTCGAACTCAGCGGCTGGACGGAGACCAAGATTGTCAGTTGGTTCTATATGATCACGGCGTTGCTGGCGCTCGTGGCGATCGCCATTCGCTAACGACCGATCGCCGCCAGCGATTCGGGTACCCCGAAAAAACTGCGGCAATTTCAATAATCGTGAGTCATGACACCGGAATGTTTGTTATCATGACTCACGACACCTGGAGAGGTGGCTGAGTGGACGATAGCGGCAGATTGCTAATCTGTTGTATGGCAGGTAACTCCATACCGAGGGTTCGAATCCCTCCCTCTCCGTTTTTGTGACACCCGAAAAGCGCTCAGTGATTCATTCACTGGGCGCTTTTTGATCGCCGTGAACTGCTGTAAGATAAGGCCAGATTAAGGCCAGATTGGCGTTTCGCGATCGTTCTTGTGAGGAGTTTTGTTCTATGGCCGGATTGATGACACGACGGTTACAAACCATGACGGTCGCGGGGATGGCCCTGTCGGTGAGTCTGCTAACGATCGGCTGCCAAGAAGCCGCCCCACCAGCGGGCCAAAGCACCACGCCTGCCGCTCCCGCCGGAGAAGCGCCCAAAGAACTCCGCATCGGCTCATTGCTGCCCGCCACGGGCGACCTTTCCGCCCTCGGTGCGCCAATGATCGCCTCAGTGCCCTTACTCGTCGAGCAAGTCAACAGCTGCGGCGGCGTCAACGGTGCCCCGGTCAAGCTGATCCCCAACGTCGATGACCAAACCAACGAAGCGGCGGGCACCGAAGGCATGAAGCGCCTCGTCTCGGTGGATAAAGTGGCAGCCGTCGTCGGCTCCTTTGCCAGTGGCGTCTCCGGCGCAGCCCTGACCGAAGCCGTCCGCAGCCAAGTCATGCTCGTCTCCCCCGGCAGCACCAGCGCCAAATTCACTAAGCGATCGGGCGCGGGTGAATTCAAGGGCTTCTGGAGTCGCACCGCCCCCTCGGACACCTACCAAGCGCCCGCCCTGGCCAAACTCGCCTACGACAAAGGTTTCCGCAAAGTCGGCATCATCTTCATCAACAACGAGTACGGTGAGAGCTTCCAACAGGAATTCATCAAAGCCTTCAAAGCCCTCGGCGGCACGATCACCAACGAAGCCAACCCCGCCAAGTACGATCCCAAAGCCACCACCTTCCGCACGGAAGTCGCCGAGGCCTTCAAGGATAAGCCCGACGCCGTGGCGGCGATCATGTATGGCCAAACCGGGAGTCAGGTGATCAAGACGGCCTATGAGCAAGGTCTGAGCAAAGGGGTGCCGATTCTGATGCCCGATGGGATGTATGCCGGGGACTTGGCCGAGAAGGTCGGCAAAACCAGCGATGGCAAGTTCATTGCGGACGGCGTGCTGGGGACGATTCCGGGTTCGAGCGGCACGGCCTTGAAGGACTTCACCAAGATCTGGGAAGACAAGCTGAAGCGGCCGCTCGAAGCCTATGCGCCCCACTCCTGGGATGCGGCGGCATTAATCGTTCTGGCGGCTGAAGCCTCGAAGCAGAATACGGGCGTGGGGATTCAGAGCAAGATCCGCGACGTGGCCAATGCCCCCGGCGAGGAAGTTAGCGATATCTGCCAAGCGCTGAAGCTAGTGAAGGAAGGCAAGGACATCAACTACCAAGGCGCAAGCGGCAATGTCGATCTTGATGCCAATGGTGATGTCTTGGGCAGTTACGACATCTGGACGATCAAAGACGATGGGAAGATTTCGACGATCGGGAACGTGGTGCCGACGGCGAATAAGTAAGGTTGGTTGAATCGGTCGATCGGGGCATGGCGCAGCGATGTCCCGATTTTTTGTGGACTGAACGGTGGGGTGATGTGATCCGAATCATTTCAGTACGGAGGGCAAATCGCGATGAACGACAAAGATTTAAACAGTATCTCTCGGACGAATTGGGCCGCGCTTGAGGCGGGCGATGATGCGACGATCGATTACTCGGATATTCCGCCGTTGACCGATCGTTTTTTTGAGAACGCCACATTGCGGATTCCGGCGGCTCAGGCGAAACGTTTAGTGTCAATCGAGCCAGATGTTTTGCAGTGGTTTGAGGCCAATGGTGGCGAATGTGGGGCGGCGATTAATTCGGTGTTGCGACGGTATATTGATAGAATCGATGGGAAGAATGGGACGATCGGTTCATAATGGAAAAGACTCGTCACTTCTGGAGTGAACCATGCCACTCAGCGAATTATTGCCCACTGTGACTCAGTTGTCCCATGAGGATAAGCTGCGATTGATCCAATTCTTGGTGCAGGCTGTGGCGCAGGAAGATGGGTGTGTTTTAGCGCCAATTCAGGAGACGGCAGCGGCGACTTTGTTGCAGCAACTGGCCTCAACGGAAGCGGTAGTATGGTCGCCCCAAGCCAGTCCGCAGGCCGTTCAGGCACTGGGGGATTTGCTGGAAAGCACGAGAGCCACGGCAAATGCTTAATGGTCAACGTTATCCATTTATTGAGCGGCAAAATGATTTGGGAGAGTCTTCGATCCTGCCGTTGGTTCCGTTAGTGCTAACGGCTGGCGATCGGTCGGTCGAAGTAATGGCTTTGCTCGATACAGGCGCGAGTGTGAGTGTTCTGCCTTACGCAATTGGTTTGCAGCTGGGGACAGTCTGGAAGAATCAAACGGTGGCGATTCCGTTAAGCGGTAATTTGGCTCAAAGCGAAGCGCGGGGCTTAATTTTGTCAGGGGCGATCGGACAATTTTCACCTGTCTTATTGGCATTTGCTTGGACTGAGCGACCGAATACGCCGGTGATCCTGGGGCATATGAATTTCTTTGCTGAGTTCAATGTGTGTTTTTATCGGCATGAACTGGCTTTTGAGATCCGACCAAAGTAAGGGCCGATCGGGAAAGCGATGGCACGGGTTCGATCGGCAATTGCCGCCCAGAAGGCGCAGTAGGGTGCTTGGGGTGGGCGATCGCGCTCTAGTGAATCACAACTCCATCACATCGGATCTGCTTCCCTTCTCTCTTCTCACAGGTTAAACGTACATCCTGATCTTTCCAGTCTGATGTATCCTTTTCGCTGCGAATATAATCTACATAGAACATATATCTGTACTCCACACGATTTTCCCGATCAGCAGCAGAGTCAACTGAATACTGATCTGCATTCCTCGATCGTTCGTTGCCTTTGACTACCTTAAATCCTTTACAAACGCTACGCTGCTGCTCACCGCACTCATTTTTGACAAACTCGAAGGCCGCTTCTTGAACTTCTTGAGGTACTTGGATCATCGCCGCCTCGAAAGATGATGTCGATGATGAAGAACTATTATTGGTACAGCCAATCATGACAAGGCAAGATGTCAATATAAAAACCGATCTAAATCCAGAACCTGTAACTTGAAAGAGCTTTGGGGTAATCCACCGCATGACGTTAATGCTCAATTTGGATGTAGTAGACAGCATTGCTTGAATGTTCTTTAGTCATGCCAGTGACTGTAAACTAACACGTGATGTATGTCAATTAGCGTTAGTAGGCCGTTCCCATCCAGGTTCAACCACGATCGCCCCAGATATTCCCCTGCCGGATGTCTTGCGGCTGTTGGTACAACTGCGAGAGCGGCAAAACCCTATGCAACTTGCAACACATTCGGGGTCGGAATCGCCAAACCGTCTCCCTCGCAATAGGCTAAATACCCCTCGATCGCTTCCTGAGCATTTTTCACCGCATCCTCGTAAGTCTGACCATAGGTCGAAGGCTGCATCGCAATTTCCGCAAACTCCGGTAAAGTCACCAGATAAAACTGGTCTTCATCCGACCACTGAATCAGTAGGCTATGGGAATACTTCATTTCGTTGTCATCGGCGATCGATCGCCTTCGCCAAGTCATCCCAAGTTGATTCATCATATCCAGACTCATCGGCCATCCACTCATCCAGCAACCGCATGAGCTGCTCAAGTTGCTCTGGCGTATGGGGTTCCAGATTTAGCGGCGGATAAATATTGGGCGGAATTGATTGAGCGGTCATGGGCTGGGCCTCTTAGAACTCTCGTCAGGGCCATTATAGCAAAGCGAGTTAGCCGATCGCCCCTCGATTCATGCCATACCAAGTCGATCGCCCCTGCCCATAACGCAGCAATCGGCCAGTTGAATGACACTAATAGTGGTGCTAATATAGTGTCATGGCGATGACTCCACCCATAAAAGTTGTGATTGATACCAATGTCTTGATGGAAGGCTTGACGAAGCAAGGTAGTGCTGCTGCCTTGATCATTGATGCTTGGCTGGCAGGCGCGTTGGGCGTTTATGTGTCCAACAACCTGACCCATGAGTACGTGGATGTTCTGTCCCGGAAGCTGTCGGCTCAACGTTGGCACGATTTACAGCCAATATTGAAGACTTTGCTGAGTCTGGCCAGTCCGACGGTGATTCATTTTTCCTGGCGGCCAACATCGCCCGATCCAGGAGATGACCTGGTCATTGATTGCGCGATGAATGCGGGGGCGATCGTGGTGACATCGAATTTGAAGGACTTTCGGAGTGCCGAACAATCACTGGGTTTGATCGTTATGAGTCCTGTTCAACTTGTTCTTGAATTAGTCGCTGGAGGGTATACATAAATGAGTCGTTTAACCCTACGTTTACCGGAAACGCTGCATCATCAGCTCACAGGTTTAGCCGATCGGGAAGGTGTGTCGCTGAATCAATATATTGTTTATGCCCTGACGCGACAGACGACTTCGGCTTATACCATTGTGCCAGCAACTGAAAGCCCCACCGCACAAATGCAAGATTTTCAGTCATTGCTTGAGCAGTTGCGATCAGGGAGTGATGAGGAAATTAGTGCGGTGCTGGCCGATCGGGAAGTCGTGGAGCCAGAACCGGAATTAACGCCCGAGGTTTTGGCACGGGTACGATCGGTGATTGCCACCCAGAAGAAGTAATAGGAAGCGTGGGATGGGCGATCGGGCTGAACATGCTTTAACTCCAAACTTTCGTCAGCTCAATCCTGTGAACATTCTGCAAATTCTGGAAAGCTCTACCCACCGCAATAACCTGTGAATTTTGCATATAGTCTTGGCCAACCAGAGCAATAAAGGGTTCTAGAATAAAGTTTTCAAGGTCTTTGACTTGAACCTGTGTAGATCCATCAGCGAAACTGGCCGGAAATTCTAGTATGCTGAACCCTGGGTAATGATATCCTTCTTGATTTGACAATGCTAGTAATGCATAGTTATATGCTGCTAGAAAATACAAAAACATTGTAGCCCCAAGACTACTAATTGTCTTTTTACCTACTGTAAAATTGAAACCTTTTTCTTTCAAACGCAAACCAATTTCACCTTGAGTCCAAGATGTTGGATTATCGTTCTTAATCAGGTTGAGGTATGTATTTATCTGAGAAACCAAGAGTGATCTAGGTGTCTCAAAACTGACACTTTGAGATATTTCTGCAACTTCAGCCTCCAAGGTTTTAATATCGCCTTCAATTTTGGAAATTTGAGTGGACAGATCTTCTTGCAATTCAAGCGCACCATTGATTCTTTCTAATTGCCGTCGTCGTTCTTGAAAGCGGCCTAAGTCCATATCGATACGAGAGATTTCAGGAGGTAGAATTGCTGCTGCGGCAATTTGCATTGGCCTCATTTGACCTTGAATATATGCCAATTCTTCGTCAATATTTTGTTGACTTGATAATAAGCTATTGATTTCATCACGAACTATACTGATTAATTCTTGCGCTTCTTTCCCTTCACCCTGAAGTTGTTCAACTTCAAAATCAAGCCGCTGCTCACTAGCTGAAGATTTATAATTGTTAGATTCCGTTGCCTGACCACACAAGTAACAATTTTCAAGCGAAGCCTTTTTGATATCAACAGATTGTTCACATACAGGACAATGCGTCACCCGTAAATCCCTAAAAATTTGACCAGCGCTTTTCGCCCGCTCAATTCTTGATAATTCATCTCCTACTCTTCTCTCGTAGCCTTCTAAATCCCTTAGACGAAGATGGGCTGATTGCACTTGTGCCGATAACTCATTTCTGTTCGCTTGTAGTCGAACCCATTTGGCACTTAATTCTTCAAAAACTGTTGATTGGGTAAGATTAGATTCTTGAAACACCTGTTCTTGCAAAGAATCAAGTATTTCAGTTCGAGAATTAAGTAATGAATCGATCTCAGTATCAATATTTTGGATAGCTGTGTCTATGGAAGGAGCGGTTACAGCAACGCCTAAACCGTGATCGCTCAACAGCTCTCGTGATATTTGATTCAGTGTACTGATAAACTCCTCTTTCCTTACCTCCTGTTTATAGAGTTCTTTCTGCTTTTCTGCTAATTGAGCATATTCTGGAGAAAAAATGTATTCTGCAATTCCCAGAAACAACAATATGCAAGCATGCTTATCGACTTCAGGCTGCTTATTCGCTAAATCAGCCCATGACGTCTGCCGGCGATAGATGTGACGCAGTAGACTACGCCAGCTTAATTCTGGCCAAGACCGAGGCAGGGCTATTTCATTCTTATCTAGGCAGTGATATGCTGGTTAACTAATCTGGCCTAAATCCGAGGGTTTCATGTCCCAACTTGCGATTGTCGAAGCCTTCTCCGATTTAGCTGATACCCGTCGGAGTGCGGGAAAACGCC
>JANOQX010000147.1:0-7886 GCA_031415035.1 Cyanobacteria bacterium VAR_4_metabat_243
TCGGGGCACAGACGACATGAATGATTGGATTACCACCGCCAAAATCCTTACCGACTGCATCGGCATCGAATCCAAATCACTCAAGCAATACGATCGGATCCGCATCGAGAAAATCCTGGGGTACCTGGGGTGGCAGAAAGAACCCGGTCAAGCTCGTTTATCCAATTCGAGCAACCCCCAACGCGGAGTGTGGCGCATGGCGGTCGTTGTCCCTGATACGGCTCCGGTTCAGTCCCCAGCCCCAGCGAATCAAACCGAGGCTCCTACCCAAAAAATTGACCTTGACGAATGGCCGATCGAACAACCGATACCCACCGCCACAAGCCAGTGGATCGCCACCCACCGCACCACTGACGGCACCGAGTTTTCTTTGGTGAGGTATCTAGGCCGCGAGAAGTTGTTTGCCGTTGGGCGCACTGCTGACGGTCACTTGCTACCCAAAATTGACACTAAATCGATTATCCCGATCGGAGGTGCTGCATGACTGCCAAATTACTCGCCGCCCCCACCACGGGCCTAAAAGTTGGCGATCGCGTTATCTATGTGGGTGATCGCTTTGAGTGCTATTGGGGAATCGATTTGACCCTACACAAGTCCCCCGACAATGGCCGGACATGGGCTTGCCAGTTTGACGAAGCTGATCGTCCGGGCGGCTTTGGTCTAACCACCTGGATCGACTCCGAGGACTTGTTAAAGCCGTAACAGATGTGTCACCCCGTAACAGGCCGTAACAGAGGGGGTGTTACAGGGGCTAAGCCAATGCAGGCAAAGGTTTCGCGAACCGCGTAACGGGTGTAACGCCTCCCGCACATACTTCCCCTGGAATTAAAAATCACGTACTCCACCAAGCCACCATGAACCGATCGTTTCTGCCACTCAAAACAACTCGCCAAGAGGCTTTCCCGGTGGAGCAAGATGAGCGCACGATTCCGCCGGACGCCCAACTGCATACGATCGCTCAGGCGTCAGCCATCCTCACCGAGCAATTCCAGGATGGCTACAGCATTTCAAGTATCCGGTTGCGGATTAAGTGCGACTGGCGGTTTGGGTGGCACTACACCAAGACAGGCGGGCGCTACAAAATCTACGTCAAGGCCGTCCAGGATTGGCAGGTCAATCAACCCGACCCAACTTCCGTTTAGCAATGTCCACATAGAATTTGTCTGGGATCGAAAACTGATAGGTTCGGGTATGGACGCGCTCCGTATGGCCCATCAGCTTCGCCGCCTCAAAACTTTCCAGACCCAAAAGTTTCGCCCGCTGGGCATAACAGTGGCGCAAGTCATAGGCCGCGAATCCCCATCGGCTCACCCGCCTACGCTCGGAATGCGGCCCAGCCGCCCAAACATTGAACAGCCGCCCCACCTTCGCCCCAAGGATTGAATTTGAGAGTGTGGGCTTATCCCAGTTCTGACCCACGATCGCGCTTTGCCAAGACTCTGGCAAGCACTCCCCCGACAAATCCCATTCTTCACCCGGCCAAAGTGGGATGATAATTCGCGCCCCAGTCTTCGCCGACGATCGCACCATAATATCGGGGTACTGGCTCAAGTCCAGTCCGAACAGTTCATGGTCACGTAGGCCATAGGCCGCCAACATCCCAAACGCCCACTTGTGCGGCGGGTAGTCAATCGATTCGTAGGCCGCGATGATGGCTGCTTCTGATGGCAGTGATCGTTTGGTGCTGGGCTTGCTGCGATGCTGTGTGGGCAAATCCAATTCCAGCCCCGCCAACCGCGCCAACCAATTCGCACAGGTGACATAATGCTCCCGCCGGGATACTGTTTTCCCACGATCGGGCACCCACTTTTCCAACAGTTCGATCGTCATTGGGCGATCCATTGGCAGCGTCTTCAGTACCGACCAGTACCCCACCCGCCAAGTTTCATGATGCGCTGGGGTGTCTGTGTCATGCTTCCGCCAGAACTCGATCTCCAGTGCCTGTACGTAGTCGCTGACCGTCTCCCGGCGACGCTCTGGATTCCACTCATCCCACCGGAACTCCTTAAGGGCCACCTGTGCCCCCAGCTTCCGGGCCAACTCCTCTGCCCGCCTCACCCCCTTTGCATTCGCCGCCAGACCTAACCGGATGCGCTGTTGGTATGGCGGGCGACGTTCTCGCTTGTCTTTGGGGGGCAGCGTGGCGACGAGGGACATATAGCAGTTCTTCCCCCGGCCCTGGATCGCCACGCCAACAGCGGCGGCCTTCAGTCGTTTATTTGCCGCCTTGATGAGTTCTGATGGGTCGGTTTGCGGCATAAATTTGGCTTAAATTTGGCTTAAATCCACCCTTAAAACGTAGTGGAATCCGGTAATCCTTGCAAGTCCTCATTATCCTCAACCACTACCTACAGGGCAATTGGGGCGGGCAATTGAATAAAACGCCCCTTCGCTTTAGCTGGGGGCGTGAAAAGAGTGCATCTTACTGCTTTTGTATCCGCTGTCCCGATCGGGCCTTCCGGATAAAACTGCCAAACTTCTGGGCGATCGCCGATGCAGGGAAGACGATGCGGGGCAGGGGTAACCACGATCGCCTGGTACTTTAGTGGCGAATGGGGAAAACTAGAGGAATCATCTATCCAAACAGGGTCAGACAGCGTATTTTTCCGAGATATGCGGTGCAGCCTGAAGTTACCATGAAAAATCTGCGGAAAATTTTCTTACCTCGGCTCACGAAGCGGATTACTTTGTGGGTGTTTGCGAGCATCTTGGGGATTGAGGCGGTGATTCTGTTGCCGTCGATCGGGCGCTATCGGCAGGAATTGTTGGCGAATCAGGCGGCGACCTCGGCGGCTTTGGTGGCGGCGTTGAAGCAGACGACGATCGCGGCCCATCAGGATGAAGCGACATTAATTGACGCATTGAAACGGCTTCAGGTGGAGCACTCGATCCAAGGCGCGGCGCTCTATCATGTGGGCGTCGCCCAACCGATCGCCATTATTGGTGAACCAGCCCAACTGGCGGGGGGTAATCGGGGAGCCGACCCGACCACATTGGCTCTAGCCGATCGCTATGAAGTTAGCCATGGGATCGCGTTGCCGAATCAGGCGAGCGTTCTGATCTTGCGCTACGACACGACGGTATCGGTGAATCAGGCAATCTATACCTATGTCCTGTGGATTGGGGGCTTGGTCTTGGTGATTTCGGCGGTGGTGGCGGGGAGCTTGATGGTTGTGCTGCAATACCAGATCATCCGCCCGATCGTCTGGTTGCGTTGGGACTTGTTGCAGGCGGGGGAGAGCGTGACGCAGGATCTGGTGACGCCGGAATTTGTCTCCGATCGGTATATTCATCAGGATGAGTTTGCTGATGTAATTACGGCGTTTCAGCAGATGTTCCAACAGATCTCGAACCAAATTGGGGCCAGAAAGCAATCGGAATCGGTGATGAGCCAGACCACGGCCCAGCTTCAGCATACGCTCCAGGAATTGCAATCGACCCAGGCCCAATTGGTGCAAGGCGAAAAAATGTCGTCCCTGGGTCAATTGGTCGCCGGTGTTGCCCATGAAATCAACAATCCCATGAACTTTATCCATGGCAATTTGGAATATGTCGGTCAGGTGACGCAGGATCTGATGGGCGTGATTCAGCAATACCAAATCGCCTATCCGCAAATGACCCCCGCCATCCGCCAGCAGATCGAAGCGGTGGACTTAGACTTTGTCCAACAGGATTTTCCGAAGTTGTTGCGATCGATGCAGGACGGTGCCCAACGGATACAGGGGTTGGTTTTGTCCTTCCGCAATTTCTCGCGCTTGGATGAATCGGAGTGGAAGTCAGCGGATTTGAATCTGGGTTTGGATAGCACGTTGGTGCTGATTCAGCATCGGCTCCAAGCCAGTCCCAGCCAATTACCGATTCAGGTAATTAAGCAATATGCCGAGTTGCCCGCGATCGAATGCTATCCGGCGCAGATTAATCAGGTTTGTTTAGCGCTATTGAATAACGCGATCGATGCCTTGGAGTGGAATCGATCGATGGTGAATCGACTCGATCAGCCGGATGAAGATCCCCCCATGATTGAGATCAAAACGCAAGTCGCTGGCGAGAGCATTAAGATCGAAATGACGGACAATGGGACAGGTATGAGTGAAGCAACGCTGCGTCGAGCCTTTGATCCATTCTTTACCACGAAGGATGTGGGGGCGGGTCAGGGGTTGGGGCTGGCGATCAGTTACCAAATTATTGTCGATGGACATGGGGGCGAATTGTTCTGTCAGTCGGTGGTGAACCATGGTACCCGCTTTACGATTCACTTACCGATTGCCCGTGCCTAACGCGTTAATCCTCCGATCGGCCAATCACGGACAACCCATCGACGATCGCCGAAGGTGTCCAGCAAGAACCACTCCAATCGGAGTCATTGCCCAGCATGACGGGTTGTTTGAGTACTTGGTAGACATTGCCTGCGATCATCGTATCCTTGACGCGGCCAATGATTTTGCCATTTTTGATCCGATAGCCGAGATCGACGTTCACCGAGAAGTCGCCCGAAATCCCCGGATCACCCCCCAATACCTGATCCAAAATCAATCCATCATCGATCGAGGCCACCAGTTGTTCAAACGACTGCGTTCCCGGTTCGATCAGCAAATTGCATAAGCGGGGGGTGGGATAGCTGCCGAGATCCGATCGAAAGCCATTGCCTGTGGTTTCCATGCCGAGGGCGGTGCCGGTGGTGCGATCGGCGTAGAAATTGCGGAGGTTGCCGGATTCGATCAGCATCAGCGGTTGGATCAAGGTGCCCTCATCATCAAACGGACAACTGAAGGGGCCAAAGCTGGGATCCTGGCGCAGGGTGAGTTCGGAGGAGAGGACGGGCTGATGGCGACGATCGCTCCAGGGGGAGGCTTTTTCCAGGACGCGTTTGGCGTTGAGGGCGGCATAGAGCGGACCCCAGAGCAAATCCGTGGCTTTGGCGGTCAAGAGGATGGGGACGCGGCCTTCGGGGGGTTCGGTATTCGATTGGCACCAGTCGAGGTGTTGGATAATCCGCTTGACGAATTCATCGGCATTCAAGCGATCGCGGTTGGTGGTGCCGTCGGAGATATTCAGAAAATCATCGCCCCGCATCCATTCGACTTCGAGGTAGCCACTGAGGGTAATGTCGTCGTAGCGGCAATCGAGTCCCTTGGAGTTGATCAGGCGAGTGGTTTCGGTTTCGCAGTCCCAGCCTGCGCCACAGAGGACTTCGGGATAACGATCGCGGATTTGGGCGATCGCTTCGTTGCCCCATTCAACCAGCTGGGTGACGGGGACAAGGCTCCCGGCGGTGGGATATTTCGGGTGATGGGTGGTGCCCAGTTCGATCTGTTCGGGCGGGGTGAGGTCGCTGAGGGCGAGGGCACGATCGATCAGGGCTTGGGGATCGACTTCGCCATAGGCGACGGCGATGCCGGGTTGGCCGTTACGCCACAGGCGGATGGCCAGACCGTCGGCCTCAATGCTTTCCACCTGTTTAAGCCGATTGGCCTCGAAGGAAATCGGGCTGGAAGCGGATTGGCTTTGGAAGACTTCAGCGGCTTCAGCACCGGATTTGAGGGCGAGTTCGAGGAATTGTTCGGGGGAGGAAGGCATGGGGGTGACTTGTGATGTCCATTGTCTAGGATAGCAGGGGGGCGGGGGGAATTGAGAATTGAGAATTGAGAATTGAGAAGTGGGGAGATGCGCTAGAATTTAGGCTGTATGGGGCGATGACCCGGTACCTCTATGGCGAGTGGATGCGGTATGCGAATCACAAAAATTTCTGTTGAAAAATTATTTGGAATCTTTGACCATGAGATTCCGTTGAACTTGGATGATCGGATCACGATTATCCATGCTCCAAATGGCTACGGCAAAACCATCATCTTGAAAATGTTGTATGGATTATTTAACTCTATATATTCTGACTTGAGATCCATTCCCTATAAGAAGTTCCATGTTGAATTTGACGATGGGAGACAAATTGGAGTTCATAAGGAATTGCAAGCTGAAAAACAAGACAAATTGCCTAGCCTGACGATTTCATTACACTCGGACGGGAAAAAAATAGAATCATTTAATGTGAGGCACAAGCAAAAAGAACTAGAGCAGAGAGTACACTCTTCTGAGCTTGAAGATCTTGTGCCTGGCTTAGTGCGAATATCTAGTAGAAGATGGCTTTATGGCTTCACGGGAGAGGAACTTAGTAATGAAGAAGTCCTAGAACGTTTTAGCGATAGAATTCCCGGTTTTAAACGATTTGAAAGGAAGGAAGAGGCATGGTTTTCGGAAATCAAGAAAGAAGTTAACGTCTACCTTATTGAATCTCAACGGTTACTGAATTTTTCCAGCAATAGGGATATAAGATCCTACCGCAAAACTCCTAGTGCAGCTCTACTTCCAACAGTTACAGCGTATTCTGAAGAGTTAGTTCAAGAAGTCAGGGAAAAGTTAACGGATTATGCCTCTGTTTCACAGTCCTTGGATAGAAGTTTTCCTGCAAGAGTGCTGCGTCAGAAATCAGATGAGCTGACGAATGAGAGTTTGCGTAGTAAATTGAACGAGTTAGAAAAGCATCGCAGTCGTTTGGTTGACTCAGGGTTGCTTGAAAATGATGAAGGGCAAAGCCTTCCGATTCAATCGCAGGATATTGATGAAGGTACTAAAAATGTTTTGTCTGTATATGTTGAGGATGTCCAGAAAAAACTAGATGTTTTTGGTGATATCGCTGACAAGATAGATCTATTTCGACGAATCGTCAATTCAAAGTTCTCTTACAAGGAAATAATTGTTAGCCGTGAAAAAGGTTTTATATTTAGATCTAAATACCCAGAAGGAATTGATGCCAGCACTTCCGAGCTTCTTTCTCCATCTTCACTGTCTTCAGGTGAGCAACATGAGCTTGTTCTTCTTTATGAGCTTTTGTTCAAAGTAAAGAGAAATTCCTTAGTTCTTATTGACGAGCCGGAGCTTTCATTGCATATTGGTTGGCAAGTTAACTTCTTGAAGGAATTTCAGGAAATCATCAAACTGGCAGACCTAGATCTGCTTATTGCGACCCATGCGCCCAGCTTGATTGGCGATCGCTGGGATTTGACCGTAGAGCTGAAAGGGGTTTCGTAGTGAGAGAGTCGATCAATGCAGATTACTATGCCAACGAAGTGCGGTTTCTGCGTAGCACCCATAAAGGCGCATTTCTCATTGTTGAAGGCGACTCTGATTCCAGATTTTATAAGCAAATGATTGATGGCCATCGCTGCCAAGTTGTGATCGCACGTAACCGCAATATGGCGATTAAAGTACTTCAGATCCTACAACAAGCACCAGCCGATGATGTCATCGCGATCGTGGACAAAGATTTCGACGAACTGAATGGCACGTTGCCCGACCTGCCTAATCTGTTTTTCACCGATACCCATGACCTGGAAACCATGTTGCTCAAGTCGCCTGCTCTGGAAAAATTGATGGGACACCTTGGTTCTGAGGAAAAATTGGCTAAATTCGGTCATGATATTCGATCTGTTCTGCTCAACGCAGGTTCCGCGATCGGCTATCTCCTATGGGTCTCGCTGCAAGATGATCTCCACCTCAAATTCGAGGGGATTGAGTTCCCAAAGTTCATCAATGAACTGACGCTAACGATCGATGAAGCTCAATTGATTGAGGAAGTCAAAAAGAAATCCCAACAACTTGCGCTTAAAACCCCAGAGCTACAGCAACGGCTCAATCGACAAAAAGACTCCAGCCACGATCTCTGGCAAGTCTGTCGTGGTCATGATCTGATCAGTATTCTTTCCGTTGGTTTACGCAAAGCTATTGGCACGAAGCCAAAGAACGATGTCACCGTGGAGATTCTGGAACGTAGTCTACAGATGTGTTACGAGCAAGTCTACTTTCAAAGCACCCAACTGTATGTGACGATC
>JANOQX010000148.1:0-9583 GCA_031415035.1 Cyanobacteria bacterium VAR_4_metabat_243
TCAACCTCTTGAACGGATCGGTGAACATTACACCGTTGGGTGTCGATCCCTGACGGCGCTTCGATCGCATCTGCCTTAACGATGCCTGAGCGTCACGGATAAATCAATTGGTCATTTGACCGACCCGATCGCAACGTTTTCTTTACAAGCACATAAAAACTCCGAAAACCTGGGTTAAAGTTGGACACCCCCCATTTCCAGCATTGCTGGCGAGGTCATGGAACATTTAACGTTCAATGATACGCAGCGCCTGCTTCAGGGTATCCAAACGCTCTATACCTGCGGCAATCTCGAGACCTTTGGTGTGGATGCGCTCACCATCATCAATCAGCTCGTGCCCAGCGACATCCCCACCTTCCATGCGACTAAAGTGCGGACGCGCCAAATTTCACATACCTTTCTGCCCGACTTTCCTGGTTTTAGTCCCGCAATCGACCAGGTGATCGATCGGCATTTTGGTGAGCATCCCCTGTTCCAGCACATGCCGCAGGCACTCCATGGAGCCTATCAAATCGCCGATTTTGTCAGTCAGCAAGAACTCCATTGCTTTGAGGGGTTTTATCAGCAGTTTTTACGACCGCTTGACCTCGAAGCGCAGATGACGGTTTTCTTGCCGCATGCCAGTTCGGACAGTTGGCGCAACCTAACGCAAACCGATGCCACCCTGGTCGGATTTTCACTGAATCGCGCCCAACGCAGCTTTACCGAACGCGATCGGCTCATCCTCAATCTGCTCCGGCCTCACCTGTCCCAAGCCCACGCCAATGCTCAACAGTACCAGCACTTCCAACAAGATTTGAGCCAACTTCACCAGACGCTCAATCATCTGGCTTTAGTCGTTCTCAGTGCGGCAGGGCAAGTCCAACGGGTCACCCCCCAAGCCGTGGCATGGCTGGAAGCCTATTTCCCCAAACCGACAAGCGCCGCTCAACTGCCTGACCATTTATGGGCGTGGGTCAAATATCAAATCAGTTGTGCCACCCAAGCATCCCATCTTTCCAATGCGCAGTTGCCCTTGCGCCTTGAACAGGCGGGCAAGCAGTTGGTGATTCGTTTAGTGGTGGAACAGCGGTCAGAGCGATACCTGCTGCTACTCGAGGAGCACACCCAATCGTTATCAAAATCGCTAGCGCTATTGGGATTGAGTCAGCGAGAAACTGAAGTGTTATTTTGGGTGATCCAAGGCAAAGAGAACAAAGCGATCGCGACCCAACTGAGTGTTAGCCCCAGCACCGTCCGCAAGCATCTGGAGAGCATCTATCACAAATTGGGGGTACAAAGCCGCACCGAGGCGATCGCCAATGCGCTAGAAAAACTCGGCGTGCTCAATCCACTATCACTGGGTTGATGGCTAGAGTTTGCTGGGGTCACTCGGAATTAAGGCCATGCCTTGAAATATTTCTACCGACTCCGCCGCTAAACCGCCCGCGAATGAATTGCGGGCGATGGGGGTTAAGTCTCTTCAAGACTCCTGAATCGAAGTCCTGTAGGGACTTTTGTTATTAGCCCGCACTTCTAGTCGCGGGTGGGATAGCGCGATCGCCAATCAATCAACTGGGTATATTCATTTCAAGGAATCGACCCACCACTCATTCTCAAAGACCAGAAGGTCGAGCCAGTCGCCGCCCTGGGCTGGGTGCTACAGGGGCAGCTTCCAGTTGAGGGTTGGGGACTGGCTCACCGCGCTGTTAGATGCTGTAGATGTTAGCGCCTGTGGGTGCCGTGTTGTCTTTGATAGTAGTGCTACTGATCAAGCCAAGCGTGCCACCCGCGATGGCGGCGTTATAGATGCCGCCACCGGCGATAGTTGCTGTATTGCCGCTGAGAATGCTCTTGCTTAAGGCCAATGTGCCGACGTTAAAGATGCCGCCGCCGTCCTGAAGTGCTGTATTGCCGCTGACGGTGCTGCTTTTCAAGGTCAATGTGGCGAAGTTGTCGATACCACCGCCAAACTTTGCTGTATTGCCGCTGACGGTGCTGTTGTTCAAGGTCAATGTGCCACCAGGGTTGTAGAGACCACCACCAGCCTCAATTGCTGTATTGCCGCTGACGGTGCTGTTGTTCAAGGCCAATGTGCCGGAGTTGTAGAGACCACCGCCAAAATCTGCTGTATTGCCGCTGACGGTGCTCTTGTTCAAGGTCAATGTGCCGGAGTTGTAGAGACCACCGCCGAAGCTGCTTAACGTATTGCTTGCCACATTGCCACTGACGGTGCTGTTGCTCAAGGTCAATATGCCGGAGTTTCGGATGCCGCCACCAGCAGTAGCTGAGCCTCGCCTAATCAGTAACCCACTGATCGTCACATTGCCACTGGCAATCTCAAACACCCGCGAAGCATTGTTCCCGCTAATGCTCAACTTGCTGGCTCCCGTGCCCTTGATGGTAATATCACTGTTAATCGTCAGTTGCCCAGTCGTCAGGGTAATCTGATCCGGGACAGCATCCTTAAAGAGTGCGCCAGTGAAGTTGATCGTATCGGCCCCCGCCGCAGTATTCGCACTACTAATCGCCGCCCGCAGCGATCCCGCCCCACTATCACTGGTATTCGTCACATGGAACGTCGCCAGCACCGAGGCATAGTTCGCCACCGCCAGCACCGCCGCCTCGATCGCCCCCGTCTGATACTCCAGCACCCAATCCCCGCCGAGGGCCTCACTCCCCGTTCGATTCGTCGAAGCCGCCACATCCGCCCCCGTCAGCGCCGCCAACTGCTGCACAAAACCCTGACCGATCGCATCCGCCGCCACATCACAGCCATAGAGCAACAAATCCGCTCCTTTTCCCAAAGCCGCCGCCCAGGACTGCACCAGTCCCGCTTGGCCCATCAGGCCGTTGCGATCCAACCAGCTATTCCCCAATTGCAACCCCCCATCACGCCCGTGGGACACGATCGCCACCGCCGCCAAATCCTGATATCCCGCCAAAATCCGTGTAATCTGACTCAGCGCATCCCCCGCCGCATCCAGCAAATAGACCGTCGTATCCGCCTGCAACCCCGTCGTCAGCGTTTGCACATCCGACAACCCCGCATCGACAAACGCAATCGATGACCGACGGTCGGTCGCAGACCATCGCCCACTGCCGCCACTGATTGGAATGCCGCTATTGAGTTGGAGTGGCGATGGGGATGGGACGAATCCATTCACTTCAGGCGTCACCAAACCGAGCGAATTCAGATCTAGAGCAGTATTGTTGAACATGAGAAGTCCATCCTTAAATTTATTAAAAAAACACCTTATCGAACCGAAACCAACCTAGACGAGGCCGATCGCACCTGTGTAATGCCCACGAAAATTGCGTTTTCGCATAATATGACCGACTCAGAAAGTAAGTTGTCAATCAGCCTGTGCCCTCACATTTCCTCAATAGAAATATATTTGGCTAACATAAAGAAATCAATTCGCTATTTGACCGATACGATCATGAAGTCTTTGTCACAATCGCGACTCACCCCCCAAAGCGATCGCCAAGGCGCTAGAGAAACTCGGCTTTCTGCATCACCAAAAACACACCCATGCTCGACCCAACCCCCACGCCAACCGCCATTCGCAGCGCCTTTCTGGATTTCGTCGATGACCCATTTAGACGACCCGCACCGGATTGTGTGCGCTATATTGCCGATGGGTTGCTGGTGATTAACGATGGCCGGATTGAGGCGTTTGGCGACTATGCAGATCTGCGATCGCGCTATCCGACCACCCTCATCACCCACTATCCCGATCGGCTCATTACCCCCGGTTTCATCGACCTGCACATCCATCTGCCCCAAACGGAAATGATCGCCGCCTATGGCGCACAGTTAATGGAATGGCTGGAAACCTATACCTTCCCCACGGAACGGAAGTTTGCCGATGCCGATTATGCCGCCCAAATCACCGAATTCTTCCTCGACGAACTTCTGCGCAATGGCACCACCACCGCCGCGATCTTCACCACGATTTTCGCACAGTCGGTGGACGTATTATTTGCCGCCGCCCAACGCCGGAATATGCGCATCATTGCGGGTCAAGTAATGATGAGCCGCAACGCCCCAGATTATTTGTTAAACGATCCAGACAATGCTTACGCCGAAATTAAACAACAGATTCAGCAATGGCATGGCAAAGGTCGATCGCACTATGCCATCACCCCCCGATTCGCGATCACTTCCACACCGGAGGAACTCGCACTCGCCGGACAACTCAAGGCCGAATTTCCCGATGTCTACGTCCACACCCATTTGGCCGAAAACCTGAAGGAAATCGCATTCACCGCCCAGCTCTTTCCCGACTGCGCGGATTATCTGAATGTGTACGAAAAGTTCGGGTTAGTCAGCGATCGGACGATCTTCGCCCATTGCATCCACCTGAACCCGTCGGAATTCGATCGTCTGGCCGCCGCCGGAGCGACGATCGCCCATTGCCCGACGTCCAATCTCTTCCTCGGCAGTGGCCTCTTCCCCCGCCACCGCGCCGCAGGCGTCAAAGTTGGCCTCGGCACCGATGTCGGCGCAGGCACCAGTTTTTCCCAGTTCAAAACCATGGCCGCCGCCTACCAAGTCGCCCAGCTCCAAGGCCAGAGCCTCTCACCGTTCCAGGCATTCTATCTGGCCACCTTGGGCGGGGCGAAGGCGTTATCCCTCGATACCCACATTGGCAACTTCGACATCGGCAAGGAAGCGGATTTCGTCGTGCTCGATCCGCAGGCTACACCCTTGATGGCCTTACGAAATCCCCCGATGCCTGTGGCTTCGATCGAGGAACTGGCTTCGGCGTTGTTTGGGCTGATGATTCTGGGGGACGATCGGGCGATCGTGGCCACCTACATTGCGGGCGATCGGGCCGACCCGGCCAACCCATAAGCCCCGGTTATCTATGGTAACCATTTAACCGATACAACCGATCGTTCACTTCACGGTATAGTGAGTTACGACGATCGCATTGGAGCACCACCATGGCCATGGCCGTTGGCATGATTCAAACCATTGGCTATCCAGCCGTCTTAGCCGCAGCCGATGCGATGCTAAAGGCCGGAAGAGTCGCCCTCGTCAACTACGAAAGTTGTGCGAGTGGGGAATATATGATCGCGATTCGGGGCACCATCTCCGAAGTCCGGTCGGCAATGGCAGCGGGACTCGAAATGGTCGAGAAGCTCCCCGGTGATGCGAAGGTGGTCACCCACATCGTCATCCCCAACCCCCCAGAAAATCTTGAGGCCGTGTTGCCGATTTTCTACCTGGCCGGAGCCGAACCGTTTCGGGTTTAGCACTCGCTCGACCAGAGGGCAGACAAGACTGATTGGAAGGACATTTTTTTAGGAGCGCAGAGATGCCACAGGCCGTTGGATCACTTGAAACAAAAGGATTTCCCCCCGTATTGGCCGCAGCGGATGCGATGGTCAAAGCGGCGAGTGTGACCCTGGTGAGCTATGTCAAAGCCGGGAGTGCCCGGTTTACGATCAATATTCGCGGCGACATTTCCGAAGTGAAGCGGGCCATGGAAGCCGGCATCGAAGCGGCCCAAAACACCCCCGGCGGCGTCTTGGAAACCTGGGTGATCATTCCCCGGCCCCACGAGAACGTTGAAGCCGTGATGGACATCGAATACACCGAAGCCGTGGAAGTCTTCCGATCGGCGGCCAACGGCTACGGCATGATCATCAGTCAGCAGAACCAGAGTTAAATCTGGCCCAGACATATTTTTAGGAGCAACACAATGGCCAAAGCCGTTGGATCACTAGAGACGATCGGGTTCCCGCCCGTATTAGCCGCATCGGATGCGATGGTCAAAGCCGCCAGTGTGACTCTCGTGAGCTACGTGCGGGCGGGCAGTGCGCGCTACACGATCAACATTCGTGGCGACGTGGCGGAAGTGAATCAAGCCATGGCCGCAGGCGTCGCCGCCGCACAGAATACCCCCGGTGGGCATTTGGTCACTTGGGTCGTGATTCCGCGTCCCCACGAGAATGTGGAAGCGGTGATGAGTATTCGCTACAACGACAAGGTAGAAGGCTTTCGGCGGGCGGTGGAAGGGTTTAACGTGCTGCCGGGAATCGATCAGCCGGGTTAGGATTTTGGGCCGATCGGGCCTCCCCCAAATCCTTTCAGCCTGATGCTACAATGAAGTCACTGAAAGGTAGTCCATCATGCAGATCACGGATTTACAAGCGAAAATCACCCGATCGATTCCGCAGCTTTCACCGCAGGACTTGGTTCAAGTTGCCGCGCTAATCGAATCTTTGGCAAGTCAGAAAGCGCCGAGTCCACCATCTGATCAAGCGATCGAGTCCCGCTGCCAATGGGTTGATCGACTACGCCTCAATCGATCGCGCCTATCCGTTCAGAGCGAGCAGCAAACGGTAGTCGAAATGCGGCAAGAGGAACGGTATTGAGCTACTTGGATACCAGCATTATTGTTCCAGCTTACTGCCTGGAACCCTTAAGCAGCAAGGTCGATGCGCTGTTGCAACAATCAACCAGCTTAACGATCAGCAATTTGACCGAAGTTGAGTTTTATTCGGCGCTATCCCGCAAAGTGCGGCAGCAGCAACTCACAGTGGATGAGGCCCAGCAACTCGCCACCAATTTTCGGGCCGACTTAGCCGCTGGCATGTACCAAAGACTCCCAATTGAAGCCATCCACTACCAAATCGCCGAGACCTGGATTAGTCGGTTTAATACCGTTCTACGAACTTTAGACGCCTTACATTTAGCGACTGCCAGTGCGGCTCAGATTCGCTTGGTGACGGGTGACATTGGGTTAGCGCAGAGCGCTCAGGTTTTGGGTTTAACGGTCGATTTGATTTTGCCTTAAGGCAATTGATCGCCGAATGTGTATGGCCGCGATCGGGCTTCAAAACACTTGGGGAATGGCCATGCCGAGTTCTTGGGCGAGGCTGGAGAGATCGGTGTCTTTGAGTTGGGCGAGTTGGGTCATGGCTTGGAGCCGCTCGATGTTGTCGCGTTGGAGTTGGGCGGGGGCTTGGCGCAGTTCTTGCTCTTCTTCGGGTTTGAGTCGGCCGATTTGCTCCCGATCGCGCAGGTCTTCGAGGCGGGCCGGATCGATCGGGGCGGGGCGCTGAATGATGGCCAGGAGGCTGGGTTCGTCGAATCCGGCGAAGGGTTTTTGGGCGAGTTGTTGGAGGAAGTCGAGGGCAGCGGCGCGTTGATCGGCGGGGAGTTGTTCGATCAGGGCGATCGCTTTTTCGGCGGGGGTGAGGGACATGGTGGGAGGGGCGCGATCGGGACGACTGTTTGATTATAGCGGGTGGGGTGTTTACCGTTTAGCGCTTCGGTGGATGATAACCTGTGACGTATAGGACTTGGCGTAGGTTCTGATTGCCGAGGCGATTGAGTTGGAGCAGTTCAACGGTGGCACGACCCGTTGGTGTGAGACCGAGGATGAGGGTGTAATCTTCACTCCAGGCAAAATGTTGTTGCCATTGATCTTTGCGGGGATTGTAGAGTGGCGCAGTTTGATTTGTTTCGGGATCGATCGCGGCTGTGTGATTGTGTTTGCAGTTGTTACAGCCTTGGCAGGAGAGGGCCAAATTCTCGAAGGCGTTGGTGCCACCTTTGCTGCTGGGCCAGGTGTGTTCGACGGAAAAGGTGTCCATGGAAAATGCTTGTTGACCGACGCAATATTCGCAGCAGCCGTTGGCTCGCTCAATGACCGCTTGGCGCATCGATTTGGGAACGCGAACTTTAGGCATATTCGATCGGTTTGAGGCCGAGGTCTTTGATCAGTTGGGGGAGGGTGGTTTGGCGGTACTTGGCGAGTTCGAGGAGGTGGGTGATGCGATCGACGTTGAGCAGTTCGACTTGTTGGGAGAGTTGGATGAGTTCTTGGTGTTCGGCGGGGGTGAGTTGGTCTGTGTCGCGCTGACGCATGAGCTGGCTGATGCGTTGGTGGAGACCGTCGGGGAGGGGGTTGTGGATTTTGTGGAGGAGTTCGGTTTCGGGATTGGATGGGGGGGGGAGGATGCGGATTTGGAGGGTTTGGCCTTCGGGGAAGGTGAGGGGGGTGGCGGGTTTGAGGACGCCGGATTCGTAGGTGACGGTGAGGTCGGGCATGGTGAAGTCACTTGTGGAACGTCAGGTTCATTATAGCAAAGGCCAAATAGCAAAAGCCGAGCGGGCAATGCCGCCAGTTCATGCGGCTATGAGCAGCCGACTACTAAGATGCTCAATCAGCAGTAGTCGGAGGTGGTCGAGATGTTCGATGTATTGTTTGACGATCGGATAGGTGTCGAGGTGGTCGAAATACCAGGCGGTGAAGTAGTCGATGTCAAAGACGTTGAGCTGACGGAGATGCGTGAGTGTGGCTGACGGGCTGGTGGTGAGCGTGGGAGTTTCGAGTTGTTCGATGTAGCCTTGGATGTCGCTGGCGAAGACTTCGAGGATGCCGAGGATGGAGAATTCTTGGTCTTCTTCCCATTGGCCGATCGCTTTTCGCTCTGGTTTCATTTCGCGGTAGAGCCGATCGAGTTGATTGGATAGGAGTCGCATGTGGGCGATCGCGGGGGAGGTGGGAAGTGCTTCAGTTTGCATGATTTATAGAGGATGGCGGCAAGGACTTCAGTTTTACTCATGAGTCAATGGCAGCCAGTAGATAGGGCGATTATCGCGCAGGTTTTTATGCCATACCGGTCGCTATGAGGCTTGCTGAAGCCATTGCTGATTAAGTTGTTGCATCCATTTTTTGCTACCAAAGCGGCCTGCCAACAATCCGACGATCGTGAAATCAGTGTCGAGTTTTTCCCAATGTAGCGCATCGCCCATGGGCGTGATTTCGACTTGAGCTAAGTCTTCGGGGCTGGCTTCGGCCAGTCCCTGAGCAATATTGGGTGGGAAGCTAAAACTCGCACCACTCCGGAGACGGATGGTAATCAGTCGATCGCTGGCATCGTAATAAGCCGCGATCGCTCTGGGTTCGGTTTGATTGGCTTGGGCGGCGGCGGCTTGAGCTTGCTCAAATTGTTGTTGAAATGTGTGATCATCAATGGTTGGATTAGCCATGATATTCTTCCCATTTTTCAAGTAAATCGGTTTGGTTGTCGATCACGATCGATAAAGCGGCTTTAGCGACTTTGGCGCTCATGCCTTGAACCATGATTAAACTGGATGAGGTATCGCCGCTGCCAAGGGCAATTTTTGCTTGTCCTCCAGCTTTGAAAACGTGGACATGGGGTGGATCGTGGTCATCGAAGTACATTCGGACGTCGAATCCATCTTGTCGAATCAGGGTGGGCATTGTGGGGGCGATCGAACGGCGATGACCTCATTATAGCGCAATGCTACTGCCCTGAAGTCTTCTTGCCCCCTTCTTTCTTCTCTCCTCCCTCTTCTTTTTTGTCCTTCAGTCCTAGCTGCTGCTTCAACACGGGGGGAATATTTTCGACGGTTTCCCAGCCCTGGATGTTGCGTGTAAATGCTGACAACTGTTGGGGATAAAAGCTACTCCTGCAGCTGAGTGCCTGACAAATCTATCGAAAACACTGTGGTATCAGGTCTGACAATCCAGTTGTCGAATGCGAGTAAACCAGATCGTGTCATAAAATGCCTGTTCGGCTTTTTTCGAGGCAAAACAAGGTTCTGGATCGCGGG
>JANOQX010000149.1:0-2861 GCA_031415035.1 Cyanobacteria bacterium VAR_4_metabat_243
CGCCATGACCTAATCCCGACCGTCCCAATTTAATCCCTCCACCCACGGACATTTGCTGCGACAACTGTCCGACAAGCCGTTTGCCAAAAAATACTGGCAAAAATTAGCGCTTGCATTCTAGGATTTAATACAGTATCTACAGCGAATGTTGTGTTGTGTTTTGACCGATGGCTAATCAATTTCCCGATCGCACCACCCTCCCCCTCCCCCAATTGGTCGCCCAGACGATCGTCGTCCGCACCACGGGATTCCTCTTCGACCACCAATTGCAATATCCCCAATGGGAAGTCGATGCGCAAACATTGCGGGAATTAATCGAAGATTTTGGCGTCGGTGGGATTATTCTCCTCGGTGGCAGTGCGCCGGAAGTCGCGCTAAAAATTCAGCAAATGCAAAGTTGGGCCGCAATTCCCCTGCTAATTTGCGCCGATATTGAAGAAGGCATTGGCCAACGTTTCCCCGGTGCCACTTGGTTTCCGCCGCCGATGGCGTTGTCGGGTGTGGCCCAGCAAAACTTGCCACTCGCGATCGAGCTTGCCGAAAAAATGGGAGCCGTGATCGCCGCCGAATCTGTCGCGATCGGGATGAACTGGATACTCACCCCCACCGTCGATGTAAACAATAATCCCCACAATCCGGTGATCAACGTTCGTGCCTTTGGTGAAACGCCAGAAGTCGTATCGGCATTGACGACGGCTTACATTCAAGGCGCACAACAATTCCCAGTTTTAACCACTGCCAAACATTTTCCCGGTCATGGCGATACCGCGATCGATTCCCATTGGGATTTGCCGACGATCGACCATGATTTGGCCCGACTCAATGCCGTGGAATTGGAGCCATTTAAGCGGGCGATCGCCGCAGGCGTTGATTCCGTCATGAGCGCGCATTTGAACGTGCCCGCTCTCGATTCAGAGAAACCCACCACCTTCTCCCGCAAGGTCATGACCGATCTGCTGCGCGGTGCAATGGGCTTTGATGGCTTGATTGTCACCGATGCGTTGGTCATGGGCGCGATCGCCGATCGGTATGGCAATGCGGAATCGGTGATCCAATCATTGGAAGCCGGAGTCGATGTAATTATGATGCCGCTGGAAGCCAAGGGCGCGATCGCGGCGATTTGTGCGGCGGTGGAATCGGGGCGGTTATCGCGGAGCCAGATTGAGGATTCAGTGGCGCGGATCTGGGCCGCGAAATCGAAGGTGATCCCCCCTACCCCCCCTTATGAAGGGGGGGACATGATTAATGCCGATCAATTAATTATCCAACTCGCCCAACCCGCTGCAATGCAAGTGGCAGCGTCGATCGTCCAAGCATCGATCGCCACCCGCAATGACCTCAAACTCCAACCCGTCACCCATGGCCGCAATTTAATCCTCACGGATACGTTATTAGATTCGCGATTGATTGGGCGATTGGCTCCGGCCGTAACCATGCCGCCGCAATATGGATTTACCCAAATGGAAATCGTCGATCGTCATACCCCCACCTGGCAAAGCGTCGAACCCACGCCCACCTTGCTACAACTCTTCATTCGCGGCAATCCTCTGCGTGGCATCCAGGAAACGGTAGCGCAAGCCCAAACGATTCTGGCAATGCTTTTGACAATGCAACAGCTCGAAGCGGTGGTATTGTACGGCAGTCCCTATATGTATGAGGATCTGCTGGCGATCGTGCCTGCCGAAATCCCGTTCATCTTCGGTTATGGCCAAATGCCTGTGGCTCAGGGGATTGTGCTCGATCGGTTGTTTGGCGCAGGGGAACGGGCGATCGCGACCAAAGAGGGGATGTTTTGATGGGCATCAACGGGCGATCGTTGTTACACTTGGGAAAACGGGTCAAGGATGAGGCGCTGGTATGACGCTGACCGAATTACAAAGATTAGTCAATTATGTCACTGATGCCGATGGTGAGACGACCGCTGTGTTGGTGCCATCGGCGGTATGGGCGGAGGTTTTGGCAAGTTGGCCGGTGATGGAAAGTGGACTGCATCCGATCGATGAAGATGAGCCAAAAGCACAAATATTAGCCGATTTGACTGAAGCGGTACGATCGACGAAAGCAGGAGAGACATTTCCGGTTTCGGAGCTTTGGGATCGCGTTTATGAGTGATTCACGGACTGTTCAGGTGCAGTTTTCCGTGCCTTTTCTCCGACGTTTGAAGGATTTGACCAAACGCTATCGGAAGATTAGACAGGACATTCAGCCAATCATCGATGCGCTAGAGGAAGGCGATGTTGTTGGCGATCAAATTGCTGGGACGGGTTATGCCGTTTTCAAGGTGCGGGCAAAGAATAGCGATATCCCGATCGGCAAAAGTGGTGGTTATCGTTTGATTTATCAGGTGTTATCGCCAAAGTTGATTTCACTACTGCTAATCTACGCAAAATCTGACCAGGCGGATGTGACATCGGAGGAAATCATTGAGGCGATCGAACAAGGCTTAATTTGAGCTGACTGCCACTAAAGATGGCATGTTTTGATGGGCATCAGCGGGCGATCGTTGTTACACTTGAAAAATCTTGAACCCGTCTAGGAACCCAACCCTATGACTCAAACCCTGATCTACCCGACCCCCCAAAAAACATTCACCACCCGCGAGTTTATTGACCAGTACGGTGAAGATACCCGCTATGAATTGATTGATGGAGAGCTGCGCGACTTGGAACCCACTGGCCCGCACGAACTGGTTGCCGGAAATATTGCGGGTCGGCTCTACGCCAGGGCTATTTCATTCTTATCTAGGCAGTGATATGCTGGTTAACTAATCTGGCCTAAATCCGAGGGTTTCATGTCCCAACTTGCGATTGTCGAAGCCTTCTCCGATTTAGCTGATACCCGTCGGAGTGCGGGAAAACGCC
>JANOQX010000150.1:0-141372 GCA_031415035.1 Cyanobacteria bacterium VAR_4_metabat_243
TTTCATCACGACTGATTTTCAGTGGGGGTTCCCGTTTCAAGCTATTGCCCTCGCCTGACTGATTGGTAATGACTAAATCCTAGCGAATGATGGCCGCATACTGGAAAAATCAACTTTATATTTTAAGGCTGAGTAGTTACAAGTAAACAGCTAAAAAGCATCAAAGCCATAATTGATACAGGATTCTCCGGTGATCTCACTTTGCCCAGGGATGTGATCGATGCGCTTGGCCTTACCCTGCGAGGCATCCAGAAAGTCATCCTAGCCGATGGGAAAATGCAAGACTTTGACATGTTTGTCGGCACCATCATTTGGAATGGACAGTTCAAACGGGTTGAAATTAATGCTGCCGATACTAACTCACTCATCGGCATGGGACTCCTAGAAGACTACAAGTTAGAACTAGAAGGTCGTCCCGGTGGTTCAGTCATCATTACACCGCTTCCCTCAATCGATTCAATTAAATAGCACCTCATGCGCCACGATCGCCCCCACCCCCTACTCCTCACCCAAAATGGTCGATCGATCCAACAACAACAACTCCCTTAACTGATTCGTATCCAAATCCCCCAACCAATTCTCCCCCGTCCCAATCACCTGCTCCGCCAACGCCTTCTTCCCCTCAATCATGTCGTGAATCCGCTCCTCCAACGTCCCCGAACAGACAAACTTATGCACCTGCACATTCCGCACCTGCCCAATCCGAAACACCCGATCGGTCGCCTGATTCTCCACCGCCGGATTCCACCACCGATCGAAATGAAACACATGATTTGCCCGCGTTAGATTCAGTCCCACACCCCCCGCCTTCAACGACAGAATGAAAATCTGTGGAGCCTGCGGATCATGCTGAAACCGATCCACCATCGCCTCCCGCTGCGGCTGCCGCGTCGCCCCATACAAAAACAACACCTCCTGCCGCCGCTTCAACGCCAAATACGCCTGCAACAACTTCCCCCAAGCCGCAAACTGCGTAAAAATCAACACCCGATCGCCCTCAGCCAAAGCCTCATCCAACAACTCATCCAACCGCAACAACTTCCCCGACTGCGCCCCAAAACCTATTTCCATATCCGGCTGCTTCCCCGTCATCAAGCCCGGATGATTACACACCTGCTTCAATCGTGTCAGCAATGCCAAAATCATCCCCCGCCGTTGAATGCCCTCCGCCGCATCAATCTTCTCCAGCGTTTCATCCACCGTTTGCTGATACAGATCCGCCTGCGACAGCGTTAAACTACAAAACGCCGTCATCTCATCCTTCTCCGGCAAATCCTGAATAATCGTCTTATCCGTCTTCAACCGCCGCAAAATAAACGGCTGCGCCAATGCCCGCAGCGCCTCCAGCGAAGTCGCATCCCCATACCGCTCGATCGGAATCGCAAACCGCCGCTGAAAATAATTCTTTGGCCCCAAATACCCCGGATTCAGAAAATCCATAATCGACCACAACTCCGTCAACCGATTCTCCACCGGCGTCCCCGTCAGCGCCACCCGAAACGCCGCCTCCAACTGCCGCACCGCCTTCGACTGCTGCGACTCCGAATTCTTAATATTCTGCGCCTCATCCAGCACCACACACTGCCAATCCACCAACTTCAAACTCCCCAAATCCCGATGCACCAACGCATAACTCGTAATCACCAAATCATTTTCCAGCGCCAACTTCACCAACGCCTTCCCCTGCGATCGCTTCTCCCCATGCTGCACCACCACCCGCAAACCCGGCGCAAACCGCCGAATCTCCCGCACCCAATTCCCCAACACCGACGTCGGACAAACAATCAAAATCGGCCCCGCCAGCAACTCTTCCTGCTGCAAATGCAACACAAACGCAATCAACTGCAACGTCTTCCCCAACCCCATATCATCCGCCAAACAAGCCCCCAACCCCCACTTCTCCAAAAACGCCAACCAGCCCACCCCACGCGCCTGATATGGCCGCAATTCTCCCACCAAATCCTTTGGATGAATCGGCGCGATCGCCGCATTATCCCCCAAATTCGTCACCAGCTCCTGCAACGCCCCCGACGACTCAAAACTCACCACCGGCAGCTTCTCCATCGTCTGCGTATCCCCACTACTCAGCCGCAACGCATCCTCCAACGTCAACTGCGTCTGCTCCTTCCGCGCCGCAAAAAAGTTATTCGCCGATCGAATATCCTGCGGCCGCAGCTCCACCCACTCCCCATTAATCTCCACCAGCGGCGTCCCCAACGCCACCAACCGATCAAACTCCGCCTTCGACAAACTATGCCCCCCGATCGCCAACTCCCACTGAAAATTCAACAACCCCTGCATCCCCAACCGCTTCGTCCGCAACTTCGCATCCGTCGTCGTCGCCTGCACCTTCAGCCCCAACCGATTCGCCCACCCCTCCCGATTCGCCAAACTCGGCGGCAACACCACCCCAATCCCCCCATCCCTGAGTCGTCCCCCCATCGACCTCAAAAACTGAAACACCGCCCCCGGATCAAGTTCGCATCCCAACGGCGTCCCCGTCCGCAAACTCCCCTCCAACAGCGGATAAATCCGCGACGCCAACCCCAACCCCGCCAGCAACGTCTCCTGCGGCCGCTCCACAATATGCCCCGCATAGGAAATCCGATCGACGGGATTTTGCCACACCACCCCCGCCGGAATCACCAACGTCACATCATCAATCACCTGCAACCCATACTCCAACCGCCACATCGGCTCGATCGTCTGCTCCACCGGCGGCACCAACGTCAAACACACCCGAAACTGATCGATCGCCTGACTCACCGGCACCAGCCACGCCGCCAAACCCGGCTCCAACTTCGCCACCATCTCCGGCTTCATCACCCCCGATCGGCCCATCAACGCCGCCAACCACGGCTGCAACCCCGAATTAATCTTCGGCTTCAGCCCCAACAACCGCATCTGCGCATCAATCAACCCATCCAAAAACTGCGTAATCAGCTCCTTCCCCGGCACCGGACGCGGCATCGCCAGCGTCTCCCCCGCCGCCCCATACAACCGACAAATCGTCGGCATCTGCTTCGCAAACCGATTCAGCCGCTCCTGATCCGTCGCGCTATCCAGCAGCACCGCCCACCGCGCTTGCCCCGGTTCGGGCGTGCGGCCGCACGCCCCTTCCCCCGCGCCACCCAAACGCGGCACATACTTCCCCCGCGCCATCAAATCCCACCCCCACCGCGTCAAATGCGACCAAAACCGCAAATCATCACTCAACCACGCCCCCTCCCGCCCCAAATCCCGCAACGGCAACGAACCCAAAACCCCGATCGCACTCCCCCCCGCCAACCTCAACCCCGCCACCTGCCACGGAAACAACTCCGTCGCCTCCGGCATTGCCCCATTCGACAACTGCGGCTCATAGACTCCATCCCGCATCACCGTCGGAATCGCGATCGTCGCCGCCCCCCAACCCGCCTCAAACATCTTCGTCAAATTCGGCAACACCAAACCCAACGCCAACCGCTGCTGCTTCAACAACCCCTGCAACTCATCCGCCGTCATCGCAAACGGATACGCCTGCCCAGCTGTCGTGACATCCTCACGGCGTCGCCACACCTCCCCCCACAAGAAGAAATGGTCATCAACCCAAGCGCCATGAATCATCGACATAAAAATGCTCCTAGTCCCAACCCAACCACCTTACCGATCGGCTTCGACCGATGGTCTCCGACCGACCGTCGGTCATCGAGGCTCATCGCCACACATCCAAACCAACTTCGCCAACAGATCACCCAGCGGCTCCAACGAATAATCCTTCAAATCCACCGACATCTGCTTCCCCTCCAACCGCAAAAACCGCCACAATAGCCCACTACTCACACAGCCATACACAGGCTTCGCCGCCTCACCCGCCGCCTGGTTAAACTGCTGTGCCGCGATCATTTCCGCCATACATTGGCCCATCCCGCTGTTAATATCGGCCTTCTTCGCCTCCACTAGCACCACCACCGGCGACTCAATTTCCAATTGCTCCGTCGATCGGCTAATCAAAAAATCACAAATGCCCGACAACCCCACCGCCGCATCCACCGTAAAATCCTGACCCGAAAATAGACTCACTTGACGCTTCAGATACTTCCGCACTTCCACCAAAATCGGACTGATCAGCAGCTCCGACTTCGCCTTCTCACTCGGCAGTGCCACCGCCAACGGCAGCGTTTCATCCAAGATCGCCAGCAACGTTAAACTCGGCGCAACCGCTGGCATCAGCGGAAAAAACGTCTTGTCCTCGATCGTCTGAATCCCAAATGCCTGCTTGACCTTACCCACCGTGAAATCGCTATACGCCATGGTTCTTGCCCGATCCCCAACGCCGTGAGGCTCGATCATACCATGTCACCCCAAACCTCCATCCCACCCTACCGATCGTACACCCACCCCGCTTCAAACCCACCTACTTCTGCGGCGGCGGACAAACCCGATTCACAAAATCACACCCATAAATCGTCGGAGCCTGCCAACTCAACGGAATCTCCAACAAATCCCGCGTCCCCGTCACACCCTGCCCCAAAAACAACAACAGCGCGATCGTATTCAGTCCAATATGCACCCGCCGCCAAGTCAAATGCCGATAAATCTCCGGCAAAATCGCCACCGACACCACCATCAAAATCGCTGCCGTCATCCCCGCATAATAATGCGAAAACCACCACTCATTCGTCCGCCGAAACACCCCATCCTGTAACCCCAAAACAATTAAACCCGCACTATTCAACGTCGCAAATAGCGCCCGCCAACCCCTCGTCCGCGCCCGATACAGCAACCCAAACACCCCGATCGTCGCCCCAAACATCAGCGTCACGATCGTCGCCTTCCCCGGATCAACCATCCACAACGACTTCTTCACAAAAATCGAATACCCCAACCCCAACAGCGCCACCCCAACCACCGCCCCCGCCAGCCCCCGGCCCAAATTCACATGCTCCGCCCCTACAGTTGGTGGGATTGCACTTTTACCTGCTTTCATGGCAATTCGCCGTTGCCGCGTCTGCCACGCATACCGCACCACCACCCCGACCAACGGATAAACTACCACGATCGCCAACAGCGGATGCAAAATTCGCAACCAATCCACAAAACCCATACAGCCCCCGATTGAATTTTGAACATCGGATGCATTATTCGCCACCCGAATAACGCATCACTTTCACCCTTTAATTTACTTCAACATCGCAAACCCAAACGTCGCGCTAAACTGCTTACACCAAATCACCGCCGACTTAAACTCCTCCACCTTCACCCCCGCCGGAATTTCATACACCTGCGCGCCATTCACCTGCTGCAACCGTCCCAAACTCACATAATCCGCCTCACCATACTGCTTCGGCGTCGCCTCACGATGCAGCAATACAAACAGATCAGGCCCCTCATCACTCTTAAACTTTTGATCAAACATCAAATACTGTTTCCCATCCTTCATCACCACACTCGCCCCACCCATCGTCGGATGTTCCGCCTTCACAAAACTGCCAGCCATCAGTACCTTCGCCATCGCGGGTTTCGCCATTGCCGCCGGTTTCGCCATTGCGGGTGCCGTCTCCACCATCGGAATCATCAACCCGGATAACCGCCCTGGCATAATGCTCGCCTGCACCATC
This sequence comes from Cyanobacteria bacterium VAR_4_metabat_243, assembly GCA_031415035.1. Lineage (GTDB taxonomy): Bacteria > Cyanobacteriota > Cyanobacteriia > Leptolyngbyales > Leptolyngbyaceae > Romeriopsis. The sequence goes on from JANOQX010000150.1 coordinate 5,601, forward strand.
TGCCACTGACTCATCCCGATCGCCAATCCCACGGTAATCCCTGCGAATAAAACGGGTTGCATCTTCATTGGTTTGATTTCCTTTACTTGGTTGTAGAAGATACCGCCTTCCGCCCCGATCGGTTTTAATCGCCGCCAACTTTCTGCCCCACCGCCATGATTCGGCATCCAAGCCCTCCTCCCCGCCCCACCGCGCCATCATCGTCCATCAAGACTGACCCACAATTGGCATCATCCTGTGAATTCTCCGAGCGCAGGGGAATAGTAGAGATGGTGCCTGTCTTTTAGCAAAATGCCCCTGATTGACAAAAATATGGAACCATTAAGCCTGCACCCCATCCGATCGATTCTGACTTCTCGCCTATCACGCCAATTGGGTCTGTGGGTATTTGGCGGCATTTTAGTCGTAGAGGCCATGATCTTCCTGCCCTCCGCCTATCGTCGCAAGTCCGAACAGCTCGAAATTATTCAGATGACGGCAGAAGCCACAGTCCACACCTTAGCCGCCACCGCACCGGAAAGCCAGGGATTCATCGATCGGTTGGTCACACTATCCCCCAATACCCCACTCATGGGGGCGGCACTCTACCGGGCCAATGGCGAATTGGTCAATCAGTTTGGGCCAGTCATGAATTTCCACTTTGAACCAGCCCAATCGCGCCAAAACCAGCTGCGCTATACATCGCCTTGGTGCTATGAAATTGCCTTGCCAGTCAAGCTTCAGGAAGGGCCGCACTACCTGCTATTGGCCTACGACGCCACATCCGTTGCCCAGGATTTAGTCGCATTTTCCCTGCGAGTATCGGGTTTGATTCTGTTAATTTCCGTGAGTGTAACGATCCTGATGATGTGGATTGTCAGTCGTCGCTTGATTAATCCAATTTTGCTCCTGCGATCGGACATGCTGCGATCGGGCCGCGCCATCGCCGCCGGGCAATCCCCCGCCGCCTTTGAATCCCCACAATACAACACCCAAAATGAATTGTTCGAAGTGATTCAAGCCTTTCACCAGAGCCATCAACAAATCGTCGGCGCGATCGCGGCGCGGGATCGTTCCGAGGCCAACCTCAAACAAACCCAAGCCCGACTGATTCACACTGAAAAAATGTCTTCCCTCGGCCAACTCGGTGCCGGATTTGCCCATGAGATTAATAATCCGATCAATTTTATTGACGCTAATCTCAAACACATTACCAACTACGGTCAGGATTTATTAACCACGATTGCTCAGTATCAGCAGGAACTCACCCATCCGTCGATCGCCTTGCAGGCAAAAATTGCGGCAATTGATCTTGAGTTTATCCAGGAAGATATGCCAAAAATCCTCCAATCAATGCAATCCGGATCGACCCGCATTCGGGACTTAGTCGTATCCTTTCGCGATTTTGTCCGACTTGATGAAGCCGATCAAAAAGTTGTTGACATTCATCAGGGATTAGAAAGTTGCTTATCGCTGCTCCAAAGCCGATTACTCCCAACCCCAGTGCGCGCCGCAATTGTGATCCAGCGGCACTATGGCGATGTACCGCCGATTCAATGCTATCCGAAACAACTCAATCAGGTATTTATGAGCCTCATCACCAACGCGATCGAAGCCCTCGATCGACAGGCAGGCGAATCACCTTTAATTACCATTACGACAGCGTATCATCGTGATGCTGTCATGATTCAAATCACCGACAACGGCATCGGCATTCAGCCCGAAATCCAATCCAAAATTTTTGACCCATTTTTCACCACCAAAGACGTGGGACAAGGCATGGGACTCGGGTTGACCAATAGCTATCAAATCATTCAAGACATGCACCACGGGCGGCTCGAATTCACCAGCACACCCACCGCCAATCGCGATGGCATGACGACGACCTTCACCATTTGCCTACCTTAAAGCCTCCACAACGCTACGGCGATCATCGGCTACCACATCTCCCACCCCACAAAATCACTCAATTTTTCGGTCATCCAGCAATTCATCAAAAAGGATTTAAGCATCCCATGGTTTTGTAAGTATCTAGCTCTAGCCAGATTGACAAATAGCGCTTTCTTTGATTTTTTAACGCTTGGTGACCGAGCGCCGCCGCCCAAATCGTAAATCGCAATTCCCTATCCCCAATCCATAGGATAATAATCACCAAATTCCTTTCCCCGCCAGGCATATGCAGTTAGAGTTTGTTCCGATCGAAGACTTCTACTTTGAATTGACCCTCGCCGTCAAAACCCTCGAAGAAATCCCCACCCCCGGCCTCGCCGCCCAAGTCAAAGAGCGGCTCCTCACCCAATACGGCGAACCCTCCAGCATCGCCGGAGCCGCCCAAAACAGCTACAACTACGTCTTCCGCGTCCTCGACGTCGATAACGCCCCCTTCCACCGCCTGATCGTCACGATCGCCGACTGGCAAGGCCAACTCCGCCTCGGCAGTGACTACGGCTGGACACTAAACGAAGAACACCGCGCCATCCGCTCCCCCAAACACGACGATCGTGCCCAATTCACCCAAGACCTCAAAGCCCACCTCCAAACCGCCCTCGGCATCCCCCTCACCTAAAAAAAATCCCGACAAACCCCCTCATGGGTTCATCAGGACTCAAAAACTCATTCTCCCCTCCTTTCCTCATTCTCCCCTCCTTTCCAAGGAGGGGCCGGGGGAGGTTCGGATTTCGGATGCTACACCAACGCCAACTCCCGACTCCGCGCCGGACTAAAGATCCCATCCTGCCCCGCCATATACATCATCAGATCCACAATCCGATTCGCATAACCCCACTCATTGTCATACCAAGCAATCACCTTAAAGAACCGATCGTTCAGCGCCATCCCCGCCGTCGCATCAAAAATGCACGAATGCGCATCATCGTGGAAATCGCAAGACACCACCGCATCCTCCGTATAGGCCAACACCGCCTTCATCTCGCCATCCGCCGCCGCCTTCATCACCTCACAGATCTCCGCATAGCTCGTCGCCCGCTTCGATCGGAACGTCAAATCCACCACCGACACATCCGGCGTCGGCACCCGGAACGCCATCCCGGTCAGCTTCCCCTTCAGCTCCGGTAGCACCAGACCCACCGCCTTCGCCGCCCCCGTCGAAGCCGGAATAATATTCTGGCCCGCGCCCCGGCCACCGCGCATATCCTTCGGATTCGGGCCATCCACCGTGGACTGGTTCGCCGTCATCGCATGGACAGTCGTCATCAAGCCTTCTTCAATCCCGATCGCATCATTAATCACCTTCGCCAACGGCGCTAAACAATTCGTCGTACAGCTCGCATTCGACACCACAATATCTCGCTGCACATCAAACTCATTGTGATTCACGCCCATCACCAACGTCTTCACCAGCTCCGAATCCGCCGTCGGAGCCGAGATAATCACCCGCTTTGCCCCCGCCGTCACATGCTGACTCGCGCCCGCATGGGCCGTAAATAATCCCGTCGATTCCACCACATAATCCACCCCCAATTCGCCCCAAGGCAGCGTCTTCGGATCGCGAATCGCCGTACAAGGCAACAGCCGCCCATCAATCACAATCCCCTCCGCCGTCGAAGTCACACTGCCGGGATACATCCCATGGGTCGAATCATACTTAAACAAATACGCCAAATTTTCCGGGGAAAACAGATCATTGATTCCCACAAATTCGATATCGGGATTCTTCAACCCCGCCCGCAACACCAACCGACCAATCCGCCCAAATCCATTAATACCAACTTTTAACTTTGCCATGGATCGTCTATCTCCTGAAGTCTGGAACTGTGGCCTGTCGCAATCACGCTATCGAACTACGCCCCAAGTTAGCCGATCCCCACTCCCGCCGCCGGAATGTATGCAATTTCTTCGGGATTAGGCGGATTTTTTTTACGTTTCAGGATATTGCGTTACGGATGTTGACATTTTGTAATCCTTGTCCAAAACAAAATAATCCCAATCATCTGAGTTAACCTAAAAAGAGCCATACCAAAGGATTGTCCCGGTTGTCAATCCACAGTTTGCCCATCCACAGTTTGCCCATCCCAGGTTTGTCCACTCATGTCCGCCAAAGCCCCCTACCAACCCTCACTGTTACGCCTATTACATGGCATCAGTGGTCTGGCCCTGCTCATCGCCACCGCGACCGGCTATTGGATTTATGACCAATTTGATGGACGTTGGGGCCGCATCGGTCTTCCCTACCAGGATTCGATCATGGACTGGCACCACGACAGCGCGGGCAAAGCCATCCTGATCTTCATCCTGTTCGGCCTCTACAGTCTCACCCTCGGCCGCCGCAAACTGATCCAACAATCCAGCCTCAAGCACCTGACCCAAATCAATCGCCCCATCTGGTGGCAAGGACTGCATCGCTTGGTCAATACCACCCTCCTCGGTGCGATCGTCCTCGCGGTAATTTCCGGTCGTCAGATGCAAGGCAATTGGTTAGCCACTGGCGACTTCCAACATGGCGTGTACATCGTGCATCTATCGGCTTGGGGCACGATCGGCCTCGGACTGATCCTCCACCTCCTCATGAACCTGAAAATCGGCGGCATCCCGCTCCTGCTTTCCATCTTTTCGCTCAAACTGTACCCCCACGACAGCCCCAAACACTGGCCCCAACAAATCCAAAAAATCTGGAAACGCCCCTAAAAATTCCCGCCCCAATCCCCCCAATCCCCGGTACCCTATGGCATAAAGTTGTTCTCTGGTTTCCCAAGGTTGTGTGTGTCATGTTGACCAATCCGATCGCCCGCAGCGCCAAATCTGCGCCACCCTCCCTTCAATGTCTCACCCCGATCGTCGTGATTTTGCCGATCCACAACGCCCAAGCCACCCTCCCCACGACCCTCCGCCAAGTCCAGCAATACCTCTACCGCCATCCCCACGTCACCTGCCTCTTCATCGACGACGGCTCCACCGATCGGAGCCGGGACATCCTCGCCGCCCGCATCCACCAAGCCAAAACCCCCCAGCTGCAACTCCTGAGCTACCAGCCCGCCGCCGGAACCGGCTACGCCGTCCGCCTCGGGATGCGCGCCGCCCTCCCCGACTGCGAATACCTCTGTCTGTTGGACGGCGACTTCGCCGCTGCCGTCGATCGCCTCGACGACCTGATGATTGCCCTCCAACGATCGGACATCGTCATCGGCGATCGGACTGCCGCCATTCCCACCCATCGCCCCACCTGGTTCCGTCGCCACATTCAACAAACCAGCACCCACCTCGCCCAACGCCTCCTCGGACTCCACCACGCCGATCCCCAAGCCGGACTCAAAGGCTTCCGCGCCAGCGCCGCCCAAACCCTCTTCCAACGCCAATCGATCGTCGGTGCAGGCTTTGACCTCGAACTGCTCTACATCGCCGCAAAACATCACCTCACGATCGCCCAAATCCCCGCCCAACCGAGCGCCCCCCCAAAGCCATCCACCCCAGCCAAACTCATCCGCAATTCCCTTGCCCTCATCCCCGCCGCTCTGCGCATTCGCGGCCATGATTTGCTCGGTCGTTATCGCTAAACCCCAGTTCCTGCTTGAAATTTGGCCCGATCGCTGGCTTTTTGCATAAGTTCTGTTGTCCAATGATTATTGGGCGATACGATCGAATCTTCAGAGGAATCAGTTATGCGGTTGGGTTAGCGTTGTTGGTGAATTTGGCGATTGTCGTGGGGCCAATGCCCACTGTGCGATCGCAAACCAGCGTTCCCCCCAGCGCTCCGTCAGAATTATCCAAAACCCTGCCCCAAGCATTGACAGAAGGTTCGCGGCTGTTGAAAGAAGGCAGCAAAGCCAACAACAAAGCCGATTTAACCGCCGCGATCGGCCAATTTGAACAAGCCCTCAAACTCAGCCAACAACTGCCCCCCGCCGCATCCGACGCGCAGAACCTCGCCCGCACGACGGCCTTCATTGGCTTGGCCCGCAGCTACAAAGCCCTCGACGACCCCGCCAAAGCCCTGGATTACTACAATCAAGCCGTGCCGATTTTGCTCGTCATGGGCGATCGTCCCCACGCCGCCACCACCCTCAACCTCATTGGCAAACTCCACAGCGGAATCGGGGCCAAACCCCAAGCCCTGGAAGCCTTCAATCAAGCCTTGTCCCTTTGGCGCGCCCTGGGCGATCGCCCCCGCGAAGCCACCACCCTCAACAATATTGGGAGTATCTACGATGCGCTGGGCGAGCAAGCCAAAGCCCTGGATTATTACCATCAAGCCTTGCAAATTGCCCAGGCCGTAGGCAATCAGGCCGCCGCCGCCGCGACCCTAGTCAATATCGGCACGATCTACACCGATCGCGGCGAACCCACCCAAGCCCTGGATTACTACAATCAAGCCCTCCCGATTTGGCGTGCGATCGCCAAACGCGGCAGCGAAGCCACCACCTTGAACAACATTGGAGCCGTCCACAATACCCTCGGTGATCAGCCCCAAGCGCTGGATTACTACAACCAAGCCCTCACCATTCGACAGGCGATCGCTGATCGATCCGGCGTCGCCGCCACCCTCCTCAATCTCGGGGCGGTCTACACCGATTTGGGTGAGAAAAGCAAAGCCCTCGATTATTACAATCAAGCCTTACCGATTTTTCAGGCACTAGGCGAGCGCGCCAATACCGCAACGCTACTCACCAACATTGGCCTGATCTACGCTGACTTGGGCGATCCGACCCAAGCCCTGGACTATTACCGCCAAGCCCTCCCAATCGCCCAAGCCGTCGGCGATCGCACCCAGATTGCCACCACCCTGAATAACTTTGGCAGCGTCTACTCCGACCAAGGTGAACTGAGCAAAGCCCGCGATTATTACAACCAAGCCTTACCGATCTGGCAAGCGATCGGCGCACGATCGCTCGAAGCCACCACCCTCAACAATCTCGGCCATCTCGACGAAGTGCAAGGCCAATCCACTCAAGCCCTTGAGTATTTCCAACGATCGTTACCGATTGCGCGAGCCGCCAACAATCGTTCACTGGTCGCCATCACACTGAATAACCTGGGCCATATCTCCAATCGGCTCGGCCAAAAGCCCCAAGCCCTCGACTATTACCACCAATCTCTATCAATGTTCCGGGCGATCGGCCAGCGATCGGTCGAAGTCACTACCTTAGGCAATCTCGCGGGGTTTTACCGTGCCCAAAATCAACTCCCCGAAGCGCTCAAAACTATCAACAGCGCCATTGTGATCATCGAATCCCTCCGCCGCGCCCTCAAAACCGACGCCCTCAAAACCTCCTACTTCGCCTCCGTCCAGCAATACTACCAACTCAAAATCGACATTCTGATGCAACTGCATCAACAACAACCCACCCAAGGCTACGCCGCCCAAGCCCTCGAAACCGCCGAACAAAGCCGTGCCCGTGTCCTGCGCGAACTGCTAATCCAAGCCAACGCCAACATCAACAAAGACATTTCCCCCGCACTGCGCCAACAAGAACAAACCCTAAACCAAACGATCGACGCCCAAGAAACCCAACTCGTCAAACTCTCCAGCCAACCGGGCAACCACATCACCCAAATCACCACACTGACCCAAACCATCACCGCCCTCTACACCCAACGCGACGACCTCAAAAACACCATCCGCGCGACCAACCCCGCCTACGCCAATCTCCAATACCCCAAACCCACCACCCTCAAAGCAATCCAGCAACAACTCGATCCCGATACCCTGATCCTGCAATACAGCCTCGGTGAACCCCAAAGCTACCTTTGGGTAATCGGCCACACCAGCCTCAAAACCTACATTCTCCCCAAAGCCAGCGACATCAAACCCACCGTCATCGCCCTCCGCAACCAACTCCGCAACTCGGAACAGATCGCTCCCGCCAGCGCCAGCCGCCTCACCGCCCAAATCCTCACTCCCGCCGCTGCGGATTTAGGTAACAAACGCCTCGTGATCATTCCCGATGGCGTGCTCCATTTCATTCCCTTTGCCGCCCTCAATACCCCCAACCGCCCCACCTACAATCCCCTCATCACCCAACACGAAATTACGAATTTGCCCTCCGCCAGCACGATCGGCATTCTCCGCAGCACCGTCGCCACCAAACCCCGTGGCCCCAAAAAACTCGCGATCCTGGCCGACCCAATCTTCCGCAAAGACGACGATCGCCTCGCCAGCAAAACGAGTCAACCCCAAACCATTCAAGCCAATAATCAACTTGACGTAACTGAACAAATTGCCCGGAGCCGCGTCGGACGCGACCTCGACCTGAATCGGCTTCCCTTCACTGCCACCGAAGCCCAAGGGATTCTCAAACTCGTACCGGATGAACGCGATCGCACCAGTGCCTTCGGCTTCGACGCCTCCTACGACTGGGTCACCGACCCCAAAATCAGCCAATACCGCTACCTCCACCTCGCCACCCACGGCTTCTTCGACAGCGAAAGTCCCGCCCTATCCAGCATTATCCTCTCCAGCTTTGATGCCCAAGGGCGCGATCGTAAAGCCTATCTCCGCTTTCCCGACCTCTTCAACCTCAACCTCCCCGCCGAACTCGTCGTCCTCAGCGCCTGCGAAACCGGACTCGGCAACGATATCCCCGGCGAAGGCTTAGTCGGCATGACCCGTGGCCTCATGTATGCCGGGGCCTTGCGCGTGGCCGTCTCCCTCTGGAGCGTCGATGACCAAGCCACCAGCGACTTGATGCAAGACTTCTACACCAACCTCTGGCAATCCAAACAATCCCACGCCGCCGCCCTGCGCCAAGCCCAACTCAAAATGTGGCAACAGGGCAAAGCCCCCTACTACTGGGCCGCCTTCACCCTCCAAGGCGAATGGCGCAACTGAAATTTAAGATCTTTGCTAGGATCAAGCCACTCGCATCGGGTACCGATCGCCCTCAGAAAGCTGCAATGGAACCACCGCAATTAGCCCAACTACCATTTCTCACATCACTTTGCTGGCAAGGGGAAAAACCGTCGATCGCGCATTTGACTGAACTGGAAATTCTCAATTTATACGAACGCAATTGGCCCTTGCGGGGCGTTATGGCGGATACCAGTGAACCGGAAACCACATTTATTCGAAAAATTGCGATGGAATATCATTCTTGGCTGGTGAATGAGGTCTGATACCGTGGCTTTTAAATATCCCCTACACAATCAAATTCTGCGAATCTTGCAAGCGATCGATCACGATTTCCTGCTTTCCTGTGAGACCTACTTCGGGGGTGGCACGATGTTGGTGCTGGCCTATGGCGAATATCGCTTGAGTCGCGATATTGATTTTTTATGTCTCGATCTGGTCGATCAGGTGACGGAGAAGCTGATGGCGAACGGTGACCGCTGGGCCGACACTTCGACCGATGCGCGGGATTTAATCGATCTCGCGCATTTGAAGTTGGCAACGGCATTTCCTGCTCCCCTTGACGGAACGCCAAAATCAGGAGATCTCAAGTAATACTAGATAACTACTGCGGTGCCATACTGACGATCGTCGATCAGCACACCCACCGAAAAATTTCTCGATCGAAACGCGTCAAAGCGCACCACGGAGTGATACAAGATCTGATGCAGGTGAGTTTGTTTCAATGATCGGTGTGGGCGGTAACTGATGTCCTGGTTAAATTTAGTTTCATTTTTTGGTATTTTCGCGCTTTGCCTGATCGCCTGGATCGGCTCCGAAAACCGCCAACAAGTCCCCTGGAAAGTCATCCTCTGGGGCGTCGGTCTCCAATTAATCATTGGCCTCGTCGTCTTCCAGTTCCCCCTCAGTCGCCAAATCATCGAACTGATCAGCAAAAACATTAACGCCATTCTCAACGCCACCGAAGCGGGCAGTCGCTTCCTCTTCGGCGACCTCATCGTCCCCAACCCCACCAACGCCCCCGGCCCGATCGGTGCGGGCCGCTGGATCGCCCGCGCCATCACACCGGGCTATGTCCCCGTCGCAGGCGATCGCCTCGCCCCCGAAAACATCTCCCTTGGCTACATCCTCGCCTTCCGCGCCCTGCCCTTAGTCGTCTTCTTTTCCTCCCTGATGTCGCTGCTCTACCACTGGCGCGTTATCCAGCCGATGATCAACCTCTTCGGCAAACTCTTCCGCTGGACCATGGGACTCAGCGGTGCAGAAGCCCTCAGCGGCGCGGCCAACATCTTCGTCGGCATCGAATCCGGCCTCGTCATCCGCCCCTTCCTCGAAAAAATGACCCGCAGCGAACTCTGCGCCGTCCTCACCGCCTGCTACGGCAGCATTGCCTCCACCGTCCTGGCGATCTACGCGATGTTTCTGGCTCCGACTTTCCCCACGATCGCCGGACATTTGGTTTCCGCCTCGTTCATGGCCATCCCCGCCTGCTTCGTCACCTCCAAGATCCTCGTCCCCGAAACCGGCACCCCCGTTACCCTCGGCGGCATCCCCCCCGAACTGCTGGAAGGGGAATCGGACAGTGAAAATGCCATGGAAAGCATCATTAGTGGAGCCATGGACGGCGTCCGCCTGGCGATCGCCATTGCCGCCCTGTTGATCGCCATCCTCGGTCTCGTCGCCCTGGTTGACCTATTCTTCGGCAACCTCGCCGGACTCGCCCAAAGCGCCAACCCCTCCCTCCAACGCATCGGCCAATTTTTCCAAGTCGTCAACCTCAAAACCATCCTCGGCGCATTATTCGTCCCGCTCGTCGCCCTCACTGGCATCGCCAACAACTGGCCCGAAATCTGGCAATCCTCCCTCCTCGTCGGCTCCCGCCTCGTCGAAACCGAGATTCCGGCCTACCTCAGCCTCGCCCAACTGGCCCAAAAAGGCCTCATCAGCGATCGCGCCCTCGTGATCATCAGCTACATCCTCTGCGGCTTTGCCCACCTGCCCGCCTACGGCATCTTCGTCGGCGGCTTCACCAGCCTCATCCCCAGCCGCCGCAAAGACCTCACCGAACTCGGCTGGACAGCCCTCTGGGCCGCCACTCTCGCCACCCTGATGATCGGCTGCATCGCGGGCGTCTTCTACTCCGGCAACAGCTCCATCCTCGGTCGCAGCTAGTTCGCAATAGTGTTCAATCGGTGCCTGAGCTTGTCGAAGGCCATTCCCAATTCTCCATTCTCCATTCTCCATTCTCCATTCTCCATTCCCCCATGATCTCCAAACGCACCTGGCTCACCGCCCTCGCCACCCTCACCTTCATCCTCTCCATGCTCTGCGGCTACGGCCTCCGCGCCCAGGAAGTCCCCATTCCCGCCGCCACCACCGAAGCCGTCTCCGTCCCCGCCCTCCCCGGATCGGCCACCGAATACAAGCCCCCCACGCCCAGTCCTACCCCCTCGATTAATCCCACGGCGCTGCCCTCCGTCACGCCCACGGCACTGCCCACCGCCATCCCCACCGTGGCTCCCTCCGTGCTTCCCCTCCCCGGCGGGATTCCCAATCTGCCCCTTGCACCACCGCCCGCGCCACTCCCCGCCGCCGACCCCCTGCCCACCGCTGGCGAATTCACCGATCGCGCCAACCGCTTTCGCATCGCGATCGTCCAGGATTTTCGCGTTAGCCCGATCGGCGATGCCGTCCTAATCGAAAGCCCCAAGGGCAGCTTGGCCTACACCGCCCTCGCTCAGCCCGCCACCGCCGGGTTCCTCACCCCCGACGCCCTCGCCGAAATCGCCAAAGCCGCCTTCCAACGTGGCGAAGGCTTCCAAACCGGCAGTACCCAAGCCATCCCCGGCGGCATCCAACTCGACTGGAGCGGCAGCCTGACGATCGGCGGCATCACCCAACCCGTCAACGGCGTCATCATCGCCAAACCCAGCGGCACCCAAGTCCTCATGCTCCTCATCGCCGCCACCGAATCCGGTGCCGACCAAGTCCCCAACGCCGCCGCCGCCCTGATCGACAGCTTGCAAGCCATCTCGTAGTTGCGGCGCAAATTGCCCGACTACGACATCAAACCGCCCTGGAATGCAATTCCGGGCTACAGGCGAAAGTCCTACCGGACTGGAATTTAGTCCCAACGGGACTTGCGCTCTCAGCCCGGAATTCCATTCCAGGGCGCTCTAAACCCAACCCCGCAACCGATACACCAAAATCCCCACATACTCCTTCAACGATCGCGACGTCAGCAGCAGATTCTCCGCATCCGGCAACAGACTCAGCAGTCGCCCCTGGGCATTCACCTGCCGATCCGCATCCGTCGTATAAAAATCCGTCGGAGCCGCCACCACATCCATCCCCAACCGCCGAAAAATCGCCAACGATCGCGGCATATGCGTCGCCGAAGTCACCAGAATCAACTTGCGCCATCCCTCCCGATCGACAATTTGCTTCACGTTCAAGGCATTTTGGCGCGTGTTAAGTGACGCGGGATCTTCTCGCATCGCGCTCCGTGGAATCCCAAACAAATCCAACAAAATCGCCATATCCGCCGACTCCGAACCCTGCTCCCCCTTCCACGTGACCCGCCCCCCACTCAGAATAATCTTCGGTGCTTTGCCATCCTTGTACAGCTTCGCCGCATAGATCACCCGATCGCCCGCCTCACTCACCTCCGGCAGGGGACGCGGGGCTTGCCCCGTCTTTGTGCCGCCGCCTAACACCACGATCGCATTAGCGGGCGCGATTTCCGTTGGCCGATTTTGATCCTCCAACGATCGGGTCAGGGCCTGGGCCACCAGCTCCGTACTGCTGATATAGAGCAACCAGATCGCCAGGATGATCAAGCGACTCGCCAACTTCGTCCGCCGCCGTTTGATTAGCCACAGTCCCACAATCACCAGGACGATCGTTACCCCTAACGGATACAACAACAGCGGCAACAGCTTGGACAAAAATAAAAACATGGAAATCGGCCGGTCTGCATAATTTGGATAGGGCCATTGTATAAGCAATCACTGATCAACCACGCCTAGCCCGATCGAACACATGCTGCCATCTGCCCTCCGCAAAATCAAAAAAGTCCCCGCTAAGTCCCAGCAATTGCTGCGACAGACCTACCAAATCTTCCTCGATCGCGTCGTCATCAAATTTTTCCCCAGCCCCGAAGTCGCGATTTACAGTGCCTGTCAGCTCGCCCCCTGTACGCCCGAGCGCATCCTCAGCAACTACTACCAAGGGATGATTCTGCTCGGCCAAGACAATAGCCAAAAACTGGTCTGGAAGACCTTCCCCCAGCGCGTCATCATCACCGCCGCAGTCGCCCGCGTCTCCAGTCGCCTCAAGCGCGTGATTCGCCAGCAAGCCTTTGAAATCCGCTACAACTCCGACTTCGACGCCGTAATCCGCGCCTCACAGCGCGAAAAAACCTGGATTAATGACAGCCTGATTCAGCTCTATCGCACGCTATACGATCGGGGTTGTGTCGAGACGATCGAGATTTACCAGGGCGGTGAGCTAGTCGGTGGACTTTGGGGCGTCGTCGTTAACCGCAATTTCGGCATTATGAGCATGTTCCACCGCGCCAACCATGCGGGCACCGCCGCCCTCGTCACCTTGATCAACCAGCTTCAGGACGGCAAATATCATTTGATCGACGGCGGCGACAACTATGTCGTATTTGAACGCTACGGGGCCATCCAAATCCCCTGCGAAAACCTGGTTGAACGTCTTGCCCAAAGTCACTTCACCCCCCTTGCTGCCCCGATGACCGACGGTCGGTCGGAGACCATCGCCCCCGCCATCGCCATTGCCTAGCGCCTCTCAGTCAATCAGATTCTCGATCGCCGCCAACAAATCTTCCCGACTCAACCCCGTCAGCACAAACACCTCTTGGAACAGCTTGCCCTTGCGGGCAATCAGCTTATAGCCCCCCCGAATCGCCGCCGAGATCTTGATTTTGAACAGGGGGCTGTGGGATTTGGTGCGGCCAATCACCGCTGGCGTGATCGTCCCAATGCCCTCCACTTGGGTCAGGCGTTTGAGGATCGGGATTAATCCCGGTAAATGCGTGGAATGGTTCCAGACGAGGCGACCGGGTACCATCGACCGATCGGACGGGTCGGAACTCATGATGGATCACTCGTGAACAAAACGATTGGCAAGGAAAGTCTAACCCAGTTTAAGTTGAACCCGCCCCGTTTGAACCCAAAGAAAATCCCCCAGACAATCAATTGCCTGGGGGATTTTCCGACTAACCAGTTGCCGACGACGATCGCGCGCCCCGTCAGTCGCACCAATCTAGTAGTGCCAAGTCCGCTGCTCCGACCAAAGCTCGTGTATACACCAACTCTGATCTTTCTCTGGATTGGCCCGCTGAAGCTGGTTTAGCAATTGCTGAAGTGCCACATCATTCCCATGAAACCATGTGCGCAATTGCGTGAACCGACGCTGGTTGGCTTGCTTAACGGATTCCATCTGACTTACCCCTTGTTAATAAAAAAACTCCAGTTACTTTCAGGCTGACGCAAAATTCGATGAATCAAACCTAGCTTTATAGTGCCCTCAATAAATCGGAGAACTGTCCATCGCTTTGAAAATCTTTGTCATTAATACAAGAATCTTAAAGAAACCGAGAAAGCTCGTCTGTGCCCCACCTCACCAATGTACTCGAAAATCCGGGTTGCTGTACAGCTCAATGATCCCCACCGTCGAACCCCCGCCAAATTTCCTCCTGGGGATCGCCCGCAAAGCGATGATTACACCTTGTCAACTTTCGTATTTCTAAGTGTAGAAACGGTGAATTTCAACCCTGCGTATTAACACTTGAGTCGGCCCCCGATCGGCCCCAAACTGCTCCCCGATCGGCCGTCCCAAAGAAATCGCGATTTTGGCGGGGTTTCTTCTAGAATGGGAGGCTGAACCCGACCGCCCCGATCTGTGCGGTCATGTTGCCCCTGATATAGCACGAGTGCCCCCATGAATCTCAGAGATATTGCCCTCGGAACCGTCGTCTACCCCCTCCAGGCCATTCGGGCCGATGAAACGGCAACCAGGGACATTCAATCGCGCCTATTATCCTGGGGCTATCAGCCCGGCCCCGCCGACGGCAAATGGGCCACCCGCACCGAAGACGCCTACATGGCCTTTGCCCGCGATTTTAGCTACGGTCTGACCGCCCTCACCCCGCGCACCGCCGCCCATCTCGCCAGTCTCGCCTTTCGCAATCTCAAAGTCATTGCCAATCAATCCTCCACCTTCACCCTCTTCTCGCTCCGCGACAATCCGCTACTCGCCCGCGAACTGCAAGATCGGCTCAAAGCCCTCGGCTACGATCCTGGCCCGATCGATGGACTCTGGGGCAAATCCACCCAAACCGCCTTCACCGCCTTCGCCCAAGCCCGCCAATTCCCCGTCGATCGACTCGCCCCCAAAGCCGCCCAAGTCCTACTGGGGACATCCCTGAGTGCCCCGCCCGCCCCGCCACCACCCGCGCCGCCCGTCACCCCACCCGTCACCAATACCACCCCACCCAAACCCCCGGCCCCACCCGCTCCCGCCATCGCCGCCCAAACCCTCCGTGACATTGCCTTAGGCCGCGTCACCTATCCCCTCACCGCCATTCGGGCCAACGTCACGATCGCTCGTGACATTCAGTTTCGGCTATCCTCCTGGGACTACCAGCCCGGCCCCGTCGATGGCTCCTGGGGCGACGGCACCGAATCCGCCTACATTCGCTTCGCCCAGACCTACGGCTATCCCATTGAGTCGATCACCCCCGCCGCTGCGGCCCATCTCACCAGTCTGGCCTTCCGCCGCCTCCAGGACATCGCCGACCAGTCCAGCACCTTCACCCTCTTCTCGATTCAGGCCAATCCGCTGATCGCCAACGAAGTCCAACAACGTCTCAAACTATTAGGCTTCTACAGCGGCCCGATCGACGGGGATTGGGGCAGCGGCACCCAAGCGGCCTACGAGAAATTTGCGATCGCCAACCAGTTCCCTGCCGATCGGCTGCCACCCGCCGCTGCCACCCGCCTCCTCGCGACGATCGCCCCGCCGCCGCCGTCAGAAATCATCACGCCCGACCCCAAAGTCCCCGTTCCCCAAAGCCTCACCGAATTGCGCCGAGGCCCCGATCCCTGGCCCGTCGATCGGCTCGCCCCCGCCCCCAATCTGATCAAAGAACTCCAACAAGCCCTCGCCGCCATGGGCCATTCCCCCGGCGACATCGATGGTCGTTGGGGTGGCAGCACCAAAGCCGCCTACGAATCCCTCGCCCAAGTCTACGGCGCGGCCCCCGATCGGCTCTCCCCCCGCATCGCCAAACTCCTGCTCGAACCCGAAGTCCCCGGCATTCCCGCCTTGCCCCGTCCCCCCACCCTCAACAACAGCGACTACGCCCAAGCCGCCCAGCTCGTCGGCTCGGACGTTGCCACCATTCGCGCCGTCATCGAAATCGAAGCCGCTGGTTCCGGCTGCTTCAGCGACGGTCGCCCCAAAATCCTATTCGAAGCCCACTGGTTCTCCGCCTTCACCGATGGGCGCTACGACTACAGCCATCCGAGTATTTCTAGTCCAGTGTGGAATCGCAGTCTATACATTGGCGGCGTCGGTGAGTGGGATCGATTGTACAAAGCGCTTCGGCTCGATCGGGCGGGCGCACTCAAATCCGCCTCCTGGGGTCTCGGCCAAGTCATGGGCTTCAACCACGACAAAGCCGACTACAACAACGTCGAAGACATGATCAAAGACATGCACCAAAGCGAAGGCAAACAGCTGACCGCCATGTTCAATTTTATCCGCACCGAAGGACTCGGCCCCTTCCTGGCGCGCCGCGACTGGGCAGGGTTTGCCCTGCGCTATAACGGCGAAGGCTACCGGATCAACGAATACGATCGGCGCCTCGCTGATGCCTATGATTATTGGCGGAATGCAGCTTAAATGGCTGTGGGGTGGTGGCATGTCATGGCATCCACCATGAAAAAACCCGACAACTTGCGTTGGCGGGCGGAAAACTGTAGAAATTGATACTCTCATCAATAAATGACTTGGGTGAAATTGTGTCAGGAACGCCCGCCATTCTCATCCGTATTTCCACCGTAATCGCCCCTTCGCCTCCCCTCGGTATCCTATGGACGTAATCGCCACCCTGCTTAAAGTTTTCGGCCTCTCCCTCGCCATCGCGCTCTTAATCAAATATGCAATTGCCCCGTTGACAATCCCGAACAACGATGCGATCGCCCTCGCGATCGTGCTATTCCCGACAGGGCTAATGAGTGGCTGGCTGGGGTTCAAGATGGGTCGATCGATGCCGATTGCGCCTGTCCCACCGGAATCCTAATTCCTCAATTCTCAACTCTCAATTCTCAATTCTCAACTCTCCTCCGAGGTCTAAAGCGTGAAACTGGGTCAATGGGTCGGAATTCTCGCGCTGGTGCTGGCGCTTTACATCCTGTGGCAAATCCGCAGTGTGTTGATGTTAATCTTCGCGGCGGTGGTGTTGGCGACGGCGCTGAATACGTTGGGCGAACAGTTGCAAAAGCGGCTGAAGATTCAACGATCGCTTTCGCTGATCCTGGCAATTTTCGGTTTGTTGGGCGTCTTAGGCGTCGCCTTGTGGCTGGTCGTGCCACCCTTTGCGTCGCAGTTTCAGGAGCTGACGCAGTTGGTGCCGAAGGGCGTCGATCGGCTTGATCAATGGGGTAAAAGCCTGAGTGCCGCCGCCCCGCCGTTTCTTGATCCCTATTTGCCGTCGGTGGAGGATCTCGTTAAGCAATTGCAGCCCTTGGTGAATCGGTTTGTCGGCGGTTCGTTCACCTTGGTTTCGGGCACCTTGGGCGGCGTGCTGAATGTGCTGCTCGTGATCATCCTGACGCTGATGCTGCTGTTTGAGCCAGAACCCTATCGGCGTGCCTTTGTCCGCTGTTTTCCCTCGTTCTATCGGCGGCGCGTCCATGACATCTTAGACAAATGTGGCCGATCACTCCAAGGCTGGCTACTCGGGATTTTGTTCAACATGTTTGTCATTGGCACCTTCAGCGGTGTCGGTCTACTGATTTTGGGTGTCCCACTTCCCCTGGCGAACGGTATTTTTGCCGGACTGCTCACGTTTATTCCGAACATTGGCCCCGCCTTGAGCATCGTGCCCCCAATGGTGATCGCCCTCCTCGATGCCCCCTGGAAATCCCTGGCCGTATTTGGCCTCTATTTCCTGGTACAACAGTTGGAAACCAACATTCTTACCCCCGTGGTCATGGCCCAGCAAGTCGCCTTGCTCCCCGCCGTCACCTTACTTTCCCAAGTGTTCTTTGCCACGTTCTTTGGCTTTTTGGGATTGCTCCTCGCGTTGCCGTTGACCGTGGTGGGCCAAGTCTGGTTCAAAGAAGTGGTGGTCAAGGATATTCTCGATCATTGGCACGAAGAACATCATCCGCCCAGTTTGAGTCATGGGCCAGAGTTGGCGGTGTCCGGCGGGGATGCGGCGATCGTCACGAATATTGAGTCGGTGGTGATTGTGGAATCGCAAACGTCGGTGGAAACGCCGATCGTGGTGGAAGAGGAGTAAGCCATGCAGCGCAGTTTTCCGGCGGATTTTCAGTGGGGCGTGGCGACGGCGGCAATCCAGATCGAAGGGGGGGCGCAGCTCGATGGCCGCAAACCCAGCGTCTGGGACGAATTTAGCCAAAAGTGGCGACGATCGGCCAAGGGCCACATGGTTCCCATGGGCTTCGCCAAACCGCCGAATATGGACGCCTGCGACCATTTCCATCGCTACGCCGAAGACGTCAAGCTGATGGCCGCCCTCGGCGTCAAGCAATATCGCTTCAGCATTTCCTGGTGCCGGATCGTCCCCGACGGACGCGGAGCCGTGAATGCCGCCGGATTTGACTTCTACGATCGGCTGCTGGATTGTCTGGCCGAATATGGGATCGAACCCGTCGCCACACTATTTCACTGGGATAGCCCCCTGGCCCTCGAACATCGCTACGGTTCCTGGCGCAGTCGGGAAATGGCCGACGACTTTGCGGACTATGTAACGGCGGTGGTGTCGCGGCTGGGCGATCGGATTCGCCACTGGATCACCCTGAACGAAATCACCTGCTTCACCCATTTGGCTTACAACGATCGAGTGCCGCCGGAACATGCTCCCGGTACGATCGTCAGCCGCTGGCGCGACGTCTGGCAGACCTCCCACCATGCCCTCCTGGCCCATGGTTTGGCCGTTCAGGCGATGCGGGCGGCGTCGCCGCAACCGTGCCAAGTCGGCTTAGTCGATAACTTCGGCGTCACCGTGCCACTCTCCGAAACCCCCGCCAATATTGCTGCCGCCCAAGCCGCCTTCCCCTACCACGGCAACAATGGCGGGCTGATCTATCCGGCGTTGACGGGGGCATATCATCCAGGATTTTGGCAATCCTTGGGTAGTGAAGCGCCGATCGTCGCCGCCGATGATTTGGCCACCATTCATCAACCCTTGGATTTTCTGGGCTTAAATATCTACACGGGCAGCTATGTGCGGGCCGCTGAAAATTCCCTGGGCTTTGAAGTATTGCCTTTGCCCACGGGCTATCCCCGCCTGAATATGCCCTGGCTCCATCTGGTGCCCGATAGTTTGTACTGGGGGATTCGCCATGTCAGCGAGACACTGGGCCATCCCGATTTACCCGTATTCATTACCGAAAATGGCTGTGCCGCCGAAGATGTGGTGACGGCCCAAGGCGAAATCCTCGATCTCGATCGGATTATGTATCTCCAACAGCATTTGCAAGGCGTGTCACGGGCGATCGATGAAAATTATCCGGTTCGCGGATATTATCTGTGGAGTTTGTTAGATAATTTTGAATGGTCGTGGGCCTATGTCAAACGCTTTGGCATCGTCTACATCGATTACCAAACCCAAGCCCGGATGCCGAAGGCCAGCTATTACTGGTACCGGGATTTGATTCGTGATATTGCATAACTCCTATGGCTCCTTTGTTCCGCCCCCCCTCGCGTCAGTTGCCTTGGCTCTCGCTCTTGCTGCTATTCGGCAACTACGCTTTTATGGGCCGTTTGCTCGCCCATGGCGGCTACTCGATCGAAGTCAAAGTCTTTCTGATGTTTGGCTGCTTCGCGATCGCCCTGATCTACTTGCATCCCCTCGCCGATCTAAGTCGCTTCGTGCGGCGCTGGTTTTCGTCTGACACCCTGGCCTTTTCCACCTTTGTGATGATCGCCGCCACGGTTTCGATTCTGTTGAATTGGTTTCAACTGTTCATGCCCGTCGTGATGATCTTGACCACCGAAGGATTGGCCCGGATCGATTTGCAGGCCAACGAATACGATGAGTGGCCCACCTTTTTTATCTTGGTGCTGGTCACCGGATTGGGCCTCCTCTGTGGTTCGCTCCTCGGACAGATGCATTAATCTTTTCAGTCACCGACGCCACCCCCCAACCCCCCTTAAAAAGGGGGGAATCGGATTCAAAGTCCCCCTTTTTAAGGGGGATTTAGGGGGATCATGGCATTTGCGACCAGCCGTCAGACTTTTACATCCTCTACGGCTCGTAATACGTCCGGGCATCAAAGCCCCCCTTCCGGCGCAGGAATTGGCTCATTTTCTCAGCGGCTTGGCGATTCGAATAAACGCCCACCCCAACGTGCCAGCCCCGCAATTGTGTCCCATAGACAATCTGCGCTTCGGGAATCCCCAAGTTGCGCAACGTCGCATAGCTGCCTCGCAGTTGATCCTGCGTAATCGGCACGATCGCGTAATAGCCCCTGGGTCGTTGCTTCTCCGCTTGCGGTGGATTGGGCTGACCCGGTGGGGGCGGTGTGGTTGTGCTGTTCGAACCACGCTGATAGATCGCCTGGCCCTGACTGTTGTAAGCCGTTGACCCAATGCCGATCCGGGCCAAGGCATCCACCCGTTCCCGCGCGCCGACTTCACCCGCAAAGGCCCCGGCTTGAATCCGATCGCGATTATCCGCAAACTGCTGGAAAAACGCCGCCCGCTCCACCTGCCGCACCTGCTGCAACACCTGCGCATCCGCGCTATCAACAATCACCCGGTAGTTGATCGCCACACCACTAAACTGCGACGGGGGCGGGGGATTTTGGGCCATGGCGGGGGTGGCCACCGCAAGCGATTGTCCCAACGCGATCGCGATCGCCAACCCAATTAACCCCGAAACTGGCCGCGATGTCATCAACATTGTCTTAATCCACACTGATTGCATCCCCACGATCGTTCACGCCTCCCAAATACCGACTAAAACTGCACTCAGCCCAAAGCTAGTACAGGATTTGCCCGTCAGTGTAACACAGGCACTTGGAATTGCTGCACCGTCCGTGGGCCGATCCCCCGGTTGCTTCCCCGCAATTCCGCCCACAATTCCCCCCATTTTGAGCTAGCCTAAAGTCACCCACGCTACGCGGATTAATTGTCATGACGACTGAGCTGCACCCCCTCCCATCGCTAAATCCGATCCCCGCCATCGCCCCGAAGCAAGTTGCCGTGGGCCTCTCCGGCGGCGTCGATAGTTCAACGGCGATCGCTCTGTTGCGCGATCAGGGCCACACCGTCGTCGGCGTCACCCTCTGGCTGATGAAAGGCAAGGGCCAATGCTGTTCCGAAGGCATGGTCGATGCCGCCCAGCTCTGCGAACAAATGGGCGTGGCCCACCACATCGTCGATAGTCGCGAATCCTTCGAGCGCCATATCGTGAATTATTTAGTCGCAGGCTATCAGGCCGGGATCACGCCTCTCCCCTGCTCCAACTGCAACACGGTTGTCAAATTTGGGCCGATGCTGAAGTACGCCCAGGAAGCATTGGGGATCGACTACATTGCCACGGGGCACTATGCGCGAGTGCATTACGACAAGGCCACCGATCGGCACCAATTGCTGCGCGCCTTCGATCCGCTCAAAGACCAAACCTATTTCCTCTACGACCTCGACCAGCACGTCCTCGGCCACGTCCTCTTCCCCCTCGGTGAAACCCAAAAGACCCAAACCCGACAAATGGCGGCCGACTACGGCTTACACACCGCCGACAAACCCGAAAGCATGGATCTCTGCTTAGTCGAAGCCAATGGTTCGATGCAGGCATTTCTCGACAAGTACATCACACCAAAACCGGGCGACATCGTCGATCAAGCGGGTCGCGTATTGGGCCATCATGAGGGTACTCACCACTACACGATCGGGCAGCGCAAAGGCCTGGGGATCGCCTACAGTGAGCCGCTTTACGTCGTGGGCTTGGACGTGGCGATGAATCGTGTCATTGTCGGCACCAAGGAAGCCTTGCTCGAACCCGAATGCACCGTCAGTCGGCTGAACTGGGTATCGATCGCCCGACCCGACGGCCCATTCCAAGCCTCAGTGCAGATTCGCTATCGATCGGCCCCCGTCCCCGCCACGATTATCCCGATCGGCGATGACCAAGTGCGGGTGGTCTTTGACGAACTTCAGCCCAGCATCACCCCTGGTCAAGCGGCGGTGTGGTACGACGGCGAAATGCTACTGGGCGGCGGTATCATCGTTGACCATCGGTCGGTCGGAGACCATCGATTGGCGGCCAAACCATGAGTGCGGTGGTCTTCGGCAGTTTAAATATGGATTTGGTCAGCCAAGTGCCGCGCTTACCCGCACCCGGTGAGACGATCCTGGGTTCGACCTTCGTCACCACCCCCGGCGGCAAAGGCGCGAATCAAGCCGTGGCCTTAGCCAAGCTCGGTGTGCCGACGGTGATGATTGGTCGCGTCGGGAATGATGATTTTGGTCGATCGCTCCTGGCCGATTTAACCGCGCTCAACATCAATACCGACGGGATTCTGGTCGATCCCACCACCCATTCCGGCGTCGCCGTCATCACCGTCGCCGCCACCGGCGAAAACCAAATCATCGGCATCTTCGGTGCGAACGGTCAGGTGGGACAGGCGGACATCGATCGGTTGCAACCGCATTTAATCCAGGCCCAATACCTCCTGCTCCAACTCGAAGTGCCCCTCGCCGCCGTCCAACTCGCCGCCCAAGCGGCAAAAGCCGCAGGCGTCACCGTCATCCTCGATCCCGCCCCGGTGCAAACCCCCGACCTAACGGTGTTGTATCCCGATATTGATCTGTTAATTCCGAACGAAATCGAAGCCAGTCAACTAGTGGGATTTACGGTACATGACCCCGCCACCGCCCACCGCGCCGCGATCGCCCTCCAAGCCCAAGGCGTTCCCCAAGTAATTATCAAACTCGGTGCCCAAGGCGCGTTTTATCAAACGCTGACAGAGTCCGGGTTTGTGCCCGCATTCAAAGTCACGGCGATCGATACCGTGGCCTGCGGCGACGCCTTTGCGGGCGGCCTCACCGCCGGACTCCTGGCCGGACTGCCGATCCCCGCCGCAATTCTTTGGGGCAATGCCGCTGGAGCCTTAGCCGCCACCCAACTCGGTGCCCAAATCGCCATGCCCGATCGCGCCCGATTCGATCAATTTCTCCAGCAACATTCCGTCTGAAACCCCGTATTCCTAACGAGGTTGCTAAAGCGCATCACTCATTAAGATGGCGATAGACCCCGGCTCGACGTTCGATCGTCCGGCGCGTCGATCTAACTTTTCTGTGCTCAAGTTAATTTGTCCAACACTGCTCTAGGTCTTGCTTTCTGTAACTTGATGCGATTTCTGCTATGTCTATGGTTCAATCTAACCCGTTGGAGTTAGCCTATGTGGCGCTCCAGGCGATTTCCCATGCGATCGTCACCACCAATCTCCAAGGCCAAATCCAATCCTGCAACGCCAAGGCCCAAGCCTGGCTGACCAGCAACGCCAACTGCCCGATCGACGACGATTTGACGGGTCGGGATTTGCTGCAAGTCCTGCCGTTACTGGATGAAACGACCCAGTTGCCGCTGGGCGGATTCCTCGATCGCCTGCGCCAAAATCCCATCGCCTTTGAACTGTTTGATCAGTTAATCACCTTGTCGGCGGCGGGCGCGCCGATCGCGATTGATTTGACGATCGCCCCGATCAGCGATGCTTTTGGCCTTCACGGCGCAGTTTTCATGCTCCAAGACGTGACGATCGCCCGCCAAGCCAAGCACCAACTTGCCTGGCAAGCCCAGCATGACGGCCTCACCGGATTAGTCAATCGCGCCGCCTTCGAAGTCAAACTGACCCAAGCGATCCAGAACGCCCAAGCCACCGATCGGCAGCACACCCTCTGCTACATCGATCTCGACCAATTCAAAATCGTCAACGACACCTGCGGCCATAACGCCGGGGATGAACTGTTGCGACGACTGGCCCAGATCTTCCAACGCGAAATCCGCCATACCGACACTCTGTCACGCATCGGCGGCGACGAATTCGGCATTTTGTTCCACCAATGCGGACTCGATCAAGCCCGCCAAATCGTCGAACGGATTCACCAACAGGTCGGCCAGTTCCGCTTTTTGTGGCAGGAGCAGACCTTCAATGTCAGTGCCAGTTTTGGCCTCGTGCAGATTGACCAATCCAGCGACGGCCTCACCAGCGTCCTCAGTGCCGCCGACGCCGCCTGCTATGCCGCCAAAGACGCCGGACGCAATCGCATCCACCTCTACTACAGCGACGACAACGAACTCGCCCGCCAACGCAGCGAACGCCTCTGGATTTCCCAAATCCACCAAGCGATCGAGGAAGATCGCTTCCAGCTCTACGCCCAGGACATTGTGCCGATCGCACCGGAGCAAGATTTTGTCGAACCCCGCCCCGATGGTCAATTAAAATTCGAGCGTCACGTCGAGATTTTGCTGCGGATGATCGATCGCGACGGCAAGATCATTTCCCCCGGCTGCTTTATCCCAGCGGCGGAACGTTATGGTTTGATGACCGACCTCGATCGGGTCGTGATCGAAACCTTTTTTCGCGCCTATGCCAAGGCCTGTTTGAGCCACAGCGGTCGGCCCTTGGACAGTTGCCTCTATGCGATTAACCTCTCGGCCCGCAGTTTGAACGACGCCCAATTTGTCGATTTCCTCAAAGCCAAATTTGCCGAATACCGCCTGCCGCCCCACGTCATCTGTTTTGAAATCACCGAAACCGCCGCGATCGCCAATATCGATCAGGCGATTCAGTTTATTACTGAACTGAAGCAGATGGGCTGTCATTTTGCCCTGGATGACTTTGGCAGTGGGATGAACTGCTTTGCTTATTTGAAGCAGTTGAAGATTGATTACCTCAAAATCGACGGGAGCTTCATCCAAAACATCACCACCGAACCGATCGATCGGGAATTGGTGGCCTGTATGAATCGGATTGCCCACGTGCTGGGTGTGAAGACCGTTGCCGAATGGGTTGAGAATGACGAAATCCTCCAAACCCTGCGGGAATTGGATATCGATTATGCCCAGGGGTATGGCCTGCATCGGCCAGAGCCGTTGGAATTTACGTTGATGGGGTGATCGGTTTGGGGACGTGGGTTCGTAGGGGCGAAGCATTCGGCAGTGAGATTATCTTCTACGCCAAGATTTATCAGCCGAATGCTTCGCCCCTACCGCCATACGTTCAACAACCGATCGACATCCAAATATTCATCCGCCATTTGAAAAACGCATTCGACCTTGATCGGTTCGTTCAATCGCACTTGACCGAAGGCCCGATCGACGATTTCCACCGTCGTTAACGTATCCCGATCGACGGAGAGGACGGCAATTTCCATTTCTTCGGCGCGGGCCAGGATTTCCTTGGTTGGCGCAATATGCCCGGTCAGAATCAGACATTGGGTGGAGGTTTCTAAGGCGGCGAGTTGCAGGTCGGTACGATCGCCCCCGGTGACCACGGCCATGTTGTGCCGTTGGCGGAAGTACTTCAGGGCCGAATTTACATTCATTGCGCCAATCACCAAACTCTCCACCATCGCATCGGTGCGGCCGCCTCGGCAGAGCACTTCCGCATCCAGTTGTTTGACGATTTCGGCGACGCTGACGCTTTGCAGCAGCGAGCTGTGGGGCAATACCCCAAACACCGCAATCCCCCGCGCTTCCAAAAATTCCCGCAGTTTAACATTCACCCAGTCAAACCGATCGTCCGCCACACCATTGATTACCACGCCCAGTAGCCGATCGCCCAGTTGTTCTTGGATTGCCAGCAACCGATCGAGCATCGTCGATCGGTGTTTCACCACCAGCAACACTGGCCCATCCACGGCATTGGCAATCTGCGGTAGCGACAGCCCAAACAACCGCCCTTGATTCACGCCCCCCGGCCCTTCGAGAATCACCCGATCACCTGCCTGGGTTTGGGCCTGCTGTTTCAACAAAGCCTGGTAGTCCGTGGTATCCGGCGTTTCGAGATACCGATCGAGCGTCGTTTCATCCAGATTCAGCAACGGCGGCTGCACCCGCGACGGATCAAGCTTTAGGGTTTGGGCAATAAATTCGACATCGGCATCTTTATTATCCTGCGGTGCATCGCCCGAATCGCCCCCGAGCGGCTTGGCGTAGCCCACATCTAACCCGCGTCGTTGGAGTTGGTCGGCCAGACCGAGGGTGACGGCGGACTTCCCGCTATAAGCCTGAAACGACCCAATCACCAAATACTTCGCCAAACCCATTACGCCATCGCTCCCATTGATTGCCCATTGATTGCCCGGTGCGACATGGATCACCGCACCGAGCGATCGTCTTGGCGCATTTAACCTTCATCTTAGAACGATGGACGAGCGATCCGACACAAACTAATCGTCCAACCGCAGCAATTTCCGATAAAAGTTCTGCGAAAAATCCGCCGCCCTTGTCCGCTTGAAGTTCATGATCATATCGATCAAGAAATCGACAAACTCAAAGTTGGCCATGGTGATTTCGTAGCCCAATTCCGCATTGCCATCGAACTGGATCCGGCAACGGCAAAGGTCAGCGGGCAACGTCGAAAGATTCCAAGTGGCGATAAACGGGATACTCTCGCCGCCTTCGATCGTCCGCAATCCTTCCAGCGAACCCTGCTGAAACAAGCCGATCGCAAACGGCAGGATTTGCTTCTTTTGGGCTTGGGGGTAGTAGGGGACGTAAACGCCACATTGAGGAGCGGGAGCGGGTTTGAGTTGATCGAGGGACATGATTGGTGCGTTGTGTGTACGGATAAAAACAACTGACTTCAAGCTCTATTGTGCCCCGCCCAGGCCGGGAGCACCCACACCTTATAGCATGGGAAATTGAGAATTGAGAGTGGAGAATTGAGAATGGGGTTAAGCCGTTAGGGTTTGGCGAAAGTTGGTGAGGAGTTGGTCGGGCGGCAAATTCTGCACCCAGGACTCGATCAACACATAGCCAAACCGCCGCGCATTCCGATCGGGCCGATCGCGCTGGTCAATTAATAGCGGCCAAATCGCCACCAAATCGAAGGCCGCCGTCGGTTGGATCAAGTTGTACAGGTCGTAGGCCAGTTGGGCTTTGCCGATTACCAGGGGCAATTGCTCGATCGGGATTTGATCCGCCAGCACGAGGGCCAGGGAAGGCGAACCCGTGGTCAGGCTGGTCAGGAATTGCAGCACCGGACTTTTGAGGAAGGCGGCGATCCCCTGTTGGGTCGTCATTTGGCGGGTGTACCGATCGATCAGCTGCGTCGCGGCGATCGTCCGCGCTTCCAGGCTTTGGAGAAACCGCGCGAGCCGCAGTTGTTTCGCCGGATCGAGGTTTTGTAGCAGCGCCGTTGCCAGTTCATCCAATCCCCAGGCCGCGAATTGGTCGCCCCCATTGGCGATCGGCAAAATCCGATCGATGCCAGCCAAGATCGTCGATCGGTAGGCCACCGCCTCCCGGATGCTAACTTCCTTCGGTTGCTGGCCACCGCGCCAGTCGTAGGGCGGCTGCCACTCCCGCAGGGGCCGCAGCCGATCCACTTGCGTCACCACCGCGATCGTCGGCAATTCCGGCGCGATGACCGACCGTCGGTCGGAGACCATCGCCCGCAATTCCCGCAAAAAATCCTGATCCATCTGGAGTGCCGGATCGAGCGCGGGCGTCACCAGCAGCAGTACATCCGCCTGCGTCGCCTGTTTCAAGACTAGATCGCGCCAAGCCGCTGCCCCCACTTGCTCATACCCCGGCGTATCCCACAGCACCAGCGTCTCCCCCGTCGTCGCCGCCCAGTGGTAATCCTGCACCCGATCGGTACTCGGCAGGGCATCCACCGCCGCCACGGGCGTTGTAAACAAGCTGTTGACCAAACTGCTCTTGCCCGCGCCCGTGCGCCCGACCAGTAATAGGTTCACAGGCGGTTGGAGCACCACTTCCGGCGGCGTGGCCTGTTGCAGCAGTGATTGGATCGACTGCGACTGGGGCGTGACGATCGCGCGGGTTGGTGGCGATGCGTCCGGGACAAGGCCACCGCCGTCGGTGGTGGATTTGAGCGTGGCGGCGGATTTGAGCTGTGGCTGGGCGGCGGTTGTGGTCGGCGTTGCGGTCGTTGGCTTGATCGGCTCATCGACCTGCCCGCTGTAGAGCAAGATCGCCTGCTGCGCCAGATTCCGCAGCACCGTCTCCCGCGCCAACTGGTTAAAATTCCCCAATAATTCCTGCGTCGCTTTGCTCCGCGTGCCCTTGGTCGCCACATTCGTCGCCGCCGCGATCGGATTCAGCACCCACCGCGCCCAGCCCCACGCCTGCAACATCCGCCGCGCCGCTGGCTGGAACTTTTGATAAATTTGGTACGCCTGCAACGCCTGCTCGATCGTCACCTGGTTCAGCACCGGGGCCATCCGCTGCATCCACTCATCCATGTCATCGATCGTCCCCCGCAGCAGCACATAGGCCTGGGGCACATAGATATTCAGCAAGGGCTGCTTCGCCTCGGGCTTGTACACCTGGGCGATCGCGCTAATCAAACTCAAACAGCGTTGCCAAAACGTACTCCAGTCCGCCCACACCGGGGGATCTTCCCGCGATTCCACCAAGATCGCCTGAAGTGCCGCTTCCGCCCGTTGGGCCGGGGTACCCGCCCGATGGTCTACGACCGACCGGAGGTCATCGCCCGTCGCGGTCGTCATCTCCGGCAGCTCCGCCGCCATTTCCGCCACCAATTCATCCAGCTCGGCGATCGCCGGTTTTGTCCACTTCACCAACAGCCAGCGCCAGCCCACAAAGCTGATCCCAAAAATCGCCCAGATCCAGCTCAGATGCCAAGCGTGGATTTGGATTCCGGCAGCGATTAATAGAAACAACACCACCGACCCGATCGGCGTCGCCAAAATTACCCATTGCCAGGTCGCAAGCCGAATCATCCGCCGCACCTCGCTCGATCGTGATCCCCAGCATGGCCCCGCAAAGCGTCCCCAAGTCGCCTATACTCAGTCGGGAGCTGGTGGTGCACGAGCGAGTATAGAGTCAAATCTGAATGTTCTGACAAATTCATTGTTGTTACAGATTGTAAAAACGTAAAATTACGTTAAGATGTAATCTATCGAGTTAGAAACATAAGCGGTTGCAATTGGCTGCGGTGACTGAGCGTTCGCTCAACCCGTGTGATCCGAGAGGTGAGACAGTCTGTTGGAACGATCGCTAAATATTGGCTTGAGTCCTAATTAGTGGCGGAAGTTAATTCCGGCCCTAATTAACCAAATCACCAGTTGATCAAACCGCTAAGTCGATTAGCGCATCCAACGACCATATTACCTTAGGGTTGAGCATACATGGGCAATCGTCCAACGATCGCAGTGTCCCACTTGGGATGCGAAAAAAACCGCATTGATACTGAGCACATGCTCGGACTCCTCGTTCAGGCAGGCTACGAAGTCGATGCCGATGAAGCTTTAGCCGATTACGTGATTGTCAACACATGCAGCTTTATCCAAGCGGCGCGTGAAGAATCAGTTCGCACCCTAGTTGAACTGGCGGAAGCGAATAAGAAAATTGTGATTACGGGCTGTATGGCTCAGCATTTCCAAGCCGAGTTGTTGGAAGAGCTGCCCGAAGCTGTGGCGATCGTTGGCACTGGCGACTATCACAAGATTGTTGATGTGGTCGAACGGGCCGAGGCGGGCGAACGGGTGCATGAGGTTTCGGCCAATCCCACCTACATCGCCGATGAAACCGTCCCGCGCTACCGCACCACCACTGAGGGTGTGGCCTACGTCCGGGTCGCCGAGGGTTGCGATTATCGCTGTGCCTTCTGCATCATCCCTCACCTGCGCGGCAACCAACGATCGCGCACCATTGAGTCGATCGTTGCCGAAGTCGAACAGCTCTCCCGTGAAGGCGTCCAGGAAATCATCCTGATTTCCCAGATCACCACCAACTACGGCATGGATCTGTACGGCGAACCCCGCTTGGCGGAGTTGATTCAGGCCTTGGGTAAAGTTGATATTGCCTGGGTGCGAATGCATTACGCCTACCCCACGGGGCTGACCCCGAAAGTTATTGCGGCCATCCAAAGTACGCCCAACTTCATCCCGTACTTGGATCTGCCCCTACAGCACTCCCATCCAGCGGTTTTGCGATCGATGAATCGCCCCTGGCAGGGACAGGTCAACGACGACATCATGGACAAGCTGAAGGCAGCGATGCCCCATGGTGTGATGCGGACGACCTTTATCGTTGGGTTCCCCGGTGAAACCGACGAGCAATTCCAACATTTGGTCGAGTTCGTGCAACGCCACGAATTTGACCATGTGGGTGTATTCACCTTCTCCTCGGAGGAGGGCACACCCGCCTTCGACTTGCCAAATCAACTTCCGCAAGAAGTGATGGACGCACGCCGTGACGCATTGATGCAAGTGCAACAACCGATTTCTCTGAAGAAAAATCGGGCGCAGATCGGCCAAGTCGTTGATGTATTGATCGAGCAGGAAAACCCGGAAACGGGCCAACTGATCGGTCGATCAACCCGCTTTGCGCCTGACGTTGATGGCCTAGTGTATGTCGAAGGCGAAGCCTCCCTCGGTTCACTGGTGCCTGTCCTGATTCAAGATGCCGATGTGTACGACCTTTACGGGAAAGTCGCGACGGCCGCTGATCTACTGGCGCATCAAATCGGTGGCTACCCTGCAAAGGCGATTAGCTGATAGCCGTTGACGCGCCCGAGGCAGCGCGTCCACCCGACCACGAGCCGATCCCATGCGCTCACATCCCCTATTCCCTATCATTTTTGCGAGAAAGTTAATTCATGATTGTTGAAACTCAAGCCGAAAACATTGCCGTTGACGATATCGCCACCGAAGCCGAACAAACCGTCCGCTTCGCTGACCTTGGTCTCTCCGAAGAGCAAGTGCTGCACCTGGAATCCCAGGGCTTCATCCACCCCACACCGATCCAAGCCCAAGCCATTCCCGAATTGTTGGCGGGCCGTGACGTCGTGGGCTTGGCCCAAACCGGGACAGGCAAAACCGCTGCCTTCTCCCTGCCGATGCTGAAGCACATCGATCCCAACCGGAACGTCGTGCAAGCCTTGATCCTCACCCCCACCCGCGAATTGGCCGTCCAGGTCTGCGCGGCCATGAAAAACCTCAACATCGATCGTCGCCTGCGAATGCTGCCGATCTACGGCGGTCAATCGATCGACCTCCAAATCGGCCGACTCAAGCGCGGTGTCCATATCGCCGTCGGTACCCCCGGTCGCGTCATCGACTTGCTGAACCGGGGTGACCTCAATCTCGATAACGTCGCCTGGTTCGTCCTTGACGAGGCGGACGAGATGCTCAACATGGGCTTCATCCAAGACGTCGAAAAAATCCTCAGCCAAGCGCCCAAAGAGCGCCAGACCGCCTTCTTCTCCGCCACCATGGATCCCTCGATCCGCAAGCTGGTCACCCGCTTCCTCAAAGACCCAGTCAACGTCGCCATCAAGCAACAGAAATCCGCCCCTTCGCGGATTCGCCAGTTGGTCTACATGGTGCCCCGTGGTTGGAACAAGATGCGGTGCTTGCAGCCAATCTTGGAACTCGAAGAGCCAGAATCGGCAATCATCTTCGTCCGTACCCGCCGCACCGCTGCTGAATTGACCAGCGAACTCCAAGGCGCAGGCTACAGCGTTGACGAGTATCACGGCGACCTCAGCCAGAGCCAGCGCGAACGCTTGCTCCAACGCTTTAAGCAACACCAAGTGAAATGGATCGTCGCCACGGACATCGCCGCACGCGGTATCCACGTCGATGATCTCAGCCACGTGATCAACTTCGAGCTGCCCGATAGCCCCGACAGCTACGTGCACCGCGTGGGCCGGACAGGCCGAGCGGGCAAAGAAGGTACAGCGATCTCGATCGTCCATCCCCTCGATCGTCGCAAATTGCGTGACGTCGAAGACCACATCAACCAGCGCCTTGAAGTGCTGAGTATGCCAACCCGCGCTGATCTCGAAGCCCAGCAAATCAGCAAGCTCAAGACCCAGCTCGTTGAAGCCCTCTCCGGTGAGCGAATGGCCTCGTTCCTGCCGATCGTCGCCCAACTCGAAGAAGAAGGCTACGAGTCCCACGCCGTTGCCGCAGCAGCCCTACAGGTCTTCTATGACAAAACTCGTCCCAGCTGGGCCAGCGAGTACGTCGAGCCGACCGAAGACGAACTCAGCGATCGCGGTGGTTATCGCGGCGGTGGCGGTGGCAGCGATCGTTCCGGTTATCGCGGTCGTACGGGCGGCGGTGGCGGTGGTTACCGTGGCGGCGGCGGTGGCGGCGGCGGCGCTCGTGGTGGTGGTGGCGGCGGTGGCCGTTCCAGCGGCGGCGGTCGCTCCGGTGGTGGCGGCGGCTACGATCGTGCCCGTGGTCGTTCCGGTGGTGGTGATGCGCCCCGACCGATCTTGAAGAAATAAACCCGATCGGGTTTGATTGAGTCACATAATTTCAATCATCAATTCTGGGATGCTGACGAACAGCATCCCAGTTTTTTTGCGCTTCAGTTATGGCAGAATTGCATTCATGCTTTCAACCGAACTTTTGGCGTTTTATCGCCGCATTGCCGACCAGGATTTGACGATCGTCGATCTCGAAACCACCGGATTTGGCCCACCCACCGCGCGGGCGATCGAAATTTCGATCATCAAGGCGAATTACCGTAATGGTGGTCTCCAACAACAAGTCACCCATTTGATTAATCCCGGTGTGCGCGTGCCGGAAATGATCACCCGCCTAACGGGCATCTCCCAGGCGATGGTGGCCTCGGCGGATACAGCGGATGAGGTTTGGCCGCAATGTTTTCCACTGTTAGAGACGGGGACATTTACGGCGCATAATGCGGTGTTCGATTATCCCTTCGTTAAAGCCGAACTCAAACTCCAAGGCTACGAATTCCACAAACCCACTGAAGAGCATTTTTGTACGGTGATCTTTTCGCGGGTGATGTTGCCCGAATTGCCATCCCGCAGCTTGCCGAATCTGGTCAAGCATTTCCAGTTCGACGTGGGCCGATCGCACCGCGCCGCTGCCGATACGATGGCTTGTTGGCTATTGGCCCAGCGGCTATTGACCGAAATGTGCGACACCGACGACGAAGTGCTAATCCAACGATTTGGTCAACAATGGCTGCCCATGCGCGAAGTCACCAAAATTTTCGGCACCCGTCAGTCGATCGCCCAACGTCACTTATACGCCGCTGGCATCGAACCCCGAATCTCCAGTCGAAGTAAGACCTCAATGTATCGCCGATCGGACGTGGAGCGAGTGTATCGGGAAACGCGGGGATGATTGGATTTGGAGCAATAAAAAAACGCGCCTGGCATTGCCAAGCGCGTGATTCGATTACTTATCCAGGTATTAGTCTTGCCAGTGACGGAAACTATCTGAGTATTACTTGGTGGCCAGTTGACGGCGCTTGCGCCATGCGGTGGCACCCAAGCCAATCAAACCGGGGAGGAGGGCCGGAGTTGGAACCTCTCCTGGTTTCTGGTTAACCCCAAAGGCCACCTCACCGATCGAGGCAACAGGGCCAAGTGTCAATTGGAATGCCCCAAAATCAGGTTTGTCACGATTGTCTAATTCATTCGCGTAGACACTCTGAATGAAGAGATTGACGTAACGTGCTGTGATCCCTGTATCAGACAATTTAATGTTCTCGGGACCCTCGATGTTCGCTCTTGTATTGCGCACACCCGCCGGATTGAGTGTCGGCTGGGCGTCTACATCTTGGGCTTTAAACGTGCTGCTACCGTTTAGGGGATTGAAGACAACATTAAAGTCATTTCGGTTGGCCGAGGTACTGGTCAGAACGGAGAAATTTTCGATGCCCGCAAAGTCCTCGTTCCAGAGCACAATGTTGCGCAAGTCGTAATCGGCACCCAGATCAAACTCGATAAAGTTCAGACCAGAAGCAGACCGATCAGCCGAAAACCTGCCAGTCCGCGAAAACCATTCCTGAGTGGTGCTGTCCGTATGAACCGGAGTTCGCGAGGGATCGAGATAGGCTGCTTGGTCTTGACCATTGACATATCTGGTAGTTAAACCGCCTTGGTCGATCATCCGATTAGCCGCTAAGCGATTCGGCCCGTCCTGATACTCACCTAAACCAGCATTACCGAATGTGGTTACACTTTGTGCGCCTTGCATGACGATCGTGGCCGCCGATGCGGATTGGGCATTGCCCGCAAAAATTGTTAAAGCTAAAACGGCAGCGCCGCCGAGCATAAACTTACGTTGAGAATTGAATGTCATAATTTCCGCTCTGGATGAATGATGTCTTCGTAACACCTAGAAGCGGCAGATGCAGATTAACTAAAAATTACCCTATGGAAACCATTAAAGTCCGTCCAGCGGAAAATCGGAACACCCAATTAGTACGCTTCATCAAATCTTTATTTTGATTTGAATGTAGCAAAATTAACCGATCGGCTTCGTTGCCAGATCGCCCCGCGCGTCAACCGCAGGGCTATGAGCCAAACCCCGCTAAAGCGGGCTGAAATCGTTCTTAGCCCGCTTTAGCGGGGTTACCTTACTAGCCCTGCCGTTCACGCGCGGGGCGGGTCAACTACGGCGTTTTCGGCTTCACTTCAGGACTGGCCGTCGGACTCGCTTCCGGCTTCCCAGCGGGGGGCGACTCACCCGGTTTCGGCGCAGCGCCCTTCGCCTTGGCGTCCTCCGCCCCACCCCCGCCCCCAATCAACGCCTTCGTCGCCTGACTCCCCTTCGGGTCAACCGGAGCCAAACTCGGATTCATACTAATCTCCGCTGCGCGGGTTGCCTGCTCCAGGCCATTGTTATACGCCGCAATTTTTTGTTTAACCGCAGGCGTTTGGCTGGGCGCGCCTTTGAGAATGCCGATCGCCCGTTTCCACCGATCGAACACCTGATTCCAGTCATCCTTGGTCTGAGCAAACTGGGCCAGACTTTCGGCACTAGCCGCTTTGTCCGCCGCATCGGCGAGTTGGGCTGACACATCGACCACAGCACCGCCCGTCGCGGGCTTGGCTCCGGGTTTCGCGCCCGGTTTCCCCACTGGCTTGGCTCCCGGCGTCACCAGCTCAAACGCCCCCTTCGGCTTGCGACCATCTTCCACCTTCGTCGTCATCTTCCCCGGCGGATACAGCGGTTTCACGGGGCGCGGCGTCTGCTGGCTCGCATTGCCGCCTAGGGGTACGGGCTGACAAGCCGCCAAGCCTGCCACCATCCCGATCGTGCCCGCCAACAAAAAGGGTTCTAACAACTTCGACGCAGACATAAGCCCAGACTTCAACTCAAAACAGCAACCGACAATCTTCGGATACTCCCATTGTAATCACCGTCGCCAAAATCACACTCGATCGGGCGTCAACCGTCCGAATCCCGCTTCCCCCTGAGGCCCCGTTGCCGTTACAATTTGTAAAGATCATTCTTTGTTGAAGTTGGGAACGGGAAAGCAAATGCGCGTTGCGATCGTTGGTGCAGGTTTGGCGGGTTTGGCGGCGGCGGTGGAGCTAGTCGATGCGGGCCATGAAGTCGAAATCTATGAAGCGCGGCCCTTCATCGGCGGCAAAGTCGGCAGTTGGATCGACGCCGATGGCAACCACATCGAAATGGGTCTCCACGTCTTTTTCAATAACTACGCCAATCTCTTTGCCCTGCTCCAGAAAGTCGGCGGATTCGACAACCTGCTGCCCAAGGAGCACATCCACAATTTCATCAACAAAGGCGGCGAAGTCGGTCAACTGAATTTCCAATTCCTCCTCGGTGCCCCCTTCCACGGCCTCAAAGCCTTCTTCACCACTGACCAACTCTCCCTCGTGGACAAGTTCCGCAATGCCCTCGCCCTCGGCACCAGCCCCGTCGTCGCTGGATTGGTCAACTACGAAGCCGGGATGAAATGGATTCGCTCCCTCGATGGCATTAGCTTCGCCACCTGGTTTCGTCGCCATGGGGGCAATGACCACAGCTTGCGCCGTCTCTGGGATCCGATCGCCCTCGCCCTCGGCTTCATCGACACCGAAAATATCTCCGCCCGCTGCATGTTGACCATCTTCATGATGTTCGCCGCCAAGACCGAAGCCTCCCGACTGAACCTGCTCGCGGGTTCGCCCGACGGCTACCTCACCGGCCCGATCGTCAAATACATCGAAGCCAAAGGCGCTAAAATCCACCTCCGCCGCCAAACCCGCGAAATCCTCTATAGCGGCTCCGGCACTGACTTCCAGATCACGGGCCTCCGCATCGCCAACGGCGACAGCGAAGAAACCATCACCGCCGACAAATACCTCGCCGCCTGCGATGTCCCCGGCATCCAACGCCTGCTGCCCAGTGAATGGCGATCGATACCAGCATTCGATCGGATTTACAACCTGGAAGGCGTGCCCGTCGCCACCGTGCAGTTGCGGTTTGATGGCTGGGTGACCGAATTGCGGGATACAGCAGCGGCCAAGCAAGTCGATCGGCCAACGGGAATTGATAACCTGCTCTACAGCGCCGATGCCGATTTTTCCTGCTTCGCCGATCTTGCCCTGACCAGTCCCAAGGACTACTACCGCGAAGGCCAGGGTTCGCTCTTACAATGCGTCCTCACCCCCGGCGACAAATTCATTCCCATGAAGAATGAAGACATCGTCGCCCACACCTTGGCGCAAGTCCATGAACTTTTCCCGTCCTCCCGCGAAATGAATATGACTTGGTCAAGTGTCGTCAAGCTGGCCCAATCCTTGTACCGCGAAGCTCCGGGCAAAGACCCCGATCGGCCCGCCCAAAAAACCCCCGTCGCGAATTTCTTCCTGGCCGGAAGCTACACGCAGCAGGACTACATCGACAGCATGGAAGGCGCAACGATCTCCGGGATGCAAGCCGCCCAGGTAATTCTGGCCGATACGGATTACCGGGTAAAAGGGCAAGGCCTATTTAACTATGCCTATGCGTTAAACTGACGATTAAGCGGATGTTTGCAAAGTTTGCCTGTCTGCCACAAATGCCACGATCCCCCTAAATCCCCCTTAAAAAGGGGGACTTTGAATCGGGTTCCCCCGTTTGAATCGGGTTCCCCCCTTTTGAAGGGGGGCTAGGGGGGATCGATAATTGTTGCATGTCACAGTCGATGCCTTTTCGACCCATCCTCTAACACTCAACTCCGCCGCCCACAAATCCCTGGAACATTTGCGATGTCTGACTGGCTCGAACATACGGTACAAATCGAAGTGGCTGTCCCGATCGACAGGGTTTGGGGCATGTGGTCGGACTTAACCCAGATGCCGCGCTGGATGAAGTGGATCGAAGGCGTGTCGATCGATTCGGCTGATCCGACGATCTCCATCTGGAAACTCGGCTCCGGCGGCTTCGTGTTCAACTGGAAAAGCCGCATCACCAAACAAGTCCCGAACCAAATTATCCAATGGGAATCGATCGACGGTTTGCCCAACCGGGGGGCGATTCGGTTCTACGATCGGGGCGAATCCGGCAGCATTGTCAAAATGACGATCGCCTACGCGATTCCCAGCATCGTCAAACAAATCATGAGCGGCTTATCACTGGGGCAAGTCGTCGAATCAACGCTTCAGGCCGATTTAGACCGCTTTCGCGATTACGCCTTGGCCGCCCAGAATAGCGAATCGTCGGATGCGTTGTCGCCCTGAACCAACGCATCGCCACACATCCCGCAGCGCTTACCGTTCCCCATACAACTCATACGCCAAAAACCGTTCCGTATAATACAACGCCAACTGATTACTCACCCCATAAAACACCGCATCAAACGCATGATCGGCCCAGGGAATCGTGATCAGGATCGCCGGATTATTTTCCGCCTTTAATGCCATCGCCAACGCCTGACCATATGTCGCTTTGATAATGTGATCCTTGCCGCCATAGATCAGCAGTGAGGCCGGAAGATTTGGTCCCACCGCATGAATCGGCGAGGCTTGACGATACCGATCGGGAAATTCATCCGGCGTCCCACCCAAAAAAGTCCGCAGCGTCGATCGTGACCCGATCGGGTCAGGCGTCGGAATATTCCAATAACCCGCCGTTAAATTCACCGGGCCATAGTAATTGACGATCGCCCGAATCGGAATCGCTCCCGGTTGGTAGGCTAAGAGTGACGCCAGTTGCGCCCCTGCCGATCGGCCCATCACCGCCACCCGCTGCATATCCGTTTCGTATTCCGTCGCATGTTGCTGGATAAATTGCAGCGCCGATCGGACATCCGTGAGCTGCGTCGGAAACTGATATTGCGGTGCATGGCGATAGTCGATCGCCCAGACCACATAGCCTTGGGCGGCAATATAGCGATTAAACGCCGCATCCTGCCCCGGATTGCCCCGCTGCCATGCGCCGCCGTAAATCGTGACGATCGCCGGATACTGTCCGACTTTTTCCGGTCGGTAAATGTTCAGCGTCAACGGCACGCCATCGGGGCTGGCAAACGGAATACCCTTTGTTTCGCGGATCGGGCGCACCGCAATGCCACGCAAGCCATCGATTAATGACAGGGGCCGCGATCGCCATTGCGCCTGCAATTCGATCGGAATTTTCGCCTGGTAATCCGCCCCCAACGCCTGCACAATCTCCCGATCGGCCTGTTGTTGCGCCGTGGCGAATTGGCTCAATGGCAGACTGCTGAGCATCAGCGCCAAACTACTGAGTACCAGCAGCCCCAGCAGCCGGTTCGGATGACTCACCCGCCACGGCGAAAACTTGAACAGCAGCAGACTCAGCATCAACGCCAGCACATTCACCCCAATCAGCGTCAGGCTAATTTCCGGCGCACCCACGCTCAGCGGCATCAGCGCAAAAATCGGCGCAGGCACCACCACCCAAAGACTCAGCCCCAGGCCCACCACCACCAAAATCAGCGTAAACCCAATGCTGAGGATGCTCATCGCCTGCTACTGCGCTGGCGTTACCGTCGGCGCGGTCTCCACTTTGGGGATTTCGGCCTGGGGTGCTTCCGCCTTTGGTTCAGCGATCGCTTCCGCTTTTGGTTCCGCTTCAACGTCTGCCTGTTGTTCCGCAGCGGCATCGGCCTTGGGGGCCGCGATCGGCTCGGCCTGCTTCAACGCCAACTGATCAAAGGTTTGCAGCGCCGCCTGCCAGGAAGCATAGCCCGGCGCATTCAGATGCAGACCATCGGTGGACAAATCCGATCGCAACAACCCCTCCGCATCGACAAACACGGCATGTAGATCGAGGAATTTCACCTCTCGCTGCGTCGCCAGTTCGCGCAATTGGCGATTGACTTGCACAATCCGCTCATTCGAAACCTTCAACACCTGCTCCCGATCGTCCACCGTCAGCCGATCACCGCCATGGGGCAAGACCGACTGCATCACAATCTCCGCCTTCGGATGCTTCGCCTTCAGTTCATCAATCAGCTTTTGGTAATTGGTGATCAGCGTTTCATCGGCATTGCCTTTGATCAGATCATTCACCCCCACCATCACGACGACCGTCTGCGGCTTCAGGTCATCCAATAAATTCAAGCGCTTCAGCAACCCCGCCGTACTCTCGCCCGAAATCCCCTGATTCAGCCAACTGCGATTTCCCGTCAGCCGCTCCGGCGGAAACCACAGCGTCAGCGAATCCCCCAGCAGCACCGTCAACCGATCGGGATTCTTCACCGCCACGGCTTTGGCTTCTTTGCCCAAAATATCGAGCCACTGTTCGTAGGGCAGGGATTTGGGTTCCGGCGACGCCTCAACTAGCGTTTCGACCGGAGCTTCCACCGCCACCGGGGCGGGGCCACTCAGTCCGACCAAATCCGGTTTCCAATAGCCGATCGACACAGCCAGCAGCAGCAAGCCATTCAGCGCCACCGACAGCGATGCCCAAAACGGCACCGATCGTCTGGCCTTGGCGGGTGCCTTGGCCTGGGGCGCTACTGCGGTGGGCGTTTCATCTGCCTGGGGCTTGTCTTGGGTTTGCACTGCGTTCATCCTCTGCGCCGAATGTCCCATACTCTACCAGAGGACAGCAAAAATCGATACCAATTATTTAATGGGTTAGTTCAACTGGTTAGTTTGCACCAACCGGATCACGTTTTGCCCACCTCAATGGGCAAAGCGCCCGCTGGCGGCAATTGGTAAAACGTCACCGCCGCTCGGCCATACTTCTTCTCCCGCACCACCACCAAACCCTCCGGCTCCACCGTCCAGCGATGCGGCGAATGTTCCACCGCAATCTCCCCCCGATCGGCCAGCAAATTCAGCTCGACGATCGTGCCCAAAACTGGCAAATACAATTCCCCAAAATACGGCGGATCAAAATAAATTCGATCGTACTGCTGCCCCGCCAGATTCTTCAGCCGTTTCACCACATCACCGCGCAACACATGATGCGGCTGCCGGGGTTTGGCCACTTGCTTCCAGTTGGCTTCGATCACCGCACAAGCCGCCGCCGCCGATTCAATTCCCGTCGCACTCGCCGCCCCCCGACAGAGCGCCTCCGCCCCCATCGCCCCACTGCCCGCACAAAGATCCAGCCAGCGACAATCCTCGATCGTCCCCTGCCAGACATTAAATACCGCCTCCCGCACCTTCGCCAACGTCGGCCGAGTTTCCTCACCGGGTAAGGTTTGGATCAACCGATTGCCGTAAATTCGTAATGCCATGGTTGCGTTGAATTGGTGAATTGACGGATTAATTGACGGATTAATTGATAACGCCCGATCGACTACACCGCAATCAAAGCGGCCTGATTCACCAATTCCACAAAATTTGCCAACATTTTTAGCCCATTATCCGCTGACTTCTCCGGGTGAAACTGCGCCGCCATCACATGCCCCTGCGCGATCGCCGCTGTCACCGTTTGACTGCCGTGGGTAATCATCGCCGCATTCAATCCCCGATCGACGGGCGCAACATAATAGGAATGCACAAAATACATCCACTCATTGGGCAAATCCCGCCACAGTGGACATTCCGGCTGCGTCAATTCCAGCTGATTCCAGCCCATATGGGGAATTGTCAATCCCGGCTCCGATGCAAACCGCTCCACCCGCCCCGGAAAAATCCCCAACCCCGAGGCTGTCCCCTCCGCACTGCCCTCAAACAAAATATGCAACCCCAAACAAATCCCTAAAAACGGTTTGCCGCTATTGATTGCCGCATGGATTGGGGCTTCCAGATGGCGCGATCGTAAATGCGCCATTGCCGGATCAAACGCCCCCACCCCCGGCAACAACACCGCATCCGCCGCCGCAATATCCGCCGCCACATCGGTCACCAGCGGCGTCCCACCGACCTTTTCCAAGCCCTTGCAGACAGAATGTAAGTTGCCCATGTCATAGTCGATGACCGCGATCGTTGGCATTGGGGGCTGCTCCGTAGAATTAAGGCGGCGCTAGTCAGCAAGTTGTGACTGCAACATACTGGTAATTTTAGCAGACTTTGACTCTGCCCAACCGCTGAATCACCTGTGGTAGCGGGAAAACACGGAATCTCTGTGACATATCCCCCACCCTGACATTGAGAAATGTGACAGTATGCAACAGCTACTTAAGATACAGTATCTCCCCGTTTGGAAGTGCTACGTTAAATGCAGAACTTGATCAAAGCAGGCTCAACATCTTGAAGATTCAACGCCCCCACGATCGTCCGTCTTTCTCCCTTTTATCCACCTTGGATCGAAGCCGTGAGGATGGACGATTTCGCGTATCAGTCCGTGGGACGCTTCAAGCCTAATTGCGATCATTACAGGCGATATTTTGGTAATGACGAACCTTGATCACGGACGATTTCGATTCAACTAAATCTCGTTCGCCAGATTCGACTCTAACTTATACCCTGTACCTGTATGCGACCGAGTTCTCGTATACCACCTCAACTATCATTTGGAGGTTTCATTTATGAAACTGGTTATCCAGGGTAAGAACATTGACGTTACTGACGCGATTCGCGAGTACGTTCAACAGAAGATTGAGAAATCCATTTCGCATTTCGATTATTTATTAACTGAGGTGGATGTTAATTTATCAGTCGCCCGCAATCCCCGGATCAACTCCACGAAGCAATCCGCCGAGGTGACACTCTACGTCAATGGCGCGATCGTCCGTGCCCAAGAAAGTAGCGAAAACCTCTACGCCAGCATCGATCTCGTCGCCGACAAAATTGCCCGACAACTGCGGAAGTTCAAAGAAAAGCGTCGGGAAAACACCCGTGAACCCGTTAAAGCCGCACTGGCCTTAGTCGATCAACCGCCGATCGGCCAATTGGTCGAAGGTCGCGAGCCAGAATTGCCCAAAGGCGTTCTACGATCGAAGTATTTCGCCATGGCCCCGATGACCGTGGACGACGCCCTGAGCCAACTGGAATTGATTGATCACGATTTCTACATGTTCCTCAATGCCGACACCGGGGAAATGAATGTGATCTACGAACGTCACCACGGCGGCTACGGCGTGATTCAGCCCCGACGGCAAACCGCGACGGTGCACCAACTGCATAACTTCGAAGCGGATATGCAAGATTGCGTCAGCGCCATGGGTTAGCGCCAAATCCTCAGAGGGGTGCAAAGGTGACGATCCCCCTAAATCCCCCTTCAAAAGGGGGACTTTCAATCCGGTTCCCCCCTTTTGTTGGCGGAGCCTCTCCGAAGGAGTTAGGGGGGCTAGGGGGGATCGTCATCTTTGCCACAAATTATTGATTTGCTATCAGACCTCAAACCCAAGCCAGCGAGTGCCGTCATTAATTTCGGCGCTCGCTGGTCACATTGATTGGGTATGCTAAACCCAACTCCTGCATAAGTCGCGATCGTCCCGTGGTACATTGCCGTTGCCGACTCATCATCGTTTCCGCCCCGGCTGCCCATGACTGATTTCCGACTCAAAATTTGGCGCGTTGAGCAGACCTGCATCTTCGAACTGGCCTGGGCTACGGGATTGCAGATTACCGCGCAGTTGGCCTATCCCGCCAGTCTCAGCGCCCTGTATCAGGCCTGGCAGACGGCCTACCACAATTTCTATTGCCAGGCCCTGCGATCGCGCGTCCAGGGCAGTGGCGGCATTACCGCCGCCGCGATCGACTGGCGGGCGCAGCTCGTCCAGGCCGAAGCCCGATTTTTGTCGGAGTTTTATTTTTGGTTGAATAGTGCGGAATTGTTGGGCATTCGCTCGCAGATCGCCCAGGCGGCCATGGCCCCGGCGTTGACCGATGCCGACACCACCGATCGACCAACTGCCCCGATCGATGTCTGCTTGACCTGCGAACCCATGGAACTCGCCCGCTTTCCCTGGGAAGCCTGGGAAATTGGCACCGAATTTGGCCTCAACCGGACGATTCGCATCGCCCGCACCCCCGCCAATCTGCGCAAAACTGCCAGCCCCCGCCGATCGCGCAGTAAGCTGCGGATTCTGGCCATTCTCGGCGACGACACCGGACTCGATTTCCAGACCGATCGCCAAGCCGTCCA
Organism: Cyanobacteria bacterium VAR_4_metabat_243; assembly: GCA_031415035.1. Taxonomy (GTDB): domain Bacteria; phylum Cyanobacteriota; class Cyanobacteriia; order Leptolyngbyales; family Leptolyngbyaceae; genus Romeriopsis. The sequence goes on from JANOQX010000150.1 coordinate 49,096, forward strand.
ATCCCTGGCAAAACTCGCCACGATCGAATTCGTCGGCTGGCAAGCGGGCAAAGATCCACACAATTTGAAGGAAGAAATCGCCGCCGCGATCGCCGATGAACAAGGTTGGGACATTCTCTTCTTCGCCGGACATAGCAATGAAACCGCCATTACGGGCGGCGAACTGACGATCGCCCCCGGTATGGCGATCCTGGTGCAAGAGATTGCCCCGCAGCTCGTCAAAGCCCGCGATCGCGGTTTGCAATTCGCAATCTTCAATTCTTGCAGTGGTCTTAGCATTGCCAATTCCCTGGTCGATCTGGGCTTAAGCCAAGTCGCCATCATGCGCGAACCGATTCACAATCGCGTTGCCCAAGAATTTCTGCTGCGTTTCCTTCAGCATTTGAGTGAATACTGCGATGTCCACACCGCCATGCTTCAGGCCTGCACCTTCCTCAAGACCGATCGCAATCTCACCTATCCATCGGCCTACCTCATTCCATCGCTGTTTCGGCATCCCGAAGCCATCCCCTTTCAGTTACAACCACGCGGCCTGTCCCATTGGCTCAAACCCTGGTTACCCACCCGCAAACAAGCCTGGGCCTTAGCCGGAGTCACCGCCTTGAGTTTGTTGCCGCCGATCGAGAGTTTGCTGCTCGAAGCCCGCGTCGGCGCACAGGCCGTCTACCGCCACATCACCCGCCAGATTCCCCCGGCCACACCTTCCGTCTTACTTGTCCAGGTCGATGAAGATTCGATTCGGGGCTTGGATGCGCGGAAGATTAATCCCATCGATCGCACCTATCTGGCCCAAGTCATCACCCAAGCCCAAGCCCTCAAGCCCCAAGTCATGGGCATCGACTTCCTGCTCGATCGTCCCACGCCGGAAGATGCCGCCCTCACCACCGCCGTCCGATCAGCCACTGAGCAGGGCCAGTGGCTGATCTTCGCTGCCCAACTCAAACCCAACGGGCGGGAAGTCGGCGTCATCCCCCCGATCGGCAATCCCCAATCCACCCTCCAAGGCCAAATCGATCTGTATCTGAATTACGCCGAACTGCCCACCACCCCGCAGGCCTGCTACGATACCTGTCCCTTCGCCTACCTCACCGCCCTCACGGCCCAATTGCAGCGCAGTCCCCAGCCGCTCAGTCCTCAGCCACTCAGTCCCGTCGCCCCCAGCCCCACCAACGCCCGCGATCGGCTGCTCCGCCACATCGACCAAACCGCCGACGCCCCCCTACGATCGCTCCTGAATCAGCGCCTCTTGCCCCTCACCCCGATCGCCGAACGCGTGGGGCAATTGTGGTTACGCCCGATTTTGGACTATTCGATTCCCCCCAATCAGGTCTACCAAAAGCTCAGTGCGGGTGATTTACTCGACGGCAAAAGGCCAGCGGAAGCGCCGCCCCCGATCGTCTTAATCGCCACGGGCGGCTACGAACAAGCCGGAGTCAGCCGCTGGGGTGAGGACAATTTCCCCTTACCCTTAGCCGTGCGTTACTGGTCAAATGCCACCACCCAAACGATTTTCACCGGCGGCGAAGCCCATGCTTACATGATTCATCAATTTCTGCGGGGGCATCGCGTCACCCCGATTCCGGCCCTGTGGCTCATGGGACTCGGCGCGATCGGGGGAGCCGGACTGCGCCAATTATCGCCCCTCTGGAACCGTCGCCGCCGATCGCGCGTCATAGGACTCAGTGCCCTCACCGGATTCTACGGCCTCGGCGCATTGCAGCTGTATATTACTTCCGGTCTGCTCCTGCCGATCGTCCTGCCCGCAGCGGTGGTTTGGCTATATGGTCAGCGGGGGCGACCCTGATTGCGTGCTCTCTACTTTCGATCGATCACTCATCTGGCTGGAGTCCATTCCATGAAGTACGATTTCCTCAATTGGCCCAAAACTGTCCTCCTGCTGATGGTTGGCGGGCTATGTCTGAGCGCCCTCCCCGTCACCGCCGCTGACCGCCCGCAGCCTCAGGCATACCAAGTCAGCCAGGGATTTTCCTGGGGCGACTTGATGAAAATTTTGGCTCCACCGCGTCGATCGGGCGCATCCCGTGACGCCAGCGTTTGTATCCTGTCGATCGATCAGCAGGCCAACGCCCAAAACCCGATCGCCAGCCTCAATCCCACCCTCATCTGGAAAGGCAACGCCAAAGCCGTCCGCCTCCGTCGCCAAGGCGAAACCACCGCCCTCTGGGAACGCAAAATCCTGCTCAAAACCCCCGGCATCCAGCAGATTCGCTACGGCGGCAGCCCCCTCAGCCCCGGCACCGCCTACGAATGGGAAATTGACGGCACCCTCAGCAAAACCGCCGCCAACTTCACCATCCTCACCGCCGCCGACCGCGCCGACCTCAGCACCCAACTCGCCCCCCTCACCGACGACAGCGAATCCACCCGCCAACAGCGCCTCACCATCTACAGCACCGCCGGACTCCGCTCCGACGGACTCACCGAACTCTGGAAACTCAAAAACCCCGCGATCGCGCTTCAACAAGAACTCACCGCCCTCCCCGAAAAACGCTGCCCCTACAACGATCCAGTCCCCACCCCCTAGTTAGCCCTACGGGCAGCGACGCCAACGACTGGTGCTAGATCCGGCTAATGAACGGCAAGGTCATCTGCCCAAAATTGGTACTCAGCGCCAGATTCAAATGCTCCATCACCATCACCAACCACTCCACCGAACCCTGGGCACAGGACTCATAGTGGTTAAACAAAATCGATAACCGCTTTTCCAAATACGGCTTCACCTTGCTACAGATCAACAAAATCCGCAACAACAAACTGGTGGTAAACATCGGGCCAATATTCGAAATCAAATCGACAAATACGAAATGTCGCGGCTGTTGATGACTTTCCACAATCAGGAAATTCATCAACTGACTGCACAATCGCATCACCAAAAACTCACTCACGGGCTGCCCGTCCTGATCGGGCAACGTCATCCGCAACTGCCGATACAGCAATTTATTGAACTGGCGTTGGCCATACTCTGGGTCGATCGCGGTTTCGAGATATTCGTACAGATCGCCCTTAAAACTCCCAAAGGTATGGGTATCACGGGTGTAATTGATAAACCGATAGGCCAAATCGCGATGGGTGGATTGACCATCGACTTTCCCCACAAAATGTCGCAGGGATTCACAGGCTTCTCGATCCGGCAGCAAGGTGGGATTTTTGACCGGGAGCAGGATGCGACCGACGCTATCCTCCGATGATGTATCCAGCAGATCGAGCCGCCGCACTTGGTAGGTGACGTAACGCGATAGATCGACTTCAAATTTGTGCTGAGCCGTCTCTTGCAACAGGCGCACGGATTGCTGGTCTTCGTTGGAGCAGCCTTCGGTAATCAAACAGTGGGGATACAGATACGGATAGCGCCGAATCAGATGCCCCAAGGGCTGAGTCTGGCTCGACTCACCGATTTGGCTCATCAACGTTGCCAATCGTTTCAACGCCGCATATTGTTCCGTCTGGCGGAATTGGGCCAGTAGATCCCGCAGGCGTTTGAGCGATCGCTGGCGCGGATGATTGGCGATCGGCAACTTCGGCGTCACTTCCAATACTTCGACTAATCGCGCCACGGCATAGTTGAGATGCGGACGGCCCTGCCAGCGATTTGTCAGGATGTGGATACAGCGATTCAGGACAAACCGAAATTCTTCCGGTGCGCGTTGACTCAGGACGATCGCGTCGATGTCGGCCAGGATCGATTCGTCGCCGTAGGTGGTACCTTCCACGAACAACTGTCGCACCCGATCGAGCAATGGCTCTGGCAGTTCCACCTGGGCCACTTCGAGAAAATGATTATAGAGTCGCTGTTCTTCGGCGACGACCAGACGATTGTTGAAGGTCATAAAACTTTTTCAGTAACTCCCACACCCGGACAAATTTCAGCGAAAAATCTGCCCAGCGAATTGAACTCCGTCACGACCACCCCCAAACCACCGAAATGCATGGTGTGTTCACCCATCCCATTTCAGCATTCGATCCGTCGTCCGATGTCCCTGCGAGCAAATTGGCGTTCAGTCCCAACCCGTACCACTCAATGGTGACCATAGGCTAACCAATGGTACTAACTCATACTACTTGAATGATCGGAAAGAACCGCAGGATGTTCGCTTCTTCATCAAAACTAAATGCTTTTTCCAGGGGAATTGGGGCACATTTTATTTTTTTCAAGAAGTAATGGGGCTAAAGGGCACGGGGAATACCTCTGGGGCGGTTTTATCTCTTCCCCGCGATAGACCCGCCGATCCGGAGAATCCCCCGCCCAATCCCCAAAAATCGGCCAAAAACCCCATCCACACAAAAAAGCAGCCCGGATCGGGGGCTGCCTTCGAAGTATTGAATTTGGGTATCCTTTCGGAAGCTGGTAACAATTATTACAGCATACTTAGGATTCGTCAAGCTGACTGACCCGCTTCAAGTTCAAAACATCGGGCAATTTCCGGACTTGGACGAAGACTTTCTCCAATTGGCCATGATCGCAGACGTCGATGCCCAGGTCGATCACCGCCGTTTGATCGGGGAATGTCCGGACTTGGGCATTCCGCACGTTGACGTTTTGATCCGTCAGGCGCGACAGAATATCCTTCAGAATCCCCACCCGATCGATCACCTCAATCTGCATTTCCACTGGGTAGGTCGGCGGACGACTGACGCCATCATTGCGGTTCCAGGTGACGGGGATCAGTCGATTGCCTTCGACTTGTTCGAGATTCGGGCAGCCCTGGCGATGGATGATGATGCCGCGTCCGCCTCGACTCACGGCCCCCGTAATCGATTCACCCGGCAGCGGATTGCAGCATTTGGCCACTTGGTGCAGCAGGCCTTCGACCCCGACGATCGGGGCTTTGCTATCGGAGGCGATCGGCGTCGGACGATGGTTGGGTAGCAGTTGCACCGTTTCCTGGGCCGTTAGTTCGCCGATGTCCGGCGCTTGCTGGGCCTTCACCGCCTCGCGAATCCGGTTGATCGCATGGTTTAGCGTCACTTCGCCGTAGCCCACCGCCGCCAAAAAGTCCTCCACACTGTGGGCATTGCAGCGTTCCGCCGCCACCAACATCGGTGCGGATTTGAGCAACGCCTCGAAGCCCGACTTGCCCAGGGACTTCTCCAGCATGTCGCGGCCCCGATGGATATTCTCATCCCGGTGCGATTCCTTGTACCAATGCCGAATCCGGTTCCGCGCACTGGGCGTCACCACAAAATTCAGCCAGTCGAGGCTGGGGTGGGCGTTTTTCTGGGTGATGATTTCGACGATGTCGCCATTTTTGAGCTGGGTGTCGAGGGTGACGATGCGGCCATTCACCTTTGCGCCGTTGCAGTGATTGCCGACTTCGGAGTGAATCCGGTAAGCAAAATCCACCGTACTCGACTTGGGATGCAGCGAAATCACCTCCCCCCCCGGCGTAAACACAAACACCTCATCGTCAAACAGGTTGCCCTTAACCGTTTCGATGTATTCCTCATCGTTCAGATCCGTCTGCCACTCCAACATCTGGCGCAGCCAGGTGAAGCGTTCTTCCTCCGGACTCATCGGCGTCGCTGCACTCGAACCGCCGGATTCCTTATATTTCCAGTGGGCGGCGATGCCGTATTCCGCCACATGGTGCATTTCCATCGTCCGGATCTGGACTTCCATCGGTCGGCCCCCCAGACCGATCACCCCCGTATGCAACGACTGATAGCGATTCGGTTTCGGCAACCCGATATAGTCCTTGAACCGCCCCGGAATCGGTCGAAACAGGTCATGCACCACGGCCAAGGCGCGGTAGCATTCATCGTTTTTGGGCACAATTACCCGGATCGCGGAGACATCGAAGATCTGCTCATACTCCTTTTGTTGGCGCTGCATTTTGCAGTAGATGCCGTAGAGGTGTTTGGGCCGCCCGCTGATTTCGACGTTGGTGATGCCGATACTGGCCAGCCGATCGGTAATATTTTTGATCGATGTTTGGATTTGGGCTTCCCGATCGGCGCGACGATCGGCAACCCGGCGACCTAGCTCGTTATAGGCTTCCGTTTCGATGTACTTGAAGGCCAGATCCTCCAGTTCCCATTTGATATTCCCGATGCCGAGTCGATTCGCCAGGGGCGCAAAGATCTCGCGGGTTTCTAGCGAAATCCGCTGTTGGCGCTCATGGGACAGCGGTTCCAGCGTCCGCATGTTGTGCAGGCGATCGGCCAGCTTCACCACAATCACCCGAATATCCTTCGCCATCGCCAGAAACATCCGGCGAAAATTCTCCGCCTGCTGCGCCTTTTTGCTCAAGAATTCGATTTTGCCGAGCTTCGTCACCCCATCAACGAGCAAACGCACCTCGGGACCGAAGTGCGCCTCAATTTCCGCCGATGTGACCGCCGTATCTTCGACCACATCATGCAAGAATCCCGCCGCAATCATCGCACTACTGCCACCCAAATCCCGCAAAATCCCCGCTACGGCGATCGGATGGGCAATGTAAGGATCGCCGGAAACGCGGTACTGACCTTCATGCAGTCGATAAGCAAAGTTAAACGCCTGACAGACCAGATGCCGATCGGCTTCCTCCTTCGTCATGTCGGCGATCGGCGCATCGATCAAACAGGACTGCAACCAATCCGGGATTTCGAGCGGCTTGGGCGGCGCGGTCACTTTCGGCGGTTTGGGTTCCGCCACCGCTTTGGGCGTTGGCACAGCGTTCTCAGTGGCAACGTCGGACGGTACGGAAGCGGTCGAGGTTGCGGTAAGATTCATGCTATCAAGCGGTAGGCGAACACTGAGGAGAACTGAGCCAATGGGTGGCCTGGCATCGGTATTCTAAATTGCTTTACTTGGATTCCATTCTAACCATAAGGTTTGATCCCCAACCTAACTCCAACAAAAGAAATCGGATTCTGCATCCACTGCTAATCAAAACTTCGCAATCGTCACCCATTCGCAATGTCATCGTTTGATCCATTTCAACAGTTAGTCATGACGGCCCAACAGGCGATCGTCGCGACTCCGATCGATCGACCCACGATCAATCAAACAGTACAAGCGATCGAACATTATTTCCGCAATCAAATCTTGGCCGCCACGAGTGTCACCGACGACGACCCGCATCAGGCGATTCACGTCGAGATCAATAAACAATTGCGGTTACTCAAAACCGACCTATTGTTTTTGCGATCGGCCCAGCAAGCCGACACCCAGGCCCAACGGTTAGGGCAAATGCGCGATCGATTGACGCTATTGGAACGGTATGGCGAGATGATTCTGGGTGAATCTTATGGTGGCTGAGCTTCGCCGCCACCATGCCAGAAAGCCGCTACACTGGAAACATCGTCTTCACCAGTTAGCTTTATGAATGCGTTTGTACTGGATGTTCGGAATATCTTTGAATTGTCGGATGAGCAGTTTTATCAGCTCTGCCGCCGCCATCCCGATATTCACTTTGAGCGTAGTGCGACAGGAGATTTGATTATTATGCCTCCGACCGGTGGAGTTTCTGGTAACCGTAATTTTAGTTTGACCGGACAGCTTTGGTCATGGGTCGATCGCCATCCAGAGTTGGGCTTAGGCTTTGATTCCTCGACTTGCTTCAAATTGCCGAATGGAGCCGATCGTGCGCCGGATGTGGCTTGGGTTCGGGCCGATCGCTGGGCCGCATTGACGCCCGAACAACAGGAAAAATTTCCCCCGATCGCCCCGGATTTTGTGATTGAGCTGCGTTCCCGCACCGATGATCTCAAGCCGCTCCAAGCCAAAATGGTCGAGTATGCCGCGAATGGTGTGGCCTTGGGCATCCTGATCAACCCCAAAGATCAACAAGTCGAAATCCATCGCCCGAATCAGTCGATCGATGTTTTGTCAAAACCGCTGCGGGTTGATTGTAGTGAAGTGCTGCCCGGATTTGAGTTGAAGCTCGATCGGGTGATGTAGCGGCGGCTTTTGTAACATCGCACTACAATGGTCTTAATTCATTTTTCTGGGTGCAGTTTCCAACTCAGTCACATCCAAGGGCCAAACCGCCTCTACAATGTACTGACACAAAATACCTATAGCCAGTAATCGATTAGGAGCCAGTCCCCCGTGGAGTCCCGTTATACCCCCAGCGCGATCGAGTCAAAGTGGCAAAAGAGTTGGGCTGAGCAGCAATTGGCCACCACCTCGACCGATCGTACTAAACCAAAATTTTATGCCCTGTCGATGTTTCCCTATCCGTCGGGGAATTTGCACATGGGTCACGTGCGGGTTTACACGATCGTCGATGTGATTGCGCGGCTGAAACGGATGCAGGGATTCCGCGTCCTGAATCCGATGGGGTGGGATGCCTTTGGTTTGCCTGCGGAAAATGCCGCGATCGAGCGCAACATCCATCCCGCCAAATGGACTTACTCAAATATCGCCCAAATGCGGCAGCAGCTCGACCAACTGGGCATTTCCTTCGATTGGGATAAAGAGATCGCCACTTGTTCGCCCAACTATTACAAGTGGACGCAGTGGTTGTTTTTACAATTTCGTGAGGCGGGGTTGGCCTACCAGAAGGAAGCGGTGGTCAACTGGGATCCCATTGACCAAACCGTTTTGGCGAATGAGCAGGTCGATAGCGACGGCAAATCCTGGCGATCGGGTGCCAAAGTCGAACGCAAACTCCTGCGTCAGTGGTTCTTGAAGATCACCGACTACGCCGAGCAATTGTTGCAAGATTTGGATCAATTGGATGGCTGGCCCGAGCGCGTGCGGACGATGCAAGCCAACTGGATTGGCAAATCCACCGGAGCACATGTCACCTTCAAAACCGAGGCGGGCGATGATTTGGTCGTCTACACCACTCGCCCGGATACCCTGTGGGGCGCAAGTTTCATGGTGATTTCGCCGGAGCATCCGTTGGTGGAGAAATTAACCACAGCGGCCCAAGGGTTGGACATCAAAGCTTACCAGGAAGTTTCGGCGGCGAAGAGCGAAGTCGATCGGACGGCGGAAGGCAAAGAGAAGACGGGCGTTTGGACAGGCGCTTACGCGATTAACCCGGTGAATGACGCCAAAATCCCCATCTGGATTGCCGACTACGTGATGATGGACTACGGCACCGGGGCGATCATGGCCGTTCCGGCCCATGACCAGCGGGACTTTGAGTTTGCGCGGAAGTTCGGTTTAGACATTCAAGTGGTCGTCCAGCCCGACGGCGAAACCCTCGACGGCAAGACCATGACCACCGCCTGGGCAGGCAGCGGCAAGATGGCCAATTCTGGCCCGCTCGATGGGATTGACGCTGGCAAAGCCGCAGGCCAAAGCGTCGGCGCAGCAGTGCAATGGCTCGAAGCCCAAGGACGCGGCAAAGGCACGGTGAACTATCGGTTGCGCGATTGGCTGATTTCCCGCCAACGCTATTGGGGCTGTCCAATCCCGATCGTCCATTGTCCCGACTGCGGTGCCGTGCCCGTACCCAATGACCAACTGCCCGTCCAACTGCCCGAAGATGTGGAATTCTCCGGCAAAGGTTCGCCCCTTGCGAAGCTCGATTCCTGGGTCAACACCGACTGCCCCAGCTGCGGCAAACCCGCCAAGCGCGAAACCGACACGATGGACACCTTCATGTGTTCCTCCTGGTATTTCATGCGCTATCCCGATGCTCAGAATGATGATGCCGTCTTCGATCCCACCGTCGGCAACGACTGGATGCCCGTGGATCAGTACGTTGGCGGCATTGAGCACGCGATTTTGCACTTGTTGTATTCGCGGTTCTTTACCAAAGTCGTGCGCGATCGGGGCCTCCTCAAATGCGATGAGCCATTCAAACGCCTGCTCACCCAGGGCATGGTGCAGGGCAAAACCTACAAAAACCCCAAGACCGACAAATACGTTCAAGCCCAAGACATTCGGGATTTCGACAATCCCACCGATCCCGTCACAGGCGATCCCCTGGTATTGGTCTACGAAAAAATGTCGAAGTCGAAGTACAACGGCATCGCCCCCAGCGACGTGATCGAAAAGCATGGCGCGGACACCGCCCGCATGTTCATCCTATTCAAAGCCCCGCCGGAGAAGGATTTGGAGTGGGATGATGCGGACGTGGAAGGGCAGGCGCGGTTCCTCAGTCGGGTGTGGCGATCGGTCACCGAATCCGGCATCAAAGGCAGCAACGCGAAGTTCAGCCAGCCCGCGAATCCTAGCAAAGCGGAGAAAGACCTGCGCCGATCGATCCACACCGCAATCAAAGAAATCACCGAAGATCTCACCGACGATTACCAGTTCAACACCGCCATTTCGGAGCTGATGAAACTGAACAACGCCCTGACCGACTTCAGCGACAAATCCTCCGTGGTCTACAGCGAAGGGATTCAAACCTTGTTGTTGCTGCTGGCCCCATTTGCGCCGCACATCGCCGAAGAACTGTGGCAGACGATCGGCAACTCCGGCTCCATCCACACCGCCAGCTTCCCCACCTTCGAACCTGCCGCCTTGGTGGCCGACGAAATGACGATCGTCATCCAAATCATGGGCAAAACCCGTGGCACGATCGCGGTGCCCGCCAGTTCCACCAAAGACGAAATCGAAGCCCTAGCGAAAAATTCCGAAGTGGCCCAGCGTTATCTCGCAGGCAAGGAGATTAAGAAGACGATCGTCGTTCCTGGCAAGCTGGTGAATTTCGTTGCGCCGTAACCGGATGTTTTAAAGGCATTGACTGTTCGATTCAGCACTCAACGATCCCCCTAGCCCCCCTTAAAAAGGGGGGAACCGGATTCAAAGTCCCCCTTTTTAAGGGGGATTTAGGGGGATCGTGACATTTGCTACAAGCCGTCAGACTTTTCGAACATCGTCCAACCGGATTCAGCCATTTGGCCAAGACAATTTAATCACCTGGATCCGCTGATTAATCCTGAGCTATCCTAGAAGGAGGGAATTGAGGATTATCGAGCGCGATTTCAGCGGCATGTTGTCGCTGACCGACCGTCGGTCGCAGACCATCGATGACACGAGCCGGAACCATATCCGATTCTTCCAGGGGAAAATCATGGCCAAATTAGCAGTTCAGAAACGTTTTCCATTCGGTATTGTGGCGTTATTGGCGATCGCTTACATTGGTTTTGGGGATGCCTTCCTCCCCGGCGCAGCGGGTAAGTACAGCTACCAAACCCGCCTCCAATTGAATGCCATGATGATTAAAATTATGCCCGGTTGGAAAACCAAAGCCAGTCCCCATCAGCGCACAGAAGATGCGGTGGAACGGATGGAAGGCGGAAAGAAATAAAAACCAACCGTGGGCGATCGTATCATCGATCACCCACGGTTTTATTTACCGTAGGATGTGTTGTCCCGCAGGGCAACGCAACGCCTGAATTGTCAGAGTCTATTCCCTGCTACACCTTCTTCATCCAGCTAAACATCGATCGCAGGTCTTTGCCCACGGTTTCGATCGGGTGCTCCGCTTCGCGGCGACGCATGGCGATGAAGCCAGGTTTGCCCGATTGGTTTTCCAAGATAAATTCGCGGGCGAATTGGCCCGACTGAATTTCGCTGAGGATCTGCTTCATCTCCTTCTTGGTTTCCTCGGTGACGATCCGGGGGCCCCGCGTCAAATCGCCGTATTCCGCCGTGTTGGAGATACTGTCGCGCATCGTCGCCAAACCGCCTTCGACGATCAAATCGACGATCAGTTTGACTTCGTGGCAGCATTCAAAGTACGCCAGCTCTGGCTGATAACCCGCTTCCACCAAGGTTTCAAACCCGGCTTTGATCAGCGCGCTCAAGCCGCCGCAAAGTACGACTTGCTCACCGAACAAGTCAGTCTCAGTTTCTTCGCGGAAGTTGGTTTCCAAGATCCCACCGCGCGTACCGCCAATGCCCTTCGCGTAGGCCATCGCCCGATCGCGGGCCTGACCCGAAGCATCTTGATAGACGGCAAACAGCGCCGGAACGCCTTGGCCTTGGGTGTAGGTGCGTCGCACCAAGTGACCTGGCCCTTTTGGCGCAATCATCACCACATCCACATCAGCGGGCGGCACGATTTGGCCGTAGTTGATGTTGAAACCGTGGGCGAAGGCGAGGACTTTGCCCGCACTCAAGTTCGGCTTGATTTCGCTGTCGTAGATCGTCTTTTGGACTTCGTCCGGTAGCAGGATCATGATGAAGTCGGCCTTTTGGCTGGCTTCGGCGACGCTATAGACTTCGAGACCCGCCGCCTTGGCTTTCTCAGCGGACTTACTGCCCGGATAAAGTCCCACAATTACCTTGATGCCGCTGTCATGCAGATTCTCGGCATGGGCGTGACCCTGTGAACCGTAGCCAATGATTGCCACAGTTTTTGATTTGATTAAATCGAGGTTGGCATCCCCGTCGTAGTACATCCGCGCCATAGTGGGATCGCTCCTTACAAAGTCCGCAAGCGGTTTGATGATGATTTTTGCTGTCAAGCGCTGTCAAGTGGTGCCGACAGAGTTAACGATTCTATCAGAGATGGGGGACGCTTTTTATGGCTCTGGTTGCGCCAATATTTACTGGAAGCTTTGTTGTAACTGCTGAATCTCCGCCCGATCGGGCACCCAATAACTGCGCTTGTATTCCCCCGGCCGACTGAAGCGTCCCGGCAACATCGTCGTTTGCAGCTTAAAGCCCTGGTTGGACTGCATGAAACCCAGCAATGCCAGAATCTCGGCCATCGACAGATTCGTATCCAAATTCTGTTGGGCCACATGCAAGATCTGTGGCATCCGCAGAATCGTCGCCGGATGGAGCAATTGCGCTTTCAGTTGCTTCAACACCGCTTGCTGCCGCTGCACGCGGCCAATATCGCCCAGCTCGTCATTCCGGAAGCGGAGATATTCCTGCAACTTCTGGCCTTGAAGTCGCTGTTTGCCGGGTTCAAAGTCGATCGTCAAGTTCTGGGTGCGATCGCGATAATGCATCGACTTGGCAATATTCACCTCCACCCCACCCAACGCATCAACCAATTCGATTAATCCCTGGGTATCGATCCGCACATACCGATCGAAGTTCACTTCCCCGTCAAACAACTGGCTCACCGTCTGGGCCGCCAGGGCCGGGCCGCCATAGACATTGGCCGCATTCAGCTTGTCCCGGCCATAGCCCGGAATCTCTACCAACGTATCGCGGGGCAATGACAACGCCTGCACCTTCCCCGACTCGACCTTGCCCATCGGTGGCTGAAACTGCACCAGCAGCATCGTGTCGCTATTGCCATTCAGGCCTTGCTTGTCCGTGCCCGTGCGATCGACGCCCATGACCAAGACATTCACGGGGCGGCTCAACTGCATCGGGATTTTGGTTTTGGCGGGCATGGCAGGCCGTAGACCTTTGTGCAACGGCATCAGCGACATCGCCACGGAAGCCGCCGAACCCGTACCAAACCCCAGCCCGATCGCCACCACCAGCCACCACCCCCAAATCGATCGTCGCGGTTTGGGGCGCGGACGGGCAGGCGCGGCGGTGCGCTTCCGGGTGGCGGGTGCGGCGGGACGACGGGCGGGTGGCTGGGAACGAAGCTGCTGTCTCAACGGAGTTACCTAATACGTCAGGAAAAAGTTTGACGTATTATGATCGCTTTACCCGATCGGGAAACCCGCATTTATACTGGCTTGTTTTTTGGTCTACGGATAATTACTGAGATGGGCGATTGGCTGGCGGCTGTGGGCACTGCCCACTCTACTCATTCATTTCCTTGTAAGTCGCCACCGCCGAAGGCGACACACGATTAAGATAACGGAAAATCCAATACTTAAAGATCGTGTCGAGAATCACGGGGAAGGTGGCAATAAATAGGAAAATAAAATTCCGACTGGCAGGCAAGCCCAGGTGACTTGAGACACCTTCGAGTAGCACCTCCCATCCGTGGGGCGAGTGGAACCCAACGAAGACATCCGTCAGCAAAATGATCACAAAGGCCTTGGCGCTATCGCTCAGCCCATAAACCAACTCATTCAGAAACGACTTGAGAATTTCGACTTCGCGACCGCTATTCACCAAAATCACACAGAACACGATCAATCCGGTCAAATCGGCAATCCAGTTCTTCACCGCATTGGCGCTGGAATCCCGCGACTCGGCGGCCAGTTCGGCGACCCGATCGCGCATCTGCACCTCAATTTCGGCCTTGGAAACGGGTTCGCGGTGCATCGCTTCATTCAACAAGTTACCAAACCGCAATTTCTCCTCAAACTGCGCCATCTCCCGAAAGGCCTTTTCCTCCAATTCGTGATTCAGAAACATTTTGTCGCTTTTCTCAATCCCAAACTGGGACGAAATCCACTTCCCGATCGGCAATTGATTGTCTAAGACCAAATAGCGCATGCTCAACTGCGACAACAGCGTCAAACTCACCAACAACAGCACAAACCGCACTGAAATAAATGTCTTGGCGTAGTTTACCCGTTGGTTTTGGGCCGCTTCCACCGCCGATCGGGGATTGAGATCCCGTTGCAAACGACTTAGGGTGCCGAGGATCGATCGGGGCAAGACGCCCGTCTTATCGGTAATCGACTCCAAATCGGCATTTTTTTTCACCTTCGAGGCATTGGCCGCAATCCGGGTCTGCTTCTCTAGGAGGTTGCGGGTGGGTGCGTCGAGTTGACTTTGGCGGTTGGTGTTGATCAGGCCCGTGGGATTCGGTTCAACCGGGATCAGTTGGTTCTTGACGGGACGCACCCGCTGGGGTTCGTAGCGCAGTTGAACATCGTCGATGAACTTGAGTTTTTCTAGCGTGATTGCCACCCGATCGCCAGCGGGCGGCAGATAGCGGCCATTCACCGGATTCGTGTAGGTATCTTCGGCCAGTTCGAGGTTTTGGTAGAGCGAGGCACTGGGATTGGTCACATCCACCGTGGTGCGACTGGCCCGGAACTCGGTCAAGCGCATTCGAATGATTTTGAGGTTTTTGCGCAGCTCGGCTTCAAAGTACGACACCGAATTGGCACTATAGCCGCCCGCCCGCACCTCGATTTTTGCGCCCTTAAAATGCTGCTCCTCGATCGCCCGAATCGCCAAAGCGGCATCGTAGGCTTCATCTAAAGCCCGATCGGGCGTGGTCAGGTACCATCGCTCCGATCGTTGAATAAAACTCCGCAAGCGCGCCAAGATAGACATAGTAATAGGTTCGGATCAGCCAATATGTTGTGCATTATAGGATTACGCCACCCGCCTGAAGCAGAATTAAATATTTCCATTCCGCTGTTCCAGCGTTAACCTAGAGCCGATAGCACCGCTGGACGATTTTTCGAACGCCAAAACTGGCCGATCAGACGCAATGGCAAGCACCGCAGGAATTTGGATTCAGGGCGCAACTCGCAGTGGCAAAACGACGCGACTCGTCCAGTGGTTTGAGCAATGGGCCGCCCAATCGGGTCAGGCGGCGATCGCCGCCGATGCCCGATCGGGCCCGCCCGGTGTGCTGGTACTTTCCGCCGTCAGCGGCAATCGATCGGCCTTGCAGGATCACCTCACCCTGGTTTCCCAAGCGCAGGTGCCGTTCCGCCACACGACACCGCTGGGTTTTCTGGAAGATGAAGTCACGCTGTTTTGGGCCTTACTCGTCGAGCAACTGAATCTGACGGCCCAGTTTCCGCTCCGCCTGCGGCCCGAAACCGAACAAGAACTCGCCACCCGCCTGTGGCAGCCGCAACTCGCGACGATTGACGGTTGGGCCGCCCCCCGCATTGCCCGCTTCGTCCGCCAAATCCTCGACCTGATGCAACTGATCACCCTCAGTCATCAACCGATCAAATACCTCCCTGATCTGTTGCGCCAAGCGATCGGTTCCACCAGTCCCGAGCTGCCATTGTCCTACGACACGATCGCCCAGATGTTGCTCGACTGGCGACAATGGTGCCTCGATCGGGGTTTGCTCACCTACTCCGTCATCGTCGATCTCTATGGCCAATACCTCCTGGCCGATCCGACCTATTTGAAATTGCTCAGTGAGCGCTATCAAGTCATCCTGGCCGACAACGTCGATGAATATCCGGCGATTACCCGATCGTTATTTGAGGTATTTCTCGATCGGGGCGGGCAAGCGGTCTTTACCTTCAATCCCGCTGGAGCTGTGCGGCTGGGGCTGGGAGCCGATCCCGATTACATGGCCGATTTGCGACATGAATGCGAAGTTGTCGAGCTGGAACCCTTGGTCGATCGGTCGATCGCCGATGACTTGAGCGCCCAGGTCTTGGCCCTCGTCAATCATCCCATGACCCTCAATCCCCTCCCCGCCGCGATCCAAACGCTGCAAACCACCAGCCGCGCCCAATTGATCCGCAAAACCGCCGAGACGATCATCGCCGCCGTCCAAGCCGGATCAGTCAAACCCGAGGAAATCGCCATCATCGGGCCAGGTTTGGATCCGATTTCGCGCTATGCCTTGACTGAAATTCTGAGCAAACAGGGGATCGGCGTCGAATTGCTGAATGACCAACGGCCCCTCACCAGTTCGCCCCTGACCCGATCGGTCTTGACGATGCTGGCATTGATCTATCCGCACTTGGGCCGATTGGTGCAACGGGACGGCGTGGCGGAGATGTTAGTGACCCTGACTCAGGGAACGATCGACCCGGTGCGGGCCGGACTGATTGCCGACCATTGCTTTGAACCCGATGTGGCTGCGCCCCAATTGCTGGCGGCCCAGAGCTTTGCTCGCTGGGATCGGTTGGGTAGCCAGATTTGTGAGACTTATGAATCCCTGCGTCAGTGGATACTCGAACGCCGCACCGCTGAGGCCGTGCAACCGCTCGTCACGATCGATCAAGTGATCCAGCAATTTTTCTTCAACGCCATGGGGCCGATCGGGGCCACCCAAAACCTCAGCTTCGAACAACTGTCCGTCCTGCGCGAAATCATGGAAACCGCCCAACATTACTGGGAACTCCACGATCGGCTCCAAACCTTGGATCAGACTCCCGCCGATCACAGGGCCACCGTCGCCAGTTTTATCCAACTGCTCCGCAACGGCACCGTCACCGCCAATCCCCTGCCGTTTCAGCCAATCGTCCGACCCGCCGCCGTCACCTTAGCTACCGTATTCCAATACCGATCGAGTCGGCGACATCATCGCTGGCAATTTTGGTTTGACGCTGGAGCCAGTCGATGGCTGAGTGGGATCGATTCCCTCTTTGGTGCGCCATTCTTCCTCCAAAGCTACTCCGGCGAACCCTGGACAGTGGACAACCAAGAAGCCATGAACCAGGCCCGATTAGAACGAATTTTGCAGGATTTGCTGGGCCGATCCACCGAGCGGATTTGCCTCTGCTACAGCGACTTAGCCACCAATGGCCAGGAGCAGATGGGGCCATTGGTAGCGCTGGTGAATGCGGCCTTGCCCTACGGCGTTGAGCGGTAAATTCTGTCCCAATGGGGATGGCAAATCGCTCTCTGGATAGAGGTCGATCAGCGGTAGAGATGAGACGATCGTACTATCTGAATTGTACCTGATCGCCTATGACCGCCACTGCAATATCGCCAAAAGACGAACAAGATTCGCCCTGGAAGCAAATTCTGCGGCAGTATCTCCCAGAAGCCATGGCGTTCTTCTTCCCGACGATCGCCGATGCCATTGATTGGAGCGTGCCGCCAGTATTCCTGGATAAAGAATTTCGGCAAATTGCCCCCGATGCGAAAACGGGGCGACGTTTCGCGGATCAATTGGTACAGCTCCAACGCAAACGCGGCAAACCATTGATTCTGCTGCTGCACATCGAAATCCAAGCCTCACCGGAAGCGGGCTTTGCCGAACGGATGTTTGTCTATGCCCTGCGCATCTTTGACTACTTTCGCCAACCGGCCACAAGCCTCGCCATCCTCTGCGATGCGAACCCCCGCTGGCGACCCTCGCAATATACGTTTTCCCAGCCCGAAACCGATTTAGTCTTCCGGTTCGGCACCGTCAAACTGCTCGACTACAAAACCCGTTGGGCCGACCTGGAAGCCAGCACCAATCCCTTTGCCTGCGTCGTCATGGCCCACCTGAAGATGCAGGAAACCAAACAGGACAAAGCCGCCCGCAAAGTCTGGAAGCTGTGGCTCATCCGACGGCTTTATGAGTCGGGTTATAATCAGGACGATGTGGTGAATCTGTTTCACTTCATCGACTGGTTGTTGAAGCTCCCCGAAGCGCTCGAAGACGAGTTTTGGCAAGATTTGCAAACCTATGAAGCGGAACGTACCATGCCCTACATTACAAGTGTTGAACGGATTGGCCGCCGGATCGGTCGCGAGGAAGGCCACCGATCGCTTGTGGCCCTGCTCCTGAGCGAAAAGTTTGGGGATTTACCAGAATCAACCCAAGGGCAAATCACCGCGCTTTCCCTGGAGCAGTTGGAAGCCCTGGCGATCGCGTTGCTCAAGTTGCCGTCGATCGACGACCTGAACCAATGGCTGCAAACGCTCTAAGTTTTTGAGTCGAAGTTTTTTGGGCGCGATCGGGTCTTCCAGGCTTCTCAAAAGCGATCGACTCGCTTATGCTGCTGATACCTGTTGAAACATCTGCCGTATGAAGACGCAAGCCCCATCCTCCAAATCCGATACTGCCGCCCTCAAACGCATTCGCATGGTCGGCAAACTGCTCGAAGGCATCATCGCCGTCCCCGGCACTGACAAAAAAATTGGACTCGACCCGATCATCGGCCTATTGACGGGCGGCGGCGACTCCGTGGGTTTTGTCATGTCGGCTTACATCCTGGTCGAAAGTCTGCGCTTCAAACTGCCGAAGGAAACCCTGCTGCGGATGCTGACCAACGTGGCGATCGATGCCGTCGTGGGAGCCGTCCCCTTCCTCGGTGATGTCTTCGACTTCTTCTGGAAATCCAACAGCAAAAATATCCGCCTGCTCGAAGCCCACCTCGACAATCCCCAGGAGCAAACTGCGGCCGATCGCGGCTTTGTCGTCTTGGTGCTGATTGCCTTGGGCTTGATTTTTGCCATGGCGATCGGACTCACACTTTTAGTCATCAACGCGTTCAGCCGGATCATTGGCTTATTTGCTGGCTAACTGCTGGCCCCAAAACGTCGATTCCCAACAGAAAAACGCCACGCCCGCATAGGGCCGCTGCTGCACCGCCTGGATCTCCTGCTGCACCTGCGATCGGGGTTTACCCTTCAGCCATGGCCCGGTATACAACCCAATACTCAACGGTACTTGCTGACCGATTTTTTGCAAATCGGGCCGATCGAGCACCGCTCTGAAACTGGCAATATCGGGACGATAAACCTGCAAAACCACCTCATCGAGCCAGCCTTGCCGCACCCATTCCAGCCAATCCTGGAGGCTGGTGCGATAGGCAAATTCCGGCAAATTCGGCGACAACGAAATCACGGCCCGAGGTTTGGCCTGCTTCACCGATCGGACAATCTGGCCCATTAGATCCGTCAGCCGAGCGGCCCGCCACTTCACCCAATCTGGATCGGCAGGATTGCTCGGGGGCGCTTTTCCCTGGTGGCTGGCTTGGTATAACTCCACAGTGTAAGCATCGTAGCCAAATTCGATCGGCAAGCCAAAATGATCGTCGAGTTGTATCCCATCAACGTCATATCGCTGCACCACTTCCGTGATCAGCGCCACCAGAAACTGCTGAACCTCCGGATGGAACGGATTGAGCCAAGCCTGATCCTGGCCAATTACCGCCCGTCGGAGCTGGCCAATCGGATGTTGGCTGGGGGCTTGGGGGGTGATAACGGTCTGGCCCGATCGGGTCAGGGTCAGCCAATCGGGATGTTGCCGGACAATCGTGGCATCGGTGGGGATCATCAAGCCATATTCGAACCAGGGAATCAGCCGTAAATGCTGGCGATGGGTTTGCTGGGCGAGATGCGTCAGCAGATCCGGCTGCGGGACAAACGGCAGATAGAGCCAGGGATTACGCTTTTGGGCGTCCCCCGCCGCCGCCATGACTGCACTTGAATGCAAAGTATGGCCTTGATTCCACACCGCCGGATAGAGCGTATTCACTTTCTGTTGGGCCAGCTGGGCGATCGTTTCATCCAGTTGGGTGGTCTGAAACATCAATGCCGCACCTAAATGGGTCATCCACACACCGCGCAAGGGGCCATTGGGATCAACGGCCGGGCGGACGATCGGCGCTTGCCACACCGAAATCACCAAATACCATGCGAATAAACCCAGTAAAACCAGGCCCCAGCGTTTGCGCGGTTTGAATCGCCGGGGTTTGAATCGTCGTAATTTGCGCATATCGATTCACTACAAGGGTTGATCGGGAATTTCCTGATCGGTGTTAAACTAGTCAAGCTGTCAAAAATTCACACATCTGGGATTTCGGGTGCTTGGACGGAACTCAATGGATTGTGCCGGAGCGGCTGGGAATGAACACTTCTATGTCTTCCTCGATGCGTGTTCACGAATCAATTCATCCGGCAGGTACACCTGGATGGAGGATTAACCCGAAAAGGAGAAAAATCAATGCCAGTCGTTACTTTGGCGCAATTGTTGGAATCTGGTGTGCACTTTGGTCACCAGACCCGCCGTTGGAATCCCAAGATGGATCGCTACATCTTTACCTCGCGCAACGGGGTGCATATCATTGACTTGGTGCAGACCGCCCAACTGATGGATGCCGCCTTCAATTTTGTGCGGGCCCAAGCCGAATCCGGTAAAAAATTCCTGTTCGTCGGCACCAAGCGGCAAGCCGCTGGCATCATCGCCCAAGAAGCCAGCCGTTGCGGTAGCTACTACATCAACCAGCGCTGGTTGGGTGGCATGCTGACCAACTGGGCCACGATCAAAACCCGCGCTGAGCGGCTGAAGGATCTCGAACGCCGCGATGCTACGGGTGCCCTCGATCTCTTGCCCAAAAAAGAAGCCTCCATGCTCCGCCGGGAAATGGAAAAGCTCCAGAAATATCTGGGCGGCATCAAGAACATGCGCAAGATCCCCGACGTGGTGATCATGGTCGATCAACGCCGGGAATACAACGCCGTTGCCGAATGCCAAAAGCTGGGGATCCCGATCGTCGCGCTGTTGGATACCAACTGCGATCCCGACGTGGTGGATGTGCCGATTCCGGCCAATGATGACGCTATCCGATCGATCAAACTGCTCGTGGGTCGGTTAGCCGACGCGATCTATGAAGGTCGTCATGGTGAAGTGGCTCCCGTCGTTCCCGAGGGCGTGGACTTCATGGGTGCGGTGGCTGACATGGAATACGACGATACGCCGGAAGAAGACCCCGAAGCCGAAGCGTAGTTTGTTGGCATAAGTTGGCCTTGGCCTGATTGGGCGGCGGCTGAATTAGACCGATCGGATTCGATGACTTCAAGGCATTCGGTCGCTCACACTGGATGCCTTGAAGTTGTTTGTTTAGGAATAACCACAGAATTTTAACGATTGAGGAAAACAATCATGGCTGATATTTCCGCAAAGGCAGTGAAGGAACTGCGCGAGAAGACGGGCGCGGGGATGATGGACTGCAAGAAGGCGCTGGTCGAAAACGACGGCAACATTGAGCTATCGGTGGATTGGCTGCGCAAAAAAGGCATCGCCAACGCCGACAAAAAAGCGGGCAAAGTCGCGTCGGAAGGCTTGGTTGGTCAGTATATCCATACGGGTGGCCGCATCGGGGTCTTAGTCGAAGTCAACTGTCAGACCGACTTTGTCGCCCGAAACGAAGCCTTCAAGGCATTGGTGAACAACATTGCGATGCAGATCGCCGCTTGCCCCAACGTGGACTACGTCCGGCTCGAAGAGATCCCCGCCGACATCGCCGCCTACGAAACCTCGATCGAGATGGGCAAAGACGATCTCAGCGGTAAGAAGGAAGAGATCAAAGAGAAGATCGTTGCGGGTCGGATCGAAAAGCGCCTGAAGGAAATGTGCTTGCTCGATCAGCCCTACATCAAAGACCAAAACATCACCGTCGGCGAACTGGTCAAACAGCAAGTCGCGGCCTTGGGTGAGAACATCCAAGTGCGGCGGTTCACCCGCTTCATCCTGGGTGATGGGATTGAAGTGGAAGCCACGGACTTCGCCGCTGAAGTGGCCGCCCAAGTGGCAGGCAATGCCTAGACCCATGGCTTGATGGGGTGAATTGCGGTGTAAAAACTCACCGCAATCCGCGTTTTCGTCGATCGGGGGTGTTACTGTTAAATCCAGTGACGCCCCCGTTTTTGATCGCTTGAATGGTTGGCTATGAGTTTGCAGTTTCCGGTTGAGAGTTTGAGTATGCGTGCGGCCACGGTCGATGACGTGGACTGGGCGACGGATTTGATTTTTGCGGCGGGACCCGGGGTCTTTAGCTATATCTTTGCGCTGAAATCGGATGAGGCGCAGGCAGTGTTGCGTCAGGCGTTTGTGGTGCCCGATCATGCCTTTAGCTACGAACATACCCAAGTGATCGAAGTCGATCAACAACCAGCGGGCCTGATGCTGGGCTACTCCGGCGCGGTCAAACGCCATGCCGAAGCCCGTGTCCAACCCGTGATGGCGCACATTTTGCCGCTCCAGCGCGTGCCCCGGATTTTGGTGCATTTGGCCGATATGAGTCGGATTAAGCAAGACGTGGCCGCCGATGCCTTCCATGTTTTGAGTCTGAGTATTTTGCCCGATTGGCGGCACAAGGGATTGGGTAAGGCGTTGCTGCAAGATACCGAAGCCCTAGCCCAGGAACAGAACTGCCGATCGGTGAGCTTCGATGTCACCTACAACAATCGCCACGGCAAGCGCTGGCTGACCCATCAGAATTACCAAATCACCTGTAGCAAAACCAGCGATCGGTTTGAGCGACTGACCGACGCGGGGGGATTGCATCGGATGGAGCGCACGATTTCATGACCATCACCTGGCGTCGATCCTTAGCGGGCGCGATCGGGGGTTTGTTGATGAGCCTGACGCCCGCGCCGCTGAATTGGTGGGGACTGGCCTGGGTGGGCTTGATCCCGCTGTGGTGGGTGGTCTTCCCCGCGCCGACGGGGCCATCGGTGATCGCCCCCGAAACCCCACCCCGATCGTCCACCTGGCAAGCCACCGCGCTCCCACTGATCCTCTGGAGCATCGCCTACCACGGCCTGTCCCTGCGCTGGATTACGGGCCTGCATCCCCTCACTTGGATGGGCATTCCCTGGCTTGGCAGTGTGGCGATCGTCGCCTTTGCCTGGAGCTTCATTACCCTTTGGGGCGTCGGTTCGGTGCTGCTTTGGGGACTGGGACTGCAATGGCTGAATCAACGCACGGCCCTGGGGACGATCGAGCGGATTTTGGCGGGCACGGCGCTCTGGTGCGCGATCGAGGCCGGACGGGCCTTGACGCCCCTGGACTGGACGGCCCTCGCCTACACCCAAAGTCCCGGCAATCTCTGGATTCTGCATTTAGGCCAGCTCTCGGGCAATCTCACTGTCAGCGCCGCGATCGTGGCGGTGAATGGACTGCTGGCGGAGACGCTGCGGCCCATGTGGTTCAAGTGGCCGCTCCGGTTGGGGGGCCTGGCCCGATCGGTGAATGGCCCCCGACTCTGGGCCGCGCTGGGATTATTCCTAGTCAGCCATGGCATTGGGGCGATCCTCTACTCCCAGCCGCTCAACGATGCCACCGCCGAAGCCTTGAATGTCGGGATTATCCAAGGCAACGTCCCCACCCGGATCAAACTTTCCAGTGACGGCATCCAGCAGGCGATCCGCAACTACACGATCGGCTATCGCGACCTGGCCCAGCAGGGCGTCGATGCCATCCTCACCCCGGAAGGCGCATTGCCCTTTGACTGGGTGACCCAACCGCCGCCATTGCTGCGCCGGGCGATCGCCGAGGCGCAGGTGCCGCTCTGGCTCGGCAGCTTCGGGCAAGCCCTCGACACCGACGGGCAGCGCCGCTCCACCCAACGGCTGTTTGCGCTGAATGGCGATGGCGACATCATCAGCCACTACGACAAAGTGAAGCTAGTGCCATTGGGTGAATCGATCCCCTTTGAGTCGGTGTTGGGCAACGTGATTGGGCGGCTTTCCCCCCTGCGCAGTTACCTGTGGCCAGGCGCAGGGGATCAAACGTTTGAAACGGGCTTTGGGCGGGCGGCGATCGGGATTTGCTACGAATCGGCCTTCCCCAATTTATTCCAAGCCCAAATCCAACAGGGCGCGAATCTGATCATCACTGCTTCGAATCTGGATCCCTACAGTGAGGTGCTGATGGCCCAGCACCAGGCCCACGATTTGATGCGGGCGATCGAGTTCGATCGCTGGACGATCCGCGCCACGAATACGGGCTACTCCGGCATCATCAATCCCCACGGCCAAATCCTCTGGCAAGCTCCCGCCCACCAGTTCGTCCGCCACAGTGCCCAAATCTATCGACGCCGCACCCAAACCCTCTATAGTCGCACCGGAAACTGGCTGACCCCCTTGCTCGTCGTCGCCTGCGGCGTGGTCTGGCGCATTCGGATCCAGCGTCCTTGATTGTGCGCCACGCGGCATAATCGGCAACCCACACCCGTCGATCTGCGCCACCCAGAACACAGTTTGATAGACTGGAGCAGATTTCGAACTTGAGTCCAACCATCGAGGATTGCCACCGAGAATGAGTGCAGAGTATCGTCAGCGCGCCGACCTTCTAGGAACCCAGGTGATCACCCGTGCCACGGGTAAGCGATTGGGCGTGATCAGTCAGCTTTGGGTCGATGTGGATCGCCAGGAAGTGGTGGCGATGAGTCTTCGTCCCAGCTTGTTCTATGGCACGTCGCAGGAAATGCTGCTGGACAGCGTGCGGCAGATCGGTGATGTGATCCTGGTGGAAAATGACGATGCGATCGCGACGATCGACACCGATCGCTACAACAGCCTGATCAACTGCGAAGTGATTACCGAAACGGGCGAAGTCCTGGGCAAGGTGCGCGGCTTTAAGTTTGACGTCGATACCGGGAAACTAGCTAGCCTGACGATCGCCACCTTTGGCTATCCGCTGATCCCCGATCGCGTCCTCAGCACCTACGAATTGCCGATCGAAGAAATTGTCAGCAGCGGCCCCGATCGGCTGATTGTCTACGAAGGAGCCGAAGAGCGCCTCACCCAGCTCACCGTGGGTTTCCTCGAACAGGTCGGCATCGGTGGTGCCCCCTGGGAGAAAGACAACGCCTTCCAGCCACCGCCGATCATTCGCCCCGAAAACCAGTTGCCCTCCGCCACCCGTGTGCCGATGCAAGCCCCCGCCCAACGCACCCCCGATCGCGATGACATCGCCGAAACCTGGGACGAAGACAACTGGGAACGTGAACCCGAGCGGATCGAGCTGCGTCCGCCCCAGCCCCCCGCCCAGCAACGCATGCGCCAGCAGCAGGATCCGGACGACTGGACAGACAACTACAATGAATCCCAGGATCGCTACCCCGAACCCTATGCTCCAGCCCCCCACGATGCGGGCTACCAGGATGTCGAGTATGCTGAAGTGGACGAAGCGCCGCCCCGTGAATCGGCTCCCAACTCCGACCAACCCGATGCCGATCCTTGGTCGCCGCCTGCCGAACCCGTCGATCCGCCCGCGAATTACCAACCGCAAGCTTTTGTCGCCGAACCGGTCAAGCAACCCGAACCGGAGTTTGAAGGCTAATCAGGGGTTAGTCAGGCGCGATCGTCTCCGCTCGATCGCCGGTCATCGTTTGTACCGTATTCCCCTTGGCGAGTTTCAAGGGGATTAGCCCAATCTGCAATAAGAATAAACCGTAGCCCAGCAGCCGAAAGTCTGGGGTCGGACTGGCGATCGCACCTTGTCCTGGTTCATCGGCGGGCTTGAGGGCAATCGTTTGGGTCGCCGCCTGAGTGGGTGGCGTGGATTGGGCTAGTCGGGGTTGGGCCAGCGTGGGTTGAGCGATCGCCATAGCGGACAACAGGCTTAAAATGAAGTTCATAAGGCACTCAGCCAATCACAGCGCAGTTTATGAAGCTCCTCACTTGGATTTAATCTTGGCATAACCAAATTTGGATTACCAGGGGGCTTTACCAAGAATTCATGTCGGATTAGCTGTCGGATTGGCGGGAATAATCTTGGCCCGCTGACCATCGGCATCCACCACAATCCAGGTGATCGCCCCATCGATTTCCTGACCCGCCGTCGCCACCTTGAAGCGCGCCGTTCCCACCTTCGATCGCACTTCAAAGTCGGCATTGTTCACATTCGGATCGACCAGGAGGCCGCGATCGCGCAGGCAGTAGATCACCCAACCCTTGGGGGTTTGATTGGCCGGGTTGTAGGCCCCCGGCGGCTGGTCAAAAATTGCTTGGATAAAAGTTGTGAGCTGATCCATACCAAAAGCCGTTTGTCCGCAGAGTTTGCTTGATTTTACCCTGTTTGTTGAGGCGACTGCCGCGATCGGCCTTAACCCATTGATCAAGCTGAATGGGTATGCTAGGTCAAGTCTGATCAGCATTATTGAGAGTCATTCGGTTATGAGTCTGAAACGCCGCGAGTTTTTGCTGTTCATGGGGTCCGCGATCGGCACAACGACGCTCCCCGCCTGCATGGGTCAGAGTTCCCGCTTGCCTGCCCTGTCAGCCACCGACCTGGCCCAAAAGCTAGCTGGTGTCGGATTTGCCGCTGTCCAAGGGCCACTTCCCCTAGAAACGGGGACGATCGCCGTCGCCGAGCAAGTCAAGCAACTCGCCCAGTACGCCGTCCAGGACAAACTCCTACTGCCCGAAGGCTACTCCTACCAAGTGATTGGCAGTTGGGGCGACAAAATCGGTGATGGCCGG
The DNA here is from genome assembly GCA_031415035.1 of Cyanobacteria bacterium VAR_4_metabat_243. GTDB lineage: Bacteria > Cyanobacteriota > Cyanobacteriia > Leptolyngbyales > Leptolyngbyaceae > Romeriopsis. Next base: position 75,740 of record JANOQX010000150.1, read on the forward strand.
TTTGGCTTCAACAACGACTATCTCTCCTTTGTCGAAACCGCGCCGAATCAAGGCTATCTCTCGATCAACTTTGAATACATCAGCGCCGTACCCTGGCTCGAAAGCTACGAACAAGTCATTGGCACAAAGTTGCCGATCGCGGCAGTGGTGAAAAAAATCGGCGATCGTGATCTCGACGCCTTTTCCCTCAAAGCCACCGACCCACTCAAGCAACAGATCGCCACGATCTGCGCAGCGGCGTTAACCGACCAAGGCGTGGGCATCATCAGCATTCAACGTAACGCCGATGGCAAATGGGAGCGGACAAATTCTCCCGCCGATCGGCGAATCACCGGGATTTCGGGCCTGAACGATGGCCATTACCTCCAATGCACTGGCCCCGCCCGCAACGTATTTCTCAAAAAATCCGGTCAAGGCTACACCGACCCACTCGGCGACAAAATCATCGGCACCTTTGCGAACTGTGCGGGTGGGACAACCCCCTGGGGCACCGTGCTCACCGCCGAAGAGAATTTCCAAAGTCAGGTGCCCGATCCGGTTTATGCCGATGGCACTTCGTTTGCGCCGAAGGAAGTGCCGATTAGTATTGGCAAAAATCGGATCAATGGCCAAGGCAACGTCCTGGGCTTGGCAGGCAACAAATATGGTTGGATTGTCGAAGTCGATCCCGCCAATCCCAACGACTATGGCACAAAGCACACCTGGCTCGGACGCTATCGCCATGAAGCGGTCGGTGTGCGGGTCACGGCAGGCAAACCGATCGCCTTCTACTCCGGCTGCGATCGTAAAGGCGGCCATATCTATAAATTTGTCAGCAAAGCTAGCGTCACCGATCCAACGGCGAAAACCAATTCAAAATTGCTCAGTGACGGGATGCTCTACGTCGCTAAGTTCAATCCCGACGGCACTGGCAAATGGATCGCCCTGAAGCCCGACACCCCGATCGACCCCGTGATGCCCAGCCAGCAGATCGGTGGCCAGATCATGCTGCCCGATCGACCCAAGGGCGGCGCAAAGCAAATTAAAACCGACGCCGAGGCCCAAGCCTTCGCCCAACAATTCACCACCCTGGGCGACCTGTACAGCGGCAATGCCGTCGAAAAACAAGGCGCGATTTTGATCGATGCCCACAATGCGGCCACTGCCTGCGGCGGCACCTGCACCGCCCGACCCGAAGATACTGAAGTCGCCCCCGACGGCTCCCTCTACATCGCCTTCACCTCCGGCACAGCGGACAAAGCCGGTGAGGGGCCGGATAAAACGGTATTCCAAGGCCCCAAGGGTGAAACGCCCCATGCCCATGGCTTTATCATGCATGTCACCGAGGCCGGGAATGAGCCAGCGGCCATGACCTTCAAGTGGGAAATGCTGGCCTTGGGCGGCGATCCGGCCAAAGGCGGCGCAGGCTTTGCCAATCCCGATAACTTGCTGATCGACAATGCGAGTAATATTTGGGTCGTCACCGACATGGGCGGCGATCGCCAAAATCCCTTCGGCAATGACGGGTTGTGGATGATTCCGAGTCAAGGGCCGAATCAAGGCAAGGCGCATTTATTCGCGATCGGGCCAATGGAATCGGAGTTGACGGGGCCATTTCTGAGTGCGGATCAGAAGACGTTTTTCCTGGCCGTGCAGCATCCTGGTGATGCGAATGGGACGCGCCGCGATATGCAATCGGCCACCGTCGAAGTAACGATGAAAGCGCCCGATGGGAGTGAGTTTAAACAACAGCGACAAGTCCCGATCGGCTCCAATTTCCCCGCCAATCAGCCGAATCAAGCGCCGAAACCGTCGGTGGTCGCGATCGTTAAAGACAATGGCAAGATGATTACTGAGGTGTGATGCTTGTTAAAGTGTGATGTTGCCAAAAAGACATCTGGCAATGGGTAGATGCGTTGTGATCGGGATTCGACGATAAATAGAATATCCTGCAATCCCCGATCGCCATGGTCAAAAAAGCCGATATCGGCAGCAAACGCCTGATTAACCTCGATCCGGCCGCCTGGGCCAAATGGGTCACCCAACAAGCCGACATCACAATCCAAGATGTCCTCGATTCCGAATTCCAATGGATTAGTCGTGAAAGTGACGTGTTAATGCGGGCCAGTCATCCGATCCATGGCCCCTTCATGATCCTCAACGAACTTCAACTGCGCTATAACGACCATCTGCCCCGGCGGGTTCGGGCCTATGCGGCATTGGGTGAAGAACGCTACAAGCTACCCGTTTACCCTGTCCTGATCAATTTCCTCCCACCCGCCAAAACGATCACCATCCAACCCCACTATTCCTCCAACTTCCTCGGCTGCCACGCCCATCAGGACTACCGGATTATTAACCTTTGGGAGATCGATGCCCACACTGCCTTTGAGGCCGATCTGCAAGCCCTCACGCCCTTTGTGCCGATCATGCAGGGCGGCGACACGCCCGAAATGCTCCAAGAGGCGGCCCGCCAACTGCGGCAAACTGACGGGATGTCGGACTTTGAACCATTGCTCGGATTTTTTGCTAACTTTGTATTAGACAGTGCCCTTGTTCAACAGATTTTGAGGTGGGATATGGTCGTTCTCGAAGAGTCGCCCTGGTACAACGAAATTCTTCTACGTGGTGAGGCCCGTGGTGAGGCCCGTGGAAAAGCTCAGGGCGAAGCTCGGGGGAAAGCCGATCTGCTACTCCGTCAGTTACCTCGGCGAGTTGGCCCGATCGACCCCGATCGCGAAGTCCAAATTCGATCGCTCTCCCTGGCACAACTCGATCATCTCAGTGATGTACTACTTGATTTTGCGGCGGCGGTTGACCTGACAAATTGGCTCACCGAGCACAGCTAAATCCGTAACTGCGTCACCGCGATATTCCCACCGAGACAGACGGCGACATCGGCATCGGCGTCCCGTTGCCGATCGCCGTATTTCGCGCAGTACGTCAGTTGGTCGCCACTCACTGCAAACACCACAGGCAACGGCTGGGTGCAAGCGCCGCAAAAGACGATCGTCGGCTCCGGCGCAGCGGGCAACAAATGCGGAAAATTGATATTCCAGTAAGTTCCCGGCTCGTAGGGCCGCGTCATCAAGTCAAGTAATAATTTCGTCGTCCAAGCCGTGGCCCGCTCCCAGTCGTAGGCCTGCTTGCCATTGCGATAGTGGGAAAATGCGATCGCCGGAATCCGATGCAAGGCGGCTTCTCGCACAGCGGCTACCGTCCCAGAAATATACACATCACTGCCCATATTCCCCCCGGCATTAATCCCCGACAGCACCCACCGCGTCTCTGGATACAAATGCCATAGGGCAACGCGAGTGCAATCGGCGGGTGTCCCCCCGATCGCCCAGGAATTGTTGGTTTGTTGCGCTAGTCCGATCGGGTCAGCCGTCGTCACCTGATGTCCACAACCCGACTGCGGCGCATCCGGTGCGACTACGGCAACAGCCTGACCCAAATCTGGCTGAATCTGTAACGCCGCCCGCACCGATCGTTCCAGCGCCAGAATCCCCGGCTCGCCAATCCCATCATCATTCGTCAAAATAATCATAATTTCATAAATCCTCAAATTCTTCCCATGCTAGATTAGCCTGCCTGAGAATGCTTCGAAGCGTTCCGGGGCTAACTTCTCGGTGTCGCGGCACGATTACCGTTCGCGATCCGTCCGGGGTCACTTGGAGGAATTTTACATGACTGCCTTTTTGGCTAACAATGCCAAATCCGGCGGCTTCTAACTTTTGGACAACTTCGCGAAAAGACAATGGTTTCATCAATCAGGCAGCTTCGAGACTGACTTCAATTTGCTTCACCTGGGGTAATAAGGTCGCATAGGGCGCTTCAAAGTGAAGTTCCAGGGCTTCTTGCAGATTCGCGAGGGCAAGTTCCTGAGTTTCGCCCTGACTGGCCACATCGACTTCCAAACACTGTGCGACAAACCACTGCCCTTCTGGCCAAACGCTTGCACTGAATTTTTGTTTCATGGCCTCACCTCTAAGCATCTCAGCCTAAATTATACCAACGTCTTACGCTTCAAACCCCCGATCGCCCAAGCTGCCACAATGCCGCCAATCAACCCAAACAAATGTCCCTCCCAAGAGATGCCCACCCGAATCGGCAAGATCCCCCAAATCATCCCGCCAAACATGCCCAGCACCAGCAGCGCCGTCAGCAACGATCCCATCGTCCGCTCAAAGAACGCCCGCGCCAACAGAAAGCCAAAATAGCCGAAAATCACGCCACTCGCGCCAATATGGACGCCATTCGCCCCGAAGATCCAGGTGCCGCCGCCGCTGATCAACGCCACCACGATCGAGACGATCAGCCACTCGCTCCAATCCTGGGCCATGATCAGCCAGCCCAAGACCAGAAACGGCACCGTATTACTAATCAAATGCCGAAACCCACCGTGCAAGAACGGGGCCAGCAAAATGCCCATCAAGCCGCGACTTTGCCGGGGCCAAATCCCCAGGGCATCGAGTCGCCCGCCGAAGCCCAGATCAACCACCTCGATCGCCCACATCAGCGCCACCAAACCGCCCAACACGATTCCTTGGGTCGTCACTTCACGTTTGAGCGCTTGCGCGGCATTAGTCGAATTGGTCATGGAGTTTGAATATTGATTTATTAATACCTTACAATATGCCCATGCCGTCGCTTAACATTTCGCAACCATGACCACCACCCTCACCCCACCCCCAGCCACTGGTCAGTACTGGTCATGGCGCGACCACCAAGTCTATTACGTCCAGGCGGGCAAAAACCCGGAAAAACCGCCACTATTGCTCGTCCACGGCTTTGGGGCCTCGACCGATCATTGGAAAAAGAATATTGCTGGACTACAGGCGGAGTTTGAGGTTTGGGCGATCGATCTGTTAGGCTTTGGTCGATCGACGAAGGCGAATACCCAGTACAGCCCCGATCTCTGGTCGAACCAGCTCCATGATTTCATCGAGCAGGTAATTGGACGACCGGCGGTGATCGCAGGTAACTCGATCGGGGGTTATACCGCCCTCGCGACGAACGTCCTGTTCCCCAGCCAAACCCGAGGGGCGATTTTGTTGAATCCGGTGGGTGGATTCAGTGATGTCCCCGCCCCGCCACCGACCGCGATGCAAAAGACAATGAGCAACACGATGAAATTGCTCTTGAACCAGGATTGGATCAGTTGGTTGATTTTCAAATCCGTCCAGAACAAGAACTACATCCGCAAGACCTTACAAAAAGTCTATGTGAATCAAGCACAAGTCACGGATGAATTGGTCGATGACATCTACCGTCCCTCCTGCGATCCGGGTGCGGCCACGACCTTTGCCCGCCTGTTCCGATCGCCACGCGGTGAATCGGCGGACTCGTTATTGAAAAAACTTCAGCACCCCCTCTTGATTATTTGGGGTGAAAAAGACCCTTGGATTGGCGATGCGCGAGCGCGTGGGGCCAAGTTTACCCAGTTTTATCCAGCGGCCCAAGAGGCTTATATTCATGCAGGCCATTGTCCCCATGACGATGCCCCGGAAATTGTGAATGACCTGATCCGATCGTGGATGCAAAATTTGTCAAGTTAGTCAGAAAGTTAGCCAGAAAAAACGGTGATTGTTTGGGCAAATTGTCCCGATCGCCAAACACTGTCATGAAACCATAACGGCAAATCAGGAAAAACTGCGGTAAAGCTTGGCAATATGGGGAAATCACCGATACCACGATCAAGCTGCGCCCCTGCCGCTGCGCCGATTTATGTAATCTTCTCTAGGCGGATTTTTGCCTAATCACCGATATTAGAGGCCAATAGGACGGCTCATTTACCGCTGGTTCGTGATTCATCCTGATCCTACCCCTGGGGGGTGATCGCCTTACGACCGAGTCCATTCGATCGACGGTACTTTTTCTGTTGGAGTAGTAATGCCCATCGACCATATTGCGTATGCGGCAATCGCCGCCGATCCGCTGCGGTCAGCGGATCATTCGGCAATGCTTTATGATCGCTATCAAGCGGGAGAGCGTAATTTTACGGATAGTGATTTAGGGGTTTTGAGTCTGCATGGGAGTTGTCTGAGCTATGCCAACTTTCGCCGATCGAAGCTCAAACAAATTGATTGGAGCGCGGCGGATTTGCGGGGAATTGATCTCAGTGAGACCAATCTCAGTCGCAGTGATTTGCAATCAGCGGATCTACGCGGTGCGGCTTTGAATAGCGTCATGATGTTCATGGCGACGTTGGATAGCGCGAACTTGCAGGGGGCCGATCTGAGTGGATCGTCACTCGATATGACCACCTTAGCCCAAGCTAATCTCCAAGGCGCAAACCTCTGTGGTACCTATCTGCGCGGCATTGATCTTAGTCAAGTGGATTTGGCTGGGGCTTATTTTGACGATAAGACGCAGTTCGATCGGAACTTTGATCCGATTGCGGCGGGGATGCGGACGGATGTAACGCTCAAAATTGATGATTTGGTGACCCATTTAAATCAACTGAGTCAATGCAGCAGCCGTTATCTCGGGGCCAGTATGACATCAAAATATTGGGCCAAGTCGCGGATTGATACGCGCTACCTCACGGCGTTTCAGGTCGATGGCACGGCCCAGATTCGCTATGCCGGAGCGACCGATGAAACGGCCACGTTGCTCCATTTAAAGTGGGTGCAGCTCTGGATTAACCGATTCATTGGGAATAGCGCCCGGATTTTTCAGGATTTGCCAAATTTGGCCACGGAGAAAGGGCTATTGGTAATTACCGCTGGTTCGATCGGCAAATGCCCACGTAATCTTCCTGAGATGGGTTGAAATTACACCAATTGCAACCAATGATTTTACCGATTGCGATTTGCCGATCGCTGGGAATACTTTAGAAAACCTGAAGTTTTATTCGCCCAGTTAGATTTACGTACTGTTCACGGATTCCTCGGAAACTCATATGATTGATCGGCAATCAGTTACGATCGCTGGAACGAACGATGTGGCGCTGTCGCCCGAGCCGTCGGGGCTAAAGCAACAATACCCGAAGAAACATCATCACTATAGTTTTGAGGATTTTTTCTCGTTTCAATCGAGCCAAGGCACCGTCACTGACTGGAACGGCGCACGCAATATCTTCGCGGGCGAAGACTTCATCCTGGCCTTGATTCAAGGCTTTGAACAAGAAGTGGGCAACGCTTCTTCCGTCTTGATGTATGACCTCGGTAAAGCCTGGGGCGAACAGGATTTTGCCCAGTTTAAGCAGTCCTTTGAAGCGGAATACGGCAGCATCGCCGAACGCCAGTTGCCCTTCGTGCTGGAAGCCTGGTGGTGGCCGTTTACGACCCAGGGCTGGGGCACCTGGGAAGTTGATCTCGACGATCAGGCTAATGGCTTTCTGTTTATTAGCATTTTTGATTCGGCGGTGGCCCGGACACTGGGCACCGTGGGCAAACCCGTCTGTCACCTCTATGCCGGATTATTCGCCGGATTTTTTAGCAAGTTAGTGGGCCAAGATCTCGGCTGCATTGAGATTCAATGCTATGCCATGGGCGAAACCTACTGTAAGTTTCTGCTGGGCAAGAAAGACCGGATCGATGCCGCGACCTTCTGGCAAACCGAAGGGGCGACGGTGCGTGACATTGAGACGCGCTTGCACGAAGGAGAATATCTGAAATGATCAACAAAACGTTGCAGCGATTATCCGTCGCCGATTGTTTTGCGGGATTTGCTTGGCAAGGGAATCAGGTGGTGCGGCCCGATCGATTCATTCCCCAAGCGGGATCGTGGAAAACCGCCGCCGTCCAAGATTTCTTCCGACAATACAACTGGGCTGGGCATCACCGCACCCAAGCTACCGTCTTACCGGATCAAATCGACACTGCGTTCTCGGTCAAACTGCCCGTTCAACAATTCTTTGATTGTTTTGTCTGGGCGGGTCAACCCAACGTGGCACCGCAGCCGATCGCGCCCTTGGCTGAAGCATCAGTCGATCGTCCCCGCGATTTTAAGTTAGCCAACTTTTCCAATTTATTCTAGGGCCACATTAGCCGGGCCACATTCGATTGAGGACATACCCATGAATGCCGAATTTCAAAATCTGATCAACGATGCCGAGGATCACTACCTCGCTTCCGAAAATCTCTATCAGTTCAAGCAACAGATCAGCACCCTGTCCCAACGGCTGGAGACTTACGAATTGCTCCGCGATCGGGAACTGGAAGTCTTCCAGGCTGTGGCGGATCAATTGCAATCCAGCTTCCCCAATCTCGATGCCCAACGACTGAATCGGGCCTTGGAAGATGGTTTGGCGATTTTGCGTTATGGCGCGATGGCGATGCTGCTGAATAGTCCGACCTACTTCCAGCGGGGCCTGTTGGACTGCCTGCCCGAGCGGGTCATGGCCTACGAACTCGAAGCCGTTGAACAACAGCTTTTGCAATTTTTGCAAGTGCAATTGAGTAAGCGGATTGCTGTCGTCCACATGAGCAGCATTCAGCCCTATCTCGAACAGGTTCAGCGATCGCTCACCCTGGGCCGGATTACTGAACTGGCCGTGGCTTAGTGATCGTCGCTGAGTGGCCGTCGCTGAGTGGGCCGAATTCTGTCACCGCCGTTTATCTCCTGGAGGATTGCACCAATGGCTTCAATTGCTGATTTAATCAAAGACAAATCCCATCTCCCTGGCAACTTCTTTGCCTACGATGCCTATATTCAGGCGGATATCGAACTGGGAATGCTGCACAACCGCCAGGGCGCGCGGTTGCTCGCACTGCCCGAGAGTTTGCTGAATGTGTTGTATTCCGGCTTGGAATACGAACTGGGCGGGGCCACGGAGTTCGTTCTGTTCCAATGTGGCTACCAATGGGGGAAAGCCTTCTATCGGCGGTTTGCGACGGAGGTGAGTGAGTATTACAGTCAGCCCCTGGCGCAGATGGGCACCTTGGAGTTTGTCCAAGCCTTGCAGCAATGTTGGAAAACCTGCGGCTGGGGCACGATCGCGCTTGACTTCGATGCCTATGAGCAAGGCTTCCTAGTAATTACGGTGCAAAATTCCGCCTTTACCAAAAACCGTCCCGCCAACAATCGCCCCCAAGCCGAAATGGAATCGGGCCTCTTGAGTGCCTTCTTCAGCCAACTCACGGGCCAACCGTTGCACAGCGTCCAAACCACCTGCGAATCCCTCGGCTCCAATGCCAATCGCTTTATCCTCGGTCTGAGCGATCGGGTCAAAGTCGCGGAAGCCTGGTTAGAGGCAGGCCAGGATCACGACGCAATTCTGCAACGCCTCGGCCACAAGTCATCCGCGCCGACGCCGACGTGCTAATTGATCATTTGCGGCGCACCCCAAGGAGGATCACCGATGGCTAAAACAATTCAACTTGACCCGATCGGGGAACAGACGACGGTTCAGACCAACGACAATATTTTGTCGGCATTGCTCAGTACGACGATTAAGATTTCCCATGAATGTGGGGGCCGGGGTCGCTGTGCCACCTGCCACGTCTTTATCAAAGCGGGCATGGAAAACCTGTCGCCGATGAGCCGTCGGGAGCAACAAACGCTCGAAGTGATCACCACTTGTAATATGCAATCGCGGCTGGCTTGCCAGACGCGGGTGATGGGTGAAGGCGTGGTGGTGGAATTGCCAGCGGGGACTTACTTGAACGAGGTTGAGGATCTCGATTCATTGGTCGGTCGGCGGGCGCAGGAAGCGATCTTGCACCCGATTAATGGCACCGTGTTGGTCGAGCAGAATAAGTTAATTACCCGATCGGTGATTAATGAATTGGCGGCGACCCGTGATGCGGTGGGGCAGTATTTATCGAGTTCGGCGGCGGCGGCGGATTAGGTGAATTGAGAATTGAGAATTGAGAATTCAGAATGGAATTGATTGCAGTTTAGAAGAAGGAATTCCGCCATGTTGAATCAGCTTGCACGTTTGAGTCTTGAGAGTGATGGCCGCTACGCGACCCCGATCGATCTGCAATTTATTAGAGACTATGTGGCGACCGTTGATCACCGCATTAGCGCCTATGAAAAAATTCGCGATGCCGAATATCAGATTATGTATGAAGTGACGGCCCAAGTCCGATCGAGTCAACCAAACATTTTTATGAAAGGGGATGTGGATTTGACCACGATGGCCCAACGGGATTGTGGTCATGTATTGAAATGCGCGGTGGCGGCGATGTTGATTGATGATCTCGATCGGTTGCGCGATGGCCTGCTCCTCTGGCATCAAACGATTATCCACGCCGTGCAGACTGACAAAATCTCCCAAGCGATGTGGCGGATCTTACCCGATGTGGTGCAGCGCTACCTCTCGCCGGAAGAGGCCGCGATTATCCTCCCCGTATTGCGCTTGAATCAAGCCTTGCTTTGCTAAATCACCGTCCAATGAATTATTTCCGCATCTACTCCTAGAAATCAGTCAGGTCATCATGTCACAACCATCCGAAGCACAACTAGAAGCGCAATTCATCATGCAATCCCTCAATAATCAGCCAAATACCACCGCCCAGCCACCCGCCAGTTGGCTCGACAATTTGGAACTCGCCTCGGTGATTATTTCCGTTGGTAGTTCTGTGATCTTGACCCTGACTCAGCAAGCGGCATTGGCAACGATTCCGTTATCGTTTACGGCAGCGATTAATCTCGCGAATCGGAAGCGGTTAATTGCCGCCGTGATGGAATCGCAACAGGCCGCCACCGCCCAACTGGTCGTCCAGTCACAACAGCAACAACAAACCCTGGAAGCCCAACGGCAAGCCGATCAGACCCGCTTGGGTGCCGTGGGCGCACAGTTGATTGAAATGCAAGGTTTGAGCACGGCCTTCAGTCAGCAACTGACCGCCCTCGACGCGAAAGGCACGAACATCGAAACCGTCCTGGATAAGCTGCGAGAAATCGATCGGTTCACCCAAGTCATCCGCACCAATCCCACCGCCGCTGAACCTTACTTTAATCGCGGCCAAGTGCGCCAAAGTCTCTCGCGGATGGAAGACAATCGCCTCGCGATCGAAGACTACACCCAAGCCGTCAAAATGGCACCGGGCATGGCGAAGGCCTATTTTAATCGCGGCTTGATTCGGGCCGAATTAGGCGAGCGGCGGCAAGCGGGCGAAGACCTGCGGCAGGCAGCCAAATGCTATTTTGACCTCGGCGAAATGGATAACTACGCCGAAGCCAAGCGCCGCAGTGAAGCGATTTATGACAAAGCCGAATCCAGTCGATCGGACGGGGATGTTGCCACGGTGGAAACCAAGACTGAGTCGAAGTTGTTAGTTTCGGACTTGTTTGCGTAGGTGTGATCCCCCTAAATCCCCCTTGAAAAGGGGGGACTTTGAATTCCAGTTCCCCCCTTTTGAAGGGGGGCTAGGGGGGATCACACTCACGCAATCTACGACTAAATTCCGATCGCGACTCCCACCATGGCCAAACTCCGGCAATTAACGCCATCAAAATACCGCATCTTAGGGCAAGTTGGCCAAGGCCAATTTGCCCAGGTTTTTTGTGGGATGCACCGGGCGACAGGCGAACTGGTGGCACTGAAGGCGATCGACAGTCAGCGATTTTCGACTCAGCGATTCTTGCATGAATTGCATCTGTTATCGCGGTTGCGTCACCCCAATATTGTGCAGTTTCAAACCCTGGATTACAGCCCCAAAGGGCGCTATCTCGTCATGGACTATTGTGCCGGGGGGACGCTGCGGGGTTTGATGGAGTCGGCATTTCCGCTGAAGTTGACCCAATGTTTGAATTTCATTATTGATATTCTCCAAGGCTTAGTTCATGCCCATGATCACGGCGTTGTCCATTGTGACCTAAAACCAGAGAATATTCTCTTGGCTCCGACGGGCGGCGATTGGACGGCCCGAATTGCCGATTTTGGCGTGTCGCGGTTGGTGGAGAATCTGGTGAGCCATGGTGCGGATGCTGAACCAATTGGTTCACCCGCTTATATGGCCCCCGAAGCCTATTACCAACGTTATTCCCCAGCCTCGGATCTCTATGCCGTGGGTATTTTGCTGTATGAATTGCTGCTGGGGCAGCGGCCCTTTGGGGGGCGACCGGGAGAGTTGATGAATGCCCACTTGAACCAGCGGCTGGTCTTGCCCCTGATCGTCCCGTTTCCACTCCGATCGATTCTCACCACGGCCTTACAGAAATTACCCCAGCGCCGATTTGGGTCGGCCCAGGCGATGTTGAAGTCGGTGCAGTTGGCGGCGGCGATTTTGCAGGCGACGGAGCCGGAGTTCCTGGCGGGGGGGCGGGCCGCCCGACCGATCGAAAATTTCGGGCAGCATCAGCCATGGGTGATCGCGCCACAACCCACGACGGTCACGACGATCGCCCCCGATGGCAACTGGATGGCGATCGCCCAAGCCGAGGGCAATGCCGCCACATTCCAGATTTTGCGGTTGCCGGGTTTAAAACCAATCCATGGTGCGTCAGACTGGCGGATGCCGGAGCAATTAGTCGCGATCGACCAGCGGCATGGATTGGCGATTTTGCCGGATGTCGGCAGCGGTGATCCGGGCCAACGCACCTGGCGGCTATTCAATCGCCGGGGCGACTGGATCGACTACTGTCGCTTACCCGCGACGATCGGCCCGATCGTCGTGAGCCAGCGACATCCCGATCGGCTATTGGCGATCGCGGCAGCCGATCCGAGGACGGCCCTCCTGGTTGACCTGAAGCCACTCAAGGTCAAGCGAATTGCCCTAGAATTTCGCCCGGATGCCTGGCGGGCGGTATCCGAGGGGTTTGAGTTGACGGCGCGATCGGGGCAATGTCTGCGGTTGGATCATCCGGGCGGCGTTGGGCTATGCTAAAGGCATTGCCCTCCTGCTGTCGCGATCTGCCATGCCTGAACCGAATGAGAAGGCCACGGACTTATCCACCAATCTCAGCCCTGAGACCCAGGCGTTGTTCAACAGCTTTGACCAGACGCTGATGGATTTTGACGACATTCAGGCCGAGCTAAACTACCGCCAGGCCGAAACCAGCATCCGCGACATGATCGCCAAACTCGACTTGAGCGATCGCGAACGTGACGGACTCGAAGGCGCGATCACCGGACTCGAATCGATGCTCCGCAAGCTGGAAGAATCCGTCGTTCATATCGCCGCCTTTGGCATGGTCGGACGCGGCAAATCCTCCCTGCTCAACGCCCTCCTCGGCAAACCCGTGTTTGAAGCGGGCGCGATCCACGGCGTCACCCGCACCTACCAAGTCGCCAACTGGGAAATCACCAAACAATCCTTCGGCGATCCCGACCATCCCATCCTCAAAGTCGCCCTCCCCAGCGCCGACAAAAGCACCATTCAACTAATCGACACTCCGGGCATCGACGAAGTCGGTGGGGAAGCCCGTGAACTGCTAGCCAAAGAAGTGGCGGAGCAATCCGACCTGCTACTGTTCATCGTCTCCGGCGATATTACCAAGGTCGAATACAACGCTCTGGCCCAACTGCGTGACCTGGGTAAACCGATCATTTTGGTGTTCAACAAAACCGACCAATATCCGGAGCACGATCGCCAAAGCGTTTATCTCAAAATCCGGGACGATCGGGTGAAGGAATTGGTCTCCCCGGATGAAGTGGTGATGGCCTCGGCGGCACCGCTCATCCCCCAAGCCACCCGCCAAGCTGATGGCCGGATCACCGTGAAGATGATCCCCGGTACACCGCAGATCGACGACCTGAAACTGAAGATTTTGGAAATCCTCCACCGCGAAGGCAAATCCCTCGTCGCCCTCAACTCGATGCTCTACGCCAACGATATCAACGAACAAGTCGTCGGCCGCAAGATGGAAATCCGCGACGAAAGTGCCAATCGCGCCATCTGGAACGCCGTGATGGCCAAATCGATCGCCGTGGCGGTGAATCCGATTAGCATGTTGGATATCGTCAGCAGTGCGACGATCGATGTCTTTATGCTCGTCACATTGTCCAAGCTCTACGGCATCAATATGACCCAAAAAGGCGCAACGGATTTACTCAAAAGTATTGGGTTGGCCATGGGCGGCATGACCGCCGGAGAACTGCTGGCGACATTTGGTTTAAGTTCACTCAAAGGATTACTGGGAATGAGTGCGCCCGCCACAGGGGGACTATCGTTACTGCCCTACGTTTCGGTGGCGATTACTCAAGCGGCAGTGGCAGGCGTTGCCACTTACGGCATCGGTCAAGTCGCGAAGGAATACTTTGCCAATGGTGCATCTTGGGGACCCGGCGGGCCAAAGGCGATCGTCACCAAAATTCTGGAATCTTTGGATGAGGATTCGATTATGCGCCGGATTAAGGGGGAATTAAAGTCGAAGATTGATTGGCAGAAGCGCGATCGGAAATCGTCGGGGGATGTTTAGAGCGGGGCGCGGTGGGTGGCGATCACCCATTTGACGGCTTCAACCATGACCTCGGGCTGATCAATCCAGACAAAATGCCCGCTGGTGGTGGCTTCGATCCGATGGGTGCGGGTCGAAAGCTGCATCAGTTTTTCATGCATCCGATCGCGTAGCTGATTGGCCTGCTTCAATGGGATTAACTTCGTCCAGAGCGCTGGCCGAAAAAACGATGCCGATTTAATATCGACGATCGGTAAATCACCCAAATCCTGCGCCACCGCAACTTCGCGCCCGCTCTGATCGAGCCAAAATAATTCCTGACACATCGTCAGCCAATGCTTGGGCCGACAAAACGATCGCGTCGCCGCCGCAAAGGCCGCATCGGGGCAGGATCGCAACTCCGGTTTGATCAGCTTGAATACACCGCATAACCGCAGCAGTCGGATGATCCCCAAACTTGACCCAACGATCGCCACCGCAAACCCGGCAATAAATATCGCCTGCAACCCCCGTAGCCACGGTGACATTGTCAACATCCCCGCCTCATGCAAGCCATCGGTCAACACCAGCCCGCAGACTTTGTGGGGAAAGGTATGGGCGTAGAGCCGCATGTTGTAGCTGCCAAATGAATCGCCCACCAATAAATAGGGTGGCCGGATGTTGGCCTGGGTCAAAGCCGCATCGAGTTCCTGCACAATTGCCTGACTGGTGCGGCGCTGGGCCGATCGATCACTCCAACCATAGCCCGCCCGATCGTAGATGCAAACCTGACCCAGCGGGGCCAATCGATCGATCAGAAAATAGCCCTCTACGCCACCCAGGCTGTGATCCAGGACGATCGTCGGTTGATTTTCCGTGGATTCACCCTGGACGACAAGATGGCGTTGCCGATCGGCAATGGTGACCATCTGCCCTGGTAGGGGAGCCTGACCTTCTCGATGGCAAGCCCCCCATTGATAAGCTAACCCCAATAGGCCGATCGATAAGTCAAACCAGTATCCCATGCTGTGTTCCTGCCCCATCATGATGGGAAGCCCCAAAAATCTATCTTGAGATCGCGTTGAATCCAATTAATTATACCAAAAGATAGATTCGCTATTTCAACAATCAATCACCCAATCGATCGGCATGCGATTGGCGTGAATTACGTGATTTCTACGCTTCATTGAAACTTGATTTTCCAACAATTAAGTCACGCGCTATCTGACTCGATAGGTATCTCTTGGGACAGATGTCGATCGAATTATTTCCTGGAATTCTACGACTTTATGCATAGAGACAATCCGCAGCACCCAGCAAATTTAATTCGCAAAATTGCGATAAAATGCTTAAAGTACGCAATTTCAGCCAAATTTGAGCAGCCAGTATCCGTTGGGGCAATCCCGATGCGCAAGTCGGTGTATCATTTCCGATCGCCGCATTTAAGTGGATTGAAATATTTTATCCGTAGTTGAATTTTATTCAGGATTGGTAATCGTGATGGATCGATTGCGGTGGATTAGCGATGCTGACAATGTCTAACCCAAAAAGTTGCATGAAATCTGTCTCAAGGTAGATAAAAATCCTGAACTATTGCTTTACTATCAATTCATGTGAAACAAGCATGGTTAGAACCGCTAATAAATCCAGCAGGCAAAGATTTTAGTGATTCATCAGACATTGTTCTAAATGCAATGATTTTGACCCATGGCCTAGGGACAAGTCGGTTGATGCCAATGTTTTCAGCGTTATCCTTCGATTCGCCCTAAATCTCGGCAAATTTTGGTTCAAAACAAGTTAGGATTTAGCCTTTTGCTTTTCATTAATTAAATAATTCATGATTTCAGTTTTACAAGGAGTGGGCTTTGATGGTCTTCGGATCTCGGTCTCTCCTCCGTAACCTTCGCACGTAGGTGTCATGGCCTACAAGTTGATTAGGAGGTCGTATGCAGGATGAATCTGTTCAAAATCAAGTCGTTCAAATCAAGTCGTCGAAACGCAATCGCAAGCGATCGAAGCGGCGAGCAATACTTTGTCCGATTCATGGCTGTCATATGGCAAGCGTCAGCCAGAAGCATTCGATGTATGCCGATACGGTGGGCCAACTCCACGATCGGGGTATCAGTCCTCGAACGGCATTGCTATTGATGGCGACGCATACGACCATCCACCTCACTGGCGAGTGGTTAGAGGCGTTCTGGTGTGAATATTGTCAACAGAAAATCTGGTACCACGTCAAGCGCTTGGATCATGCGACCTACAGTGTTGAGCCTGCACCCGCTGAATTATGGCACCAAGCTCAAGGGGTCATTCATCCCCATGGTAATCCTTCCGTCAGCGAGTTTACCCGAACAGCCGCCAATATGTCCCGGCATGGTGGCATCCGCGATTTCAAGTTTGTGGTGTGAGCGACGCTTTGGTCTTTTTTTAGTTTTCCTACCCGTTTTTGTAAAGCTCAAGGTGCAAGGTGCATGGCAACTACATTATCTCCCGCAACGCTTCAGCGTGATGTCCGCTCCTCAGTTCTGAGTCGAGTGCACAAAGGCTCCTATCTGAGAGGATTGCGAACGGGTAGTTTAATCGGACTGGATATTATTGCGCTTTCAGTTGCATGGATTATTTCAGAATTGTTAGGAACTTCTTGGTCTGATCTCTGGCGTTTTCAGGTTAACCCAGTCGTGTTGCCACTAACGCTCGCGATCGGAATTAGTGTGCTCCTGGTCGGTGGATTCTATAAAGCCGGTGAGCCACGCCGCGATTACATCGGAATCATCAAGGCAAACACACTTTCAGTTTTGTTGTTGCTGCTATTTTCTTATTTGTATCAACCCAATCAGTTTGTTTCACGATCGCACTTTCTGCTCTATTGGATATTCAGCATCGTCCTGATTTTATCCGAGCGCTCCCTGGTGAACTACTCAATCTTCAAGCTGCGACTCAAAGGAGCGATCTGCTATCCAGTCTTTTTAATTACCGAGCCGAGCGATGTCGATCATGTCACGGCGCTGGTTGCCAAGGAAAATCGCTACACCGTTGTGGGTGTTGGCAGTCCGGATGCGCTCGACGAATTGAATCGCATGGAGACGTTTCGAAAAATTCGTCAGCTAGGTGTGGCCGAGGTGTTTGTTTCGGGTGAGGCAATTAAGGATCGGCTGTTTTTGTGTTGGCAATTTCAAGCCGCTGGCATTTGTGTTCACATTGTTTCCGTCGGTTTAGATGAGCTATTCAATGGCTCGAAGTTCTGGACAATGGCCGAAAATTTTCCGGCGATTATTTTCTCACCGCCATCCATCACTGGCAGTGATTTTTGGATTAAGCGCGTCTTTGATTTTTGTGCATCCTTTGCGTTGATCTTGCTGCTCTCACCGATCTTTATGGCAATTGCCCTACTGATTAAACTGGATTCATCCGGCCCCATTTTCTATCGGCAAACCCGAGTGGGACTCCATGGAAATTTATTTCAGGCCTGGAAATTCCGGACAATGGTGACAAATGCGGATCAATTGCAGAAGCAACTGGAATCCCAGAATCAGACCAAGGATGGCATTCTATTCAAACTGAAAGAAGATCCCCGCGTCACCCGCGTGGGAAAATTTTTGCGCCAGTACAGCCTGGATGAACTGCCACAATTGTTGAATGTCCTATTGGGAGAAATGAGCTTAGTCGGCCCACGCCCTTTGCCTGTGCGTGATGTGGACAAATTTGCGGCCCATCATTATGTGCGGCATGAGGTACTCCCCGGAATCACTGGATTGTGGCAGGTTTCGGGTCGATCGGATATCACTGACTTTGAGGATGTGATTCAGCTCGATTTGGACTATATCCAAAACTGGTCACTTGGCTTAGATCTGAACATCCTGCTCAGAACGGTGACTGTGGTGCTGAAGAAGACAGGGGCGTACTGAGATTTCACTTCGATCGCCGATGAAATAGATGTCCGATGACACTCGTGCTATGAAAACCCAAGAACATACCGAAGAAATTGATGTCCAGCAATATTGGCTAACGCTCAAGCGCCGTTGGCCAGTGGTTGTTGCCGTATTCATCACGGTTGCGGGATTATCGACGCTCTTCGCCATCCGACAAAAGCCCTCCTATGAGATTGTGGCGAAGCTCCTGGTGAAAGCGGAGCGGAGTGCTTCACTGACGGGGATTAATGTGAAAATTGGTGAATTGGAAGCCCTGGGACCATCGCAACAAAAAGATCCGTTGATTACCCAGTCAGAAACTGTTAAATCCATTCCAATTTTCAAGCAAGCCATTCAATCGGTACCGGCCCCAGCGGGCATGAAAACACCGACACCAGAATATTTATTGGAGCAGTTCAAGATTAAGGCAATTTCTGGAGCCGATATTCTCCAAATCTCGTATCAATCGACTCATCCAGCATATGCGACCGCCATCGTCAATGCGGTAATTAATGAGTATATTGCCAGCAATATCAGTGCCAACCGCGAGGAAGCCGCTGTTGCTCGGCGGTTTATCACCAGTCAACTGCCCCAAACCGAAACCGCTGTTCGTCAAGCGGAACTCGCGCTCCGCCAGTTTAAGGAACGCGATAATGTGATTGTCTTGACGCAGGAAGCGGGCCAAGCGGTGACTGACATTGGCAATCTTCAGACGCAGCTGGATCAGGCCAGGGTGTCATTCGCCGATGCCAACGCCCGATCGGCCGAATTTCGGCGGCAGATGGGGGTGAGTCCACAGACCGCCGTTGACTTGGGTGCCTTAAGAAAATCCTCTGGGGTACAAGAAGTCTTAACCAAGTTACAAACGGCCCAATCGCAGTTAGCGATCGAGCAAGTGCGCTACCGGGACAATCATCCGACCGTCGTTAATTTGCGCCAACAGGTGAGTGCGCTCAATCGCCTCTTAGATCAGCGCGTGGCCGAGGTGGTGAATCGTGGGTCGAAGATTCCTGTGGGTAAATTGCAGCCGGACGATCTGAAGCAGACGCTGATTGCCAGTTATTTACAATCGGAAGTTGATTTGACGGGATTGTCCGAGCGGATTAACCAGCTATCGAGCTTGCAAACCAAACACAAACAGCGCGCGACCAGCTTACCCCGGTTGGAAAGCCGCCAACGAGAACTGGAACGGCAGTTAAAGGCCGCGCAAACAACCTATGAGACATTGCTCGCGAAATTGCAGGAAGTGCAGATTGCGGAAAATCAGCGGGTCGGCAATGTACGCTTAGTCCAGCCCGCAACGGCACCGAGTCAGCCCTCCCCTTCCCGCAAAATCCTGATTGTCGCCGCTGGTAGTATCGCGGGATTATTGCTCGGTGTGGCAACGGCATTACTGGCCGATCTGCTGGATCAATCCGTTCCCACCGTGAAGGCCCTGCGCGCCCAGTTTGACTATCCATTACTGGGCGTACTCAATACACCCAGCCCCATAAGTCGGGATCACCCTGAACCGATCGACCATAAAGCCTATCAGATGCTCCAGTCAAACCTCGCATTTCTCTGTAGCGATCGGGGATTGAAGTCCATTGTGGTCACAAGTGCGCTTGACGGGGAAGGCAAATCGGCAGTCGCGGCCAATTTAGCCGTCGCGATGGCACAGCCAGGACGACGGGTGTTGCTGGTGGATACCAACATGACCCATCCCTCCCTGCATGCCATTTGGGATTTGCCGAATACCGTTGGATTAAGCCATGTTTTAGTTGGCCACAGCAAAGCGACTGAAGCCGTTCAAGAAGTTCTACCCCAGCTCGATGTGCTGACAACGGGCGGCATTGTCCCCGATCCGATCGCATTGTTAGATTCCAATCGCATGGCGAGTTTGATGGCCGAATTCACCGATCGCTACGATTTCGTGATTTTTGATGCCCCGTCACTGCCTCACTGGGGCGAGGCAGCGGTATTAGGCCGCGTGGGGGATGGGATTGTGTTAGTCGCCCGACCCAAACGTTTGACCATTGCGGCCACAACCGCCGCGAAAGCCAAGTTGACCAGGACTCGGGATAAAGTCCTCGGTCTGATTGTCAATGGGGTCAATTTACGCCAGGATGACGATCGTGATACGGCTGACCTGGAGCATTATCCGATGCAGCTTGATCCCACCCATGCCGTGCTGGATCAAGTGCCCTTAAATCGGAATCGTTTCCGGGTCTAAGCCAGTAGAATCGTCGATCCGAGCCAATGACTCCATCATATCTGGTACCTGAAATGAGCGTTAACGATCGACGCGTTCGACCGCATTTTTTCCGACAACTCGCGGATCGACCGGGACTGCGCCGGATCGTCGTCAATACGGGGTGGCTCTTCGCCGATCGGATCTTACGCATGGGCGTGGGTCTGATGGTCGGCGTGTGGGTGGCCCGCTATTTAGGCGTCGAGCAGTTTGGGTTATTCAGTTATGTTGCCGCATTTGTGGCATTGTTTAGCACCCTCTCAACCTTGGGGTTACCGTCACTGGTGATCCGCAGCATCACCCACGAGCCGGAACAGCGCGCCACGATCTTAGGCACAACCTTCTGGCTGCAATTGGCCGGTGGCATCATCACCCTATTCGCGGCGATCGGCACGATGTTCATCCTGCGGCATGACGATTACCGCATGTTGAGTCTGGTGGCAATTTTGGCATCGGCGGCGATTTTTCAGGCCTTTGAGACCATTGATCTGTGGTTTCAGTCCCAGGTACAGTCAAAGTACACGGTCTTTGCCAAAAATACCGCGTTCTTGATCATGGCGATCGTCAAGGTGGTTTTGATCCAGCGGCATGCGCCGCTCTTAGCATTTGCGGGAGCAACCTTGGCCGAAGCGGCGATCGGCGCGATCGGGTTAATCATTTTCTATCGATTCCAAGGCAATTCACTCTTGGCCTGGCGCTGGAGTCTACCCCTGGCCAAACGGCTACTCCGGGAAAGTTGGCCTCTGATTTTGTCCGGGTTTACCATCATGATTTATATGAAGGTTGACCAAATTATGCTGGGTCAGATGATCGGCGACCAAGCCGTTGGCATCTATTCCGCCGCGACGCGAATTTCGGAGGTCTGGTATTTTATTCCCACGGCGATCGCGGCTTCGGTGGCACCCGGCATTTATGCCGCGAAGCAAGCCCTGGATCAGTCTTTGTACTACCGACGGATCGAGCAATCACTGCAAGTATTGTCCTTGATTGCCATTTTGATTGCCGTGCCCATGACCTTTGCCTCAGGGCGAATTGTGACTGGACTCTTTGGGCCGGAGTATGCCGCCGCTGGCCCGATATTGGCCATTCACATTTGGGCCGCTTGGTTTGTCTTCACTGGCGTTGGTACCTCCTCCTGGTTTATTGCGGAAGGCCTGATTCATCTGTCATTCCGTCGTACCTTGATGGGGGCACTGATCAACATTGGCTTGAACTTTCTGTTAATTCCGGCCTATGAAGGGATCGGTGCGGCGATCGCCACCGTGATTGCACAAGCCATTGCCTCCTTTTTCAGTAATGCGTCGCACCCCCAATCCCGCCAGATTTTCTGGATTCAGCTGCGATCGCTTGTTCCTGTTCCGATTAAGTCATAAACCGACATGAGTGAACTTCATACGCCTGTTTTATTTATTGTCTTTAACCGGCTCGATACCACGCAGCAAGTATTTGAGGCAATCCGCCAAGCGCGGCCCCCCCGGTTGTATATTGCCGCCGATGGGCCACGCTTGGATCGACTGGGTGAAGCGGCAAAGGTTCAGGCCGTCCGAGACTACGTGGTGCATCACGTCGATTGGGACTGTGAGCTGAAAACCCGCTTTCAGACCACCAATTTAGGCTGTCGCATCGCCGTCAGTGGCGCGATCGATTGGTTCTTTGAGCAGGAACCGGAGGGGATTATCCTCGAAGATGATTGCTTACCCGATGCGAGTTTCTTTCCTTATACGCAAGAACTGTTGGGGCGGTATCGTGACGACCAACGGATTATGGGAATTTCGGGGATTCATTTACATGGTGATCAGCATCAGCCACCCCATAGCTATTTCTTCAGTCACTACAATCACGTTTGGGGCTGGGCGAGTTGGCGGCGGGCTTGGCAACATTACGATCGGGCGATGCACCAGTGGCTCGCTTTAAGTCAGACGGAATGGTTACTGACGGTGGGGCATGGCAATCGTCAATTTCAACGCCACTGGCAGCGGATCTTTGAGCAAACCGCTGACGGAACGATCGATACTTGGGATTATCAGTGGACGTTCTCGGCTTGGTCGCAGGGTGGCTTGAGTATTTTGCCAGCCCGTAACTTGATTCATAATATTGGGTTTGGGGCGGGGGCCACCCACGCCACCCATGGTGGGGAAGGGCTGTCCGACTTGCCCCTGGAATCGTTGGATTTTCCGTTATCCCATCCCACCGTGGTGATGAGTGATTATGCCGCCGATCGGTGGACCTATGAAAATCATTCGAGGATTCGGTTTACCGATCGGATCAAAGGGAAATTGAAAAAAATGCTCTTACCCACCGATTAGGCCATTACCTGTCACCACGCGCGAATTTTGCCTGTCTGAAAACCGCCTGAAAATCTCACTGAGCCATTCCTGATCATGCGCATTGCCTACGATCATCAGATATTTTCCTCGCAGTTCTACGGTGGTATTTCCCGATATTTTTATAATCTGGCGAATACCTTGTCGCAGTCGGGTCAACTTGATCTGGCGGTGATTGCCCCCTTGTACCATAATGCCTATCTCAAGTCCGCCTTGCCATTTTATGTCAAGGGTTCGCCCATTCTGGCCATTCCGAAGGCCCAACGGTTTTCCCAAGGGATTAGTGCGCTGTTGGCCCCCCGATCGATGCGGGTGTTTAAGCCCGACATCGTGCATGAAACCTATTATCAACCCAGTTCTTACGTGCCAAAAACCGCGCGATGTGTGGTGACGATTCATGACATGATCCATGAAAAATATCCATCAATGGTGCCGAATTCCCATAAAGAACGGCAAGCGAAAAAAGTGGCGATCGAGCGCGCTGACTTTATTATTTGTGTTTCGGAGAATACCCGCCGCGACTTGTTGAACTTGTGCGATATCCCCGCCGCCAAGACCGCCACGGTTCATCATGGCTATGATATGCCGGGCAGTCGGTTTAGCGGGATGCGGCCCGCGTATCAGCCACCGGCGCGGCACCGCGATCGCCCCCAGCGGCGCGAAAAACCATATTTGCTCTATGTTGGGGCACGATGGCGCTACAAGAACTTCGATAACTTACTCCAAGCCTATGCCGACGCCCCCTGGATTAGGCATAACTTTAATTTGGTTTGCTTTGGGGGTGGCAGCTTCGATGCCGATGAGATTCAACGGATGGTCGCGCTGGGTCTAACCACCGCGCAAGTCATGCAAGTGAATGGGGATGACCAGGCGCTGGTGCAAGCCTATGAGGCGGCCGCCGCCTTTGTTTATCCTTCATTGTACGAAGGGTTTGGGATGCCGATTCTCGAGGCCATGTCGTTGAATTGTCCGGTGATCTGTAGTAACACCAGTTCAATTCCGGAAGTGGGCGGTCATGCCAGTGAGTATTTTGATCCAAAAGATCCAGCGGATATAGCGGCGGCGATCGAACGGGTATTGGGTTCGACCGATCGGCGGGATCAACTCATTGCCCTGGGCCGACAACAATGCCAACAATTTTCCTGGAAAAAGTGTGCCCAAGAAACCTTCAATGTCTATCGCCAAGTGCTATGTCACTAGTTGAACGATGATCCGATTGTGGGTACCATCCTCGATCGACGGATGTCCAGTAAATATCGACCCCAATTCCGCTGTGAATCCCGATGCAAAGTCCTGTTGTTTTGATTATCTTCAATCGGCCCGATCATACCGAACGGGTCTTTGAAGCAATCCGCCAAGCTCAACCGCCTCAGCTATTTGTGATTGCGGATGGCCCACGCCGCGATCGGTCGGATGATCGCGCAAAATGTGCGGCGACGCGGGCGATTATCGATCGGGTCGATTGGGCTTGCGACGTGCGGAAGGATTTTTCCGATACCAATTTAAGTTGTGGGATACGGGTGGCGAGTGGCATTAGCTGGGTCTTTGAGCAGGTTGAATCAGCGATTATCCTGGAAGATGATTGTATTCCCGATCCATCGTTCTTTGATTTTTGTGATGCGATGCTCGATCGCTACCGTGATGACGAGCGGATTATGCACGTGTCGGGCAATAACTTTTGGTCGGACGAGTACGCCGATCGTGAAGATAGCTATTTATTTTCACGCTATCCCCTATCGTGGGGCTGGGCGACTTGGCGACGGGCTTGGCAATATCATGACTTCCACATGAAGCAATGGCCGGAAATCAAACAGCAAAACTTATTAAACGACATGTTGGGGGATCAAACGGCGGTCAATAGTTGGACTAAAACCTTCCAAAATCATGTGGATGTTGGCTTAGATACGTGGGATTATCAATGGACTTTGACTTGCTGGGCACAGAACGGTTTATCGGTTCTTCCCAACGTCAATCTCGTTTCCAACATTGGATTTGGTGATGATTCGACGCATACAGTTTCATCGGATAGTGCTTCAGCCGCACCATCTTCATTTAGTGTGCCAACGGCCGCGATGAATTTCCCGCTCCAGCATCCCCGGATGATGGTGCGCAATGCCGCAATCGATCGATTTATTCAGGATCGACTGTACGACTACCATCCCACCCTGTTAAAACGGGTCAAGAAAAAACTATATCGACTTTTAGGTCGCTAGCAATTAATCATTCCGGTAAACTTTCACAAAATCATCATGGATGCAAATTTTTGGCAAGGAAAACGCGTATTACTCACGGGACATACGGGCTTTAAGGGCAGTTGGCTTTCCCTGTGGCTGCAATCTTTGGGCGCAGAATTAGTCGGCTATGCATTGGAGCCACCGACTAGTCCAAGCCTGTTTGAGGTGGCGCGGGTGGCGGACGGCATGACCTCGGTGATGGGTGATATTACCGATTACCCGCATTTACATCAAGTGATGGCGGACTTTCGACCGGAAATTGTGCTGCATCTCGCGGCGCAGTCGGTGGTCAGCACTTCCTATCTCGATCCGGTGGCAAACTACCAAGCCAATGTCATGGGCACGGTGTACGTTCTGGAAGCAATTCGCCAGGTGGGCGGTGTCCGATCGGTCGTCAGTGTGACCTCCGACAAATGCTATGAAAATAACGAATGGCTTTGGGGCTATCGCGAAACCGAGCCGCTCGGTGGCTACGATCCCTACAGTAGTAGTAAGGCCTGTGCGGAACTAGTCACCGCCGCTTACCGCAATTCGTTCTTCAATGCTAGCGATTATGCGAAGCATGGTGTCGCGATCGCCACGGCGCGCGCGGGCAACGTAATTGCGGGCGGTGACTGGACAGCAGATGGTTTGGTGGCGGACATGGTGCGGGCTTTATTGCAAAAGCAAACAATCCAGATCCGCAATCCCAAGGCGATTCGACCCTGGCAACATGTCTTGGATGCCTTGAATGGCTACATGCTGTTGGCCGAAAATCTGTATACCCACGGAACCGCATTCACCGAAGCCTGGAATTTTGGTCCTTATGATGCTTCTGTCCAGCCCGTGGGTTGGCTGGTAGAACATCTGTTGGCCCATTGGGGCGACGATGCGGCTTGGGAAGTGACGCAAGGTAGCAATTTCCATGAGCATACGGCCTTGAGTTTGGATAGCGCGAAAGCCCGATTCAAACTGGGCTGGCAACCCAAACTGCCCCTGGATGATGCCTTAAAACAAATCGTGGATTGGACGAAATCCTATCAGGCGGGCGCGGACATGCATCAGGTAACCAAAGATACCATCCAGCAATTTATTGCGATCCACTAATCATTCCTAAACCCCTTGCAGACCTTGACTGGAGCAGACCGATGGCCGTACAAACGATGAATCAACAGACGATGAATGAACAGACGATCGAACAAGTGGTGAATCAAACACCGAAATGCCAGTTTTGCGCCACGCCGTTGGTGCATACCTTAGTGGATTTGGGCATGTCGCCACTGTGCGAAAGTTTTGTCAGTGCCGCACAATTGAATCAAATGGAAGCCTTTTACCCGCTGCATGTGCGGGTTTGTAGTAACTGCTTCCTGGCCCAGTTGGAATCTTATGTGAGTCCCGAGCATATCTTTACCGAATATGCCTATTTTTCGTCCTATGCTGATACCTGGCTCAAACACTGTGAAGCCTATACAGAGCAGATGATTGTTCGCTTTGGACTGAATGGCCAGAGCCAAGTGATTGAGCTGGCGAGTAATGATGGTTATTTGCTGCAATATTTCATTCAACGAGATATTCCGGCCTTGGGCATTGAACCCGCGACCAATGTGGCCAAAGTGGCGATCGCCAAAGGCGTCCCGACGATCAATGAGTTCTTTGGTCAGGTTTGTGCGCGAAAGCTGGTGAGCCAAGGTAAACAGGGCGATTTGATCGCGGCGAATAATGTATTGGCCCATGTGCCGGATTTGAATGATTTTGTCGCCGGGATTAAACTGCTGCTGAAACCCCAGGGAGTCTTTACCGGGGAGATTCAGCATCTGATGCGGCTGATGGAGTCGAATCAATTTGACACGATTTATCATGAGCATTTCTGCTATCACACGTTTGTCACCTTAGAAAAAATCTTTGCGGCCCATGGTCTGACACTATTTGATGTGGAAGAAGTGCCGACCCACGGTGGGTCGCTGCGAGTTTATGCAAGGCATGTTGATGATCAGTCCAAGCCCGTCAGCGATCGGGCGATTGAGTTGCGCGATCGGGAAACTGCGGCTGGCTTCACCACCATTGCGCGCTACACCAACTTTGATGAGCAGGTGCGTGAGACCAAGCGCAAACTGCTCGATTTTCTAATTAAAGCCAAACGCGAAGGGAAAACGGTTGTGGGCTATGGTGCCCCCGGCAAAGGCAATACCTTGCTGAACTACTGCGGCATCCGGGCGGATTTCTTGGACTACACGGTCGATCGGAACCCTTACAAGCATGGGAAGTTCTTGCCAGGAACCCATATTCCGATCTATCCCCCGACGAAGATTCAGGAAACTCAGCCGGATTATGTCCTCATCCTGCCCTGGAATTTTAAGGATGAAATCATGACCCAAATGAGCGGCATTCGCGATTGGGGCGGTCAGTTTGTGGTGCCCGTACCGGAATTGAAAATCTATGCCTGATATGCAGTTTACCCCCACATCCCTGGGCGATGCCTACATTGTGGAACCGGAAAGGCGATCGGACGATCGGGGATTTTTTGCCCGGACTTGGTGTCAGCAGGCCTTTACGGCACAGGGACTTGATGCGAATCTCGTCCAGTGTAATGTCTCCTTCAATCACCGGAAGGGGACGTTGCGCGGGATGCATTTTCAACTGCCGCCCTTTGCCGAAACGAAATTGGTGCGCTGTACCCAAGGGGCGATTTATGACGTCATAATTGATTTGCGTTCGGATTCGCCGACGTTTCAGCAATGGGTGGGCGTGGAACTGACGGCGGCGAATGGTCAGGCCCTCTACGTCCCGAAGGGATTTGCCCATGGGTTTCAAACCCTCACGGACAATGCCGAAGTATTTTACCAAATGTCCACGTTCTACGAGCCGGGTTACGCCGGGGGATTGCGCTGGGATGATCCAACTTTCAAAATTGATTGGCCGATGGCCGTCACGGTGATTGCCGATCGTGATCGCACCTATGCCGACTATCAGCCCGCCCCGCCCCAGGACAATTAGTATGAGCGCAAATGTCACACCGGATGCAATGCCAGACGTTGGCGCGGCGATGCACCAACTGATGACCGAACTTTATCCGATCTGTCGGAGTATTACTGGCGATGGGGTGCGCCAAACCTTGCAGATCCTCCAACAATTAATCCCGTTGGAAATCCACGAGGTGCCGACGGGCACCCCGGTATTTGACTGGATTGTGCCAAAGGAATGGAATGTGCGGGATGCCTACGTCAAGAATTCCCAGGGCGAAAAGGTAATTGATTTTCAGGTGTCGAATTTGCACCTGCTGAATTACAGCGTACCAATTCGCCAAACGATGCCGCTATCCGAGTTGAGGTTGCACCTGTTCAGTCTGCCCGAGCAGCCGGACTGGATTCCCTACCGCACTTCCTACTACCAGGAAAATTGGGGGTTTTGTCTGAGCCACAATGCGCTTGAGGCATTGGCTGATGGCGACTATGAGGTGGTGATTGACACTTCGTTAGAAGATGGGCATCTCACCTATGGCGAGTATTACTTGCCAGGGGAAACCGCTGACGAAGTCCTGTTCTCCTGTCACATCTGTCACCCGTCCTTGTGTAACGACAATCTTTCGGGCAATGCGCTGGCCAGCTTCCTAGCCCGTCACCTGACGGCGTTGCCCCGCCGCTATTCCTATCGCTTTCTGTTCATTCCAGGGACGATCGGTTCAATTACTTGGTTGTCGCTCAATGCCCAGCAAACCGATCGGATCAAGCATGGGTTAGTGATTTCGGGGGGCGGTGATCCCGGCAGCCTGACCTATAAAAAGAGTCGTCGAGGCAACGCTGAAATCGACCAAGTTGTGGCGTATGTCTTACAACAAACGGGTCAACCCTACACCATTGAAGAATTCTCGCCCTATGGCTACGACGAACGGCAATACTGTTCCCCCGGATTCAATCTACCCGTGGGTCGCTTGACGCGCACGCCGTTCGGCAAGTATCCGGAATACCATACCTCGGGTGACAATTTAGCCTTCGTCCAACCGGAGTCCTTAGCCCATGCCTTTCACACCTACTTGCAGGTGATTGAATTACTCGAGGGCAACAGACGATACCAGAATACGAATCCCTACTGTGAGCCGCAATTGGGGAAACGCGGTCTTTACAATTTATTTGGGGGGACTCAGAATACACCGGACAAGCAGATGGCGATGCTTTGGACGCTCAATTTGGCCGATGGTGAGCATTCATTGCTGAATATTGCCGAACGATCGCAGATGCCATTTGCGGTGATTGCCCAGGTGGCCGATCGATTGTTAGCGCAGGATTTACTCAAAGAAATTAACGACTAAATTTGCCCTATGACTGCCCCCAAACAATTCCTGGGCCAACGGATCTTGGTCACGGGTGCAAGTGGCTTTATCGGTACCCACTTATGCCAGGGTTTACAACTTCAGGGTGCGGAGGTGCATGGGATATCCCGCCATTGCCAACCACCCCAAACAAACATTCGTTGGTGGGAAGGTGACTTAGAAGATATGGCGACGGTACGGACGATCGTCAGCCAGATTCAACCGGACATCATCTATCACTTAGCCAGTCAGGTCACCGGATCACGCGCAATCGAATATCTGTTACCCACCCTGCATAGCAATTTGATCAGCACGGTCAATCTGCTCATCGCCAGTACCGAAATCGGCTGCCAACGGATTGTGCTGGCAGGTTCATTAGAAGAACCAGACAGTGCGCAAGATTCACCGACGCCTTCCTCACCCTATGCCGCCGCCAAATGGGCCAGCCGCCATTACGCTCGGATGTGTTACGAGTTGTATCAAACGCCTGTCGTCACCGCCCGGATTTTTATGGTCTATGGTCCAGCCCAAAATCCGCGATTTCTGATTCCATACGTGATTACCTCGCTACTCGCCGGGGAGTCGCCCAAGGTGAGTCGTGGGACAAGACCCGTCGATTGGATTCACGTTGATGATTTAGTCGCGGGGCTGCTGGCGATGGCCCATGCCCCCGATATCGACGGTGACACGATCGACTTGGGTTCAGGGCAGCTCACCACCGTGCGGGCGGTGATCGAGCAACTTGATCACTGGGTTGATCATCCAGTTCATCCCGAATTCGGGGCGATCGCTGATCGGGCTAAGGAGCAAGTTCGGGTAGCGAATCGCGCCGATACCTTCGCAAAACTCGGATGGCAATCAGACATCGCCCTCGCCGTCGGCCTCAAGTCAACGGTGGAATGGCATCGAAATCGACCGATCGCCCCGTAGGAGCAGTTTGAACGATTCGCCTCGATCAGCAATGACCATTTTTTAGTTAACGCACAAGGAACAACACAATGAAAGTAGTACTATTTTGTGGTGGTTTGGGAACAAGACTGCGAGAACATTCGCAAACCGTTCCTAAACCCATGGTGGAGATTGGCTATCGCCCGATCATCTGGCATCTAATGCGATATTATGCGCACTTTGGCCATAAGGAGTTTATTTTATGTCTCGGCTATAAGGGCGACTACATCAAGAACTATTTTCTAAATTATAATGAATGTTTGTCGAACAACTTCACCTTATCGAACGGTGGTAAAACCGTTCAACTCCATACAAGTGACATTGAAGATTGGAAAATCTCCTTTGTTGAGACGGGATTGAATTCGAATATTGGCCAACGCCTAGTTGCAGCAAAACCCTATTTGGAGGACGACGACACATTTTTGGCCAACTACGCCGATGGCCTGAGCGATCTGGATCTTAACGTGTATCTAGAGAATTTCCGCCAGCAAGGGAAAATTGCGAGTTTTCTCGCGGTTCAACCTTCCCAATCCTTCCATGTGGTGGCGCTCAATGGCAGTTCACAGGTCGAATCAATCCGTCCCGTCGGCGATTCGGATTTGTGGATTAATGGCGGCTTCTTTGCGCTCAAACATCAAATCTTTGATTACATTCAAGCGGGCGAAGAGCTGGTTCTAGAACCTTTCCAACGGTTGATTCAACAGCAAGAGTTAATCGCCTATCGCAATGCGGGATTCTGGGCTTGTATGGATACCCTGAAGGAAAAAATGATGTTTGATGAGCAGTACGCCAAAGGTGATACGCCATGGATGCTCTGGGATGCCGTGCCCCCGGCATTGACTCAGAATACGGCAAGGCAGCGGCCAGCGGCGAACCATCAGCATGAATTTCATGCCGGATTGAAGCAATTGTAATTGCCGTCAGAATGCCAGTTCATCCGATCGGAAAGCATGATGCATACACTTTTCTCCAGTCAATCGAAACCGGAATTACGTCAGGTTTTGTGCCTCGGTGCGCATAGTGATGATATTGAAATCGGCTGTGGCGGCACCATTCTCAAGTTAATTGACGAATTCCCCGACATCCAGTTTCATTGGGTGGTGTTTGGGGCGACGGGGGCGCGACGGGAAGAGGCGATTGCCAGTGCCAATACCTTTCTCAACGGTGCCCAGCACAAAACCATTGAGGTGAAGGGATTTCGCGATGGCTTCTTCCCCTATCTGGGGATGGAGATCAAAGAATCCTTTGAGCAATTAAAAAATATGGTGTCACCGGACTTAATTCTGACCCATTACCGCCATGATCTCCATCAAGATCATCAGACGATCGCCAATCTCACCTGGAATACCTTTCGAAATCATACAATCTTGGAATATGAGATTCCGAAATATGATGGCGACATCGGATCGCCCAACGGCTTTATCCATCTGAGCGAATTAATTCAGCAACAAAAAATTGCTTATTTAATGCAACATTTTGCGACTCAAGCGAACAAGCATTGGTTTACGGAGGAAACATTTCGCTCAATTCTCCGCATTCGCGGTATCGAATCGAACTGCCAATACGCCGAGGCTTTTTACTGTCGAAAGCTATTGTTGTAGCGCCGAAACCGCTTCGCGATCGCCAGTCAAACATTCGGTTCATCTACTCTTTCCCATCACAAAAAATCATGGCTAACCATACACCACTGGTAACGATCGGCGTCCCCACTTATAATCGCCCGCATGGTTTACGGCGTATTCTACAGGAAATCACTAATCAAACTTATTCAAATATTGAAATTATTGTCTCAGACAACCATTCTCCTGAGCCTGAGACGGAGCAGATTGTGCGGGAATTTATACGGCAAGATCCACGGGTCAAGTATTTTCGGCAAGCCGAAAATGTCGGATCGTTTAACAACTATATGTTCCTCTTTAATCAATCTCAAGGTGAATATTTTGCCTGGCTTTGCGATGATGATTTTCGCGCTCCCGAATATATCGAAGCCTGTATGCGGGAGTTTGAGCGTCTGAAAACCCCAGTATTAATCAATAGTTACTCAGCGCGGTTAAATGCTTGTGGTGAAGTAATCGCCATGGACAGAGGGTGTAGCACGATCGGGATGTCGGCGCGCAATCGCTACATCAAGTACATCTCCACCATATTCACAACGCAGGCGGCAGTGGGCGATGTGCTTTACGGTGTGGTGCGGCGGGCGGCTTTGGCCAAGGTGATCAAAGACCAGGTCAATATTATTGCTTGGGATCACGCCCTGTTAGCCCGACTTGCCTTGGATGGCGAATTCTATACCATTCCCCATCAACTGATGAGTGCGGCTGAATTGGGTGTGTCTTCAACCCTGGAACGCACGGCAAAAGCCCAGCTGATTGAAGGTTCATTATCGGAAAAGATGCCGACTTGGGTGAAACAAACGCATTTGCAACAGGCAATCAAGGCGACTCCGAATCTGAATCAATTCGAAAAAATCTACCTGTCGCTCTGGTCCTATGGTTTTTACTTTGCCACGCATGGTTTGAAGATGTGGGTGAAGGGGATTATGCCAAGATTTTTTGCATTTTTGAAAAGCGCCCGGCAAATTTGCGCTAAACGCCCGATATCATCGGCGGATTAGAACATTGCGATCGGCCTCCTACCTCTTGCGGTAGAGTGCGCGATCGGTGCGTCCTACCCTAAGGTACAGGCCTATACAATAATTTTTCCATCCTCGGATATCTTGTCATTTCAGCTCAGGATGTTTTAATGGGAGGTGAGTGAACATTGGGTTAAATGCGATATTGCCTTGCATTAGCCACGTGATCCTGGCTGTGGTATGGACATCATATCTGGCGGCTCGATAACGGCTGTCAGCGGAATCGGAGACGATCATCCTTGAATAAAACTACCGTGAACCAATCGCTCCAATCATTTCTAAGCAATACCGAAATTGTCCTGGCTGTCGTTTTTTTATTCTTTTCAGAAAGTTTTAGCATTCCAGAAGCGATCAGTAAATCGATTAATCTCCTTAACTATATCTTCCTGCTGATCATCGTTCTGCGACTGTGGAAGCGGATGGCATACGTCGTTGCGATGGATTTATCCCTGATCGTATTAGTCGGATTTACAGTTTGTTCAGTGGTTTGGTCAGTGGATGTCGATTATTCTCTCCGAGAATCAATCGGAATGATGCGCACGACATTACTGGGCATTTATCTGGCAACTTGTTTTTCCTGCCAAAATCATCTGAAACTCTTTGCCTGGGTATCGATTCTCGCTGTTGCCGTCAATGTCTTGTTCTGTGTGGCTTTCCCCAACTGGGGAATTATGCCTGATCCCAATAATCCTGCACAGTTTGCCTATGTCGGCATCTATCCTTACAAACAGATTCTGGGGCGGATGATGGTGCTATCGCTGATCACTTTGTTGGCATATTTTTGGGTTTATCCGCGTCACCGATGGCTTAGTGTTTTGGGGATGTTGGGTGCGGTATTTCTATTACTATCCTCTCGTAGCAGCACGTATGTCATCGCCGCCGTTGTGGCAATTTCACTTCTCCCAATTTATCAAATTGCGAAGCAAGGTGCCAAGATCCGGGTCATCTTATTGTTGCTTACATTGTTGGGAATTGTGGTATTCGCAGGATTGATGATGGTGAGTTGGGAGAGTCTGATCACTTCTTCCGGAAAGGGCCTTACATTTAATGGCCGCACCCCAATTTGGACGTTAGCGATCGAGCAGTTGATGAAGCGGCCGTTCTTGGGCTATGGCTACTCGGCTTTTTGGGGCAGTGATGAGGGCTGGCAGGTGTATCGCGGCGTTGGTTGGGTCTGGGCATTGCATAAACCCGAGTATGATGTCCGGAAGTTTATTGCCCACAACGCGTTTTTAGATGTGGCATTACAACTTGGCTTTGTGGGTTTGGTGATGTTGCTTGGCAATATTGCATCGGTGGTGTATCGCACGATCGTCCTAATGGTTCAGACCCGCAGCATCGAAAGCTTCTGGATGCTACAGATAATCGCCATTCAACTGGTTGGTTCCTGCTTCGAAATTTCCACCTATCTCGTGGGCAATAGTAGTTCCTGGGTGATTTATGTGGCCATGGCCTATGGATCAGCCACGCTGTTACAGCGCCACCGTCAGATGCACCGATCCGGCCAGCTCGTTGCACTTGATTAAAATTTACAGTTAGATAACACTTGAGGCGACCGAATTATGTATTTAACCGACGGCGATCAAACCCCAGTTCCAGCGAGCACCGCTGATCAACTGATCAAAATATCGATGGTTGTACCCAACTACAATGGTGGGGCGACGATCGCGGCGACCTTACACAGCCTGATTGATCAGAATTATCCGAACTTGGAACTCATTGTGATCGATGGCGGATCAACTGATCACAGTCTGGCGATTATCCAAGAATTTAGTTCTGAGTTGACTTATTGGGTGAGTGAACCCGATCAGGGACAGTCCCATGCCATTAATAAAGGACTGGCCCGTTGCACCGGAGAAGTGGTGAACTGGCTCTGTAGTGACGATCTTTTAGCCCCCGGTGCCCTGTGGACGATCGGTCGGTATTTTACGGAACATCCCGAGGTCGATGTATTAGCGGGGAAATGCCGCATTGAATTTATGACGGCTCGCAATCCAGGGAAGCCTCTTGCGAGTGTGCAGTTTTGGTTGAAAATCCTGCAACGCTTTCTGCCGTTAGGTACCATCGTGCAAGATCCAACGGATCACTCCGCCTATATTCGTTCAACCACCCTAGAGCAGATCAAACTGATGCCCGCCAGTATTCCGGTGCATCAACCCAGTTGTTTTTATCGGCGGCACTTACTACGACGATCGCCCATGGTCGATGAAAGCTACAATTACACCATGGACATTGAACTATTCAATTACTTTTATGCCTGCGGTGCCCGTTGGCAGACAACGGATGAGATTTTGAGTATTGCCCCAGTGAGTGGCCAAAATAAAACCAGTGTCGCTGGGTTAAAAGCTACCTACGAATTGGAAAAAATCTACCAAACCTATAGCCCAGAGCGGATTCCTTTAACCTACTGGCATCGACGATTCCGTTATCCGCTCGAACGGTTTCTCAAGCAACATCAAAATATCGTTTGGGTCTATTTAGTTGCACCCATCTGGGTCGCTGTGACCCTAGTTCTATCGCTGTTCTACGGATTTAAGCGCACCTGGGCGCTCCGTTGGACGAGTTGGCTATAATGCTGATCGATGATTCGATCAGCATTGGCTTGATAACTTCCCGAATCTACCCCAAACTGGCTGGCGGCATACCACCTCAGATAGATGATATCTGGATCATAAATTGTCATAATTAGTTGGGAAAAAGCTGGCCA
Source organism: Cyanobacteria bacterium VAR_4_metabat_243 (assembly GCA_031415035.1). Lineage (GTDB taxonomy): Bacteria > Cyanobacteriota > Cyanobacteriia > Leptolyngbyales > Leptolyngbyaceae > Romeriopsis. The sequence goes on from JANOQX010000150.1 coordinate 111,264, forward strand.
ATTAATTAAACGTGGTGCTGTAGGGACGTTACAGCAATTTTTGCAAAAATTGCAAATCTTCTTTCTATCCATTGTTCGGCTTACAGTATGACGATTGCGAGGTCAATTGTAGAATGGATCAACCAAAAAGAGACACTGTGAAAAGAGTTGTAATGTTGGGTGACAGTTTAGCTCAAAGTGGTGGGATTGCGACGATTCAGAATCTGATGCTGAAACATGCGCCGCCGCATATCCGGATTCAGCATATCACCAGCCATGATGAAGGATCGATCCACTTTCGCATCATGGTTTTTATCAAAGCCTTAGGCCGTTTAGTCTGGGCACTCATGTGGCACAAGATTGATATTGTGCATGTGCATATTTCCGATGGCGGGAGTATTGTCCGCAAGACAATCATCGCCTTGATTGCCTTTTTATTTCGCAAACCAGTCATCATGCATGCGAATGGTTCAGTCTTCCACCTGAATTATGCGAAGCTGTCACCCCCACTCCAGCAATACTTACGTTGGGTATTTCAGCGATGTGCGATGTTCCTTCCGGTCACAACCTATTGGCGGGACTACTATACGACCGAATTAGGTCTTGCGAAACAGCGGGTTATGGTGCTGCCCAATCCGGCTGAACTTCCCAGTCAGATTCCCGATCGGCGCAATGCCCACCCCGTCAAGTTCGTCTTCTGTGGTCGCCTGGGCCAGCGGAAAGGGGCGTTTGACTGCATCCAGGCGTTTGCGGCGATGCCCGAGCATTTACGGCAGCAGTCGGAGCTGTGGATGGCGGGTGATGGCGAAGTCGAACAAGCCAGACAAATGGTGGAGCAACTCCATCTGACGGAACAGGTGAAGCTGTTGGGTTGGATTGGGACGCAGCAGCGCGATCGATTATTGGAACAGGCCGATGTGTTTGTCTTACCGACGAACAATGAGGGACTGCCTTTGGCCCTAATCGAAGCCATGTGTTACGGCTTACCCGTTTTAACAACGCCCGCCTCTGGTATTCCCGATATCGTTACCCATGGCAAAAACGGATTGCTGATGATGCCAGGTGATATTCCCGCCATCAGTGAGGCAATGCAATTGTTAGTTGCGGATGAATCCCGCCGACTGTCAATGGGCAAAGCCGCCCGTAAAATGGCGGAGTCGCTCGATGTGAAGTCTTTCTGGTCGCACTTAGCCGAAATTTATACCGCCGTACTGACCCCGGATCAAAAATCACGACTGGCAGAAAAAATCCCGGCAGAAGCCCTGGACTAAGTCAGTTATCGCCCCCATTGCCAACATTATTTTGCCCAAACTCAAGGAGGACTCAGGAACATGTCCAGGTTAAACTTCATTGGAACCGATGTCGATGTTTTGACATATGACGATCTATTTGAAAAATGTCATCGCTGGTTAACCGAGAAACCGAGTCGATCGCGACATATTGCTTGTGTGAACGTGAATTGTGCAGTTGAAAGTTATCTTGATCCAGATATCCGCGCCATATTCAGTAAGGCCGATGTCCTGGGTGCCGATAGTATGCCGTTTGTCTATTGGATTAAGCTACTGACTGGACAAGCCTGCGATCGACTCTATGCCCCCGATATTATTCTGAATTTAGGCGAAATTGCCGTTCAACGCCAGTACCGGATATTTCTGTATGGGGGCGCGGCGGGCGTACCGGAAAAAATTCAACATTTTCTGGAATGTAAGTTTCCGGGCATTCAGATTGTCGGTGCCTACTCGCCGCCATTTAGAAGTCTGACGCCTGATGAAGATGCGGATATTTGTCAGATGATTAATGCGACGCAGCCTGACTATATTGTGGTTGGGCTGGGTTCGCCCAAACAGGATCGATGGATTCAAGACCATTTAATCTCAATTCCTGGAACAATTATGGTGGCATCCGGAGCAGCTTTCGACTTTTTTGGGGGTCAAATTAAGCAAGCGCCACCCTATATTCAGAAATCCGGTTTTGAGTGGTTGTTTCGCTTGACGCAAGACCCCAAGCGACTCTGGAAACGTTACACTTTGTACAACGTTATTTTTCTGTGGAATTTCCTGATGCAGGTGTTGCATTTAAAGAAATTTGAGCGCATGGGAACCAATCAGTAGCGCTTTCAGGGGAATGCATCCAGATTTAGTCAGGAATTGCGGCGGATAATCAGGGTTTAATCGCGGAATTAAATTGATTTGATTAAGGTTTTAACAATGCTACCTTAATCGATTCGACTCACAACAATCAGGAGAAACAAATGAAACGGGTTTTGGTTACTGGTGCCGGTGGTTTTATTGGTTCGCATTTAGTCAAGCGGCTAAAGGCAGAGGGTTGTTGGGTCAGAGGGGTTGACGTGAAGCGCCCCGAGTTCGACGAGACCAGCGCTGATGAGTTTGAGGTTTTGGATGCCAGACGTCAAGATGACTGTTTGAAGGCGACCCAGAACGTTGACTCAGTCTTCTCATTAGCGGCGAATATGGGGGGCATCGGTTGGACACATCAAGCCCCTGCGGCGATTATGTATGACAACCTACTGATTTCGGCCAATACACTGGAAGCGGCACGGATCAATGGCGTCGAAAATATTTTCTACGCGTCATCGGCTTGTGTTTATCCAAATTATCTTCAGGAGACGAATGACAGTCCAGGATTGAAAGAGAATCATGTTTACCCCGCTGACCCGGACATGGAGTATGGTTGGGAAAAGCTGACATCGGAAATCTTACATGAGACCTATAAGAAATCCTACGGTCTCAACGTCAAAATCGCTCGCTTCCACAATATCTATGGGCCACTGGGTACCTATGATGGGGGGCGCGAAAAGTCGCCCGCCGCAATTTGTCGAAAAATTGCGAAGATTCAGGGAACCGAAGGTGACCTTGAGGTTTGGGGTGATGGGACACAGGCCCGATCGTATTGCTACATTGACGATTGTGTCGAAGGTTGTATGCGCATCATGCGATCGAACATTGACTGCCCCGTTAACCTCGGCTCGGACGAGATGGTCACAATCAATCAATTAATCGATATTGTGTCGAACATTGCTGGCAAGAAAGCCTACTGTAAGTATGATCTAACTAAGCCCGTTGGGCCAAAGGGGCGGAATTCGGACAATACACTGATCAAGGAATTGTTGGGTTGGGCACCGAGCATTTCCTTAGAAGCGGGTCTGGCTAAGACTTATAAATGGATTAACCAGCAAGTTAATCCGTAGCGAATTGACTAGTCGGTCTAATTCCGCCCGACTAGTCAATTAGTTCAAGCAATCCCTGGAGTATTGTGTAACGATATTTCAGGGATTATAATGTTTTCTATCGTAGTTAATTCTCACAAAGTTGCCAACCGAATCATTCTGTCAATCCAGCACAATATCACCAACCATTGGCAATGCAAAAATTTCTCCCCCTAACCATCGGATGCTTGACGATCGCGAGTGTGCTGGCGCTGCATCCGGCTTACACCCAAGATTGTCCAAGTATGAGTTCTTACATGATTAATGCGGCGGGACAATGTGTGGGCTTAGACAATTTACCAGCGGCTAATGCGGCGGATCAGACTGTCAAGGCGCAAAGGGCATCAGCCTTGAGACCCAGTTTTAAAACGGTTTCGCCGTTCCCGCCCCAACAAAATGTCAATACGATTGTGGTGGATAATAATAATGATTTCCTCGCCGCAATTCGACGACTGAAGGCGGGCGATCGATTGCTGGTGAAAGATGGCACGTATCGCGCCCGCATTGTCAGCAGTCGGATCACCGTCACGGCCCAGGGCAACGCGGAAAACTGGGTGGTCATTGCGGCCTATCCCGGCCATAAACCGCAGATTAAGGGCACGGATAATGCCGCGATCGGCATCAGTGGGGCGCGCTATGTTGAGATCCGTGGGTTTGACGTAGTGGGGGCTTATCCCAGCCAGAATCCCTCGGGAAACGGCATTTCGATTGGGGATCGCTCGCAGCATATCCGGGTGATTGACAATATCGTGCATGATGTCCCAGGCGGCGCGATCGAGGTGCAGCACAGTGATTATTTGGAAGTGGAGGGGAATACGATCTACAACACCGCTTGGGGATGGCTACCGACCAATACCGAGCGGAGTTATGGTAACAGTGCAATCAGCTTTTATCAATTAACGGATGGCGATGAAAGTACCAGTGGTATTCGAAATATCGTCCGGAATAACACAGTGTTCAACACCTATAATACCAAGCCATTTCTCTATGGTGATGGGATTACCGATGGTAACTGCTTTATTTTGGATGATACAAGGCATACTCAAACCTGGGGGGCGGCAGTCCAAGCGGGATTTACCGATCCCTATACGGGCACAACTTTAGTTGAAAATAATTTGTGTGTTGACAATGGGGGACGTGGAATTCATGCGTTTTTCTCGGACAATCTCATCGCTCGCAACAATACGCTTTACCGCAATACAAAAACGCCCGGAATCAGTGGCGAACTGAGCACCAGTCGATCGAATAATATTGGCTTTTACAACAATATTATTTTTGCTAATGAAAATTCAAAAGTGATTGTCAATGACACCAGTACGAATGTTGACATTGACGATAATCTCGTATTTGGCAGCAGCCAAATGGATGGTGGAATTGGTCGCTTAATCGAAGCTGATCCATTATTTGTCAATGCCAGCACAGACTTGAATACGGCCGATTTCTCCTTGCGTCCTGGGAGTCCTGCGATCGGGGCCGGTGCGGCTGAGAACTGCGCCACGACCTATTTTGACGGAACGCCGCGCAATGATGGCAGTTGTAACCTGGGGGCATTTCCAGTGGCCCAGTAGTGATAAACCAGCCGATCAAACTATGAAATTCCGATGGATAAATTTGACACGCCTGTTTTATTCCTGATTTTTAATCGCTTGGCGACCAGTCAACGTGTATTTGCCGCGATCCGTCAGGCGCGGCCCCCCCGGTTGTATATTGCGGCCGATGGCCCTCGGGCGCTTTGCCCGGGGGAAGCGGAGGCGGTGCGGTTGGTGCGGGAGGCGGTGCTGGGTCAAGTCGATTGGGACTGTGAGGTCAAAACCTTATTTCGCACCGAGAATCTGGGCTGTCGGCGGGCTGTCAGCAGCGCGATCGATTGGTTCTTTGCCCAAGAACCGGAGGGGATCATTCTGGAGGATGATTGTTTGCCCGATGCGAGTTTCTTTCCCTACGCCCAAGCCTTGCTGACGCGCTATCGCGCTGATCAGCGGGTGATGGCGATCGGGGGCACCCATTCCCAGGGTGCGGCATATCAACCGCCCCATAGTTACGGCTTTAGTCGCAATATTGAGGTTTGGGGCTGGGCCAGTTGGCGGCGGGCTTGGCAACATTACGATCGGGATCTCAGTCAATGGCCCAATTTACGTGATACCGATTGGTTGCTCACCATTGGCGCGGGCGATCGGAATTTTCAGGGGCATTGGCAACGGATCTTTGATCAAGCCTTTGCGGGGGCGGTCAATACCTGGGATTATCAGTGGGTATTTTCTTGTTGGGCGCAGCATGGGCTGACAATTTTGCCAGCCCAAAATTTGATCCGAAATATTGGGTTTGGTGCGGCGGCGACTCACACCACCGATCAGCAAGATGAGTTGTCGGACTGGTTATCCAACTTGCCACTCGAACCGCTGCATTTTCCGTTATCCCATCCGCCGACGGTGACCCAAAACTACGCCGCCGATCGGTGGCTCGATCGGCATATCGATGGCATTACATACCGAAATGCAGTTAGAGCGAAATTATCGCAAATTAGAATGATAAGGTGGATATGGCAACTAATCCGCCGAAACATTCCGAAGATTGGAAGAACATCCTGAAAATTCGATTACTGGAATCATTCTTTACACCATTCGTGAATTCACCATGATTGAACAAATTACCTTTGACAACCAATTATTAGCACTCATTGTTTCGCACCGATTTAATCAACCGGGAATCCATTTCTTTACGCCCAATGAGTTGTCCCAACAACTCGCCTACATGCATCATCCAACGGGAAAAATCATCCCGCCCCATGTACACAATCCGGTGCCGCGTGAGGTGACCTACACCCAGGAAGTCCTGTTGATTAAATCCGGTAAGCTCCGGGTCGATTTCTATAACGATCAGCAAGCCTATCTCGAAAGTCGTATCCTCGAAGCGGGTGACACGATTCTTCTGGTGACAGGCGGTCATGGGTTTGAGGTGCTGGAAACAGTCGAAATGCTGGAAGTCAAACAGGGACCCTATGTGGGGGAACAAGATAAAACCCGGTTTGCAGCCATTCCGACGGGACAAGTGAAACTCTTGGCAGGCGCGGCCCAATAGATGCAGCCGATGGCCACGATTATTATTTGCGTCAACTTCCATCAACCACCACATCGGTGCGATCCATGAATCCAATTCCCGTGAATGAGCCGCTACTCAACGGCAACGAAAAGCAATACTTGAATCAGTGCATCGATAGTGGCTGGATTTCTTCGGAAGGGCCATTTGTGCAGCAACTTGAAACCGATCTGGCGGCACAAGTCGATCGGCGCTATGGGATTGCCGTGAGTAATGGTTCCGTTGCCCTCGATGCCGCTTTAGCCGCGCTCAAAATCGGGCCAGGGGATGAGGTGATCCTGCCAACTTTTACGATTATTTCCTGTGCGGCGGCGATCGTCCGAGCAGGGGCAACCCCGGTGGTGGTTGATAGTGATCCGATTACCTGGAACATGGATGTCGGCGCGATCGAATCGGTGATTACACCGCGCACTAAAGCGATTATGGTCGTCCATATTTATGGTCTACCCGTGGATATGGATCCCGTATTGGCGATCGCTCAGCGGCATGGATTGGTGATCATTGAAGATGCCGCTGAGATGCATGGTCAGACCTACAAGGGACGACCATGCGGCAGCTTTGGCGCGATCAGCACCTTTAGTTTTTACCCGAATAAGCATATTACAACGGGTGAAGGCGGGATGATCGTGACCGATGATGCGGATCTCGCCGATCGCTGTCGATCGCTCCGCAACCTCTGCTTTCAGCCGCACAAACGCTTTGTGCATGAAGAACTGGGGTGGAATATGCGGATGAGTAATCTGCAAGCCGCCGTGGGGGTGGCACAGCTCGAACGGCTCGATACATTTGTCGATCGCAAACGCCAGATGGGCCAGTATTACACCGAACGGCTGGCGGATATTCCGGGACTGCAACTACCCCTGGCCCAAACCGACTATGCCGACAATATTTACTGGGTCTATGGGTTAGTGCTGGATGACGCGGTGCCGTTTGATGCCGCCGAAGTCATGCGACGGCTGGGCGAGCGGCAGATCGGCACCCGACCGTTCTTCTGGCCGATGCATGAACAGCCCGTGCTGCGCCGGATGGGCTGGTTTGACCAAGTGGTTTGTCCCGTGGCCGAGCGGCTGGCGCGCCGGGGATTCTATATTCCCAGTGGGTTGGCATTAACAGAAGCGCAGATGACTCAGGTGGCAACGGCATTACGCGAAGTGATGCGATGAATCCCGCCAATATGTCCAATCATTACTAACAAGAAAATGCGAGTTTGTGTCCTGCTTGATACGCGTGCCTTACCGACGATCGGCGGCGGTTATACCTTTGAACGCCAAATTTTCCAGGCATTGTTGGCCCAGTCGGCCACCAGTGATCACGAATTTGTGGTGTTTACGCTGGATCGCCAAATCCCCCAGGAACTGGCCCGGAGCAGTCAGCTTCAGTTTGTCGCATTGGCCGACCAGCAACGCCAACTGGGAATAATTTGGGCCGGATTAAAGGCTGTGATCGTCGGCCGACTCCAGCGCCGCGTCTTGAAACGACACCGCAGCTTTTTGACCCAATTGCGCCATGCCATTAACCAGAAAATCCTCGCCAGCCATGGGATTGATTTTGTCTGGTCGATGACGCCTTTGAGTATTGCCCTGGATACGCCCTATGCCATGACAATCTGGGATATGGAATATCGGACACAGCCATTTTTCCCGGAAATGTGTTTGGGGGATGAGTGGGATCAACGGGATTATTTGGCGAATGAAATTCGGCGGGCCGCGTTTGTCTTCACGGGCACCGCAGTCGGTAAGCAACAAGTCGAAAAAATCTATCAAAATTTCCCCGATCGGGTGCGCGTATTGCCCCTGCCCACCCCACAGTATGCCCTTGAGGGCGTGGAACCGATGACCCAAGCCCGACTGAACAAATATGGCTTAACGCTGAATGGCTATTTGCTCTATCCGGCGCAGTTTTGGCCCCATAAAAATCATGCGAACCTGCTGTATGCCCTGAAGCGGCTGAATGACCAACATCACTTGAAATTGCCGCTCGTCTTCGTTGGCGGGAATAAAGGCAATCTGGCCCATATCCAGCAGCTCACCCATGAACTAAATCTCGTTGATCAAGTTCACTTCCTGGGATTTGTCCCGGAGGAAGACCTCGTGATGCTCTATCAAGGAGCCTTTGCCCTTACCTTTATGTCCTTTGGGGGACCCGATAATATCCCGCCATTGGAAGCCTTTGCCCTAGGTTGTCCGGTGATCGCTTCGAATGTTTCGGCGGCGCAAGAGCAACTTGGGGATGCGGCTTTAATTGTCGATCCAGGAAATGATGCCGAAATTGCCCTGGCGATCAAGGCATTACATGACGATCCCGATCTGGCCGCAAAGCTAGCGCAAAAAGGCTATCAACGGGCGGCAGAATGGACGAGTCAAGATTACGTCCGGGAAGTCCTGAGCATTTTGGATGAATTTGCGCCGATGCGGCGATGTTGGCCCTGAATCGATTCATCGATCGACCAAAGTTTCTGGCTGATCCCGCACCAAGACTTCGCGAATCAAGCGGGCCAAGGCCCGCTGCGCCACGCCATTCGCCACCTGCTGTCCCAGGGCTTGAACTTCCGGTTTGAATAATAATTTCGGGATAATCGGCAGCAACTGATTCGGATCAACGCCTTCGGTTTCGCGCAGGATCGCCCAAATTCGCTGGATATGCCCCATGACCTGATCGGTGTCCGGCGGTGATTGGCGATCGGCCACCGCCAAACCAAAGCGCTGGGCCAAATTCAACCGCAGATTTTCTACGGTATTCTGCCCCACATTATCCAGCACTCGCACCAATTCATCCGCCAACTGAAGCCGTAAATCCTCGCCCCGATCGGAGAACAGATATTCGATCGCTTGGTCAAGTGATCCACCCAGGTCATACTCCCGACTGCCCTTGGCATTGCGCAGCAAATTCTCCAAGCGATTCCAGCGAAATTCCTCATCCCGGAATAGCAGATTTCGCAGCGACGATCGTAGTTCGGGAGCGGGATCGGTAAGCAACCGCTTGGCAATATAGGGATAGGCCTTACTCAATACTTTGAAGTCCGGTTCAATATTAATCGCAATGCCTTCGAGCGTCACGAGCGATCGGATAATCAGCGCAAAGTAGGCGGGAACTTTGAACGGATACTCGTACATCAATTCCGAGAGCTTATCGGTAATGGTTTTGATGTTGATTTCGGAAACACTGGAAGTCATGGCTTCGCTAAACACTTCCGCAAACGCTGGGATGATTGGGGTTAGATCCACATCGGCATCCAAAAATTCCAACTTAACGTAATCGCTGGCGAGGGAATCAAAGTCACGATTAATCAAATGCACGATCGCTTCGATTAAGCCATAGCGTTGATACGGCTCCATTTGGCTCATCATGCCAAAATCGAGATAGGCCAACCGCCCATCGGCCATGGCCAGCAGATTCCCTGGATGCGGGTCTGCATGAAAAAATCCATGCTCCAACAACTGCCGCAACGAGCATTGCACCCCAATTTCAATGAGCGCCGTGGCATCGATCCCCTGGGCCACCACCGCATCGATCTGGGTTAACTTCGTGCCTTCGATCCACTCCATCGTCAGCACCCGCCGCGCGGTGTAGTCCCAATAAATCGAGGGGACATAGATCTCTGGCATGTAGCTGTAGAGGTCGTTAAACCGCTCCGCATTGCGGCCTTCCTGGGTATAATCCATCTCCTCAAAAATCCGTTCGGCAAATTCATCCAAAATCCCGACCAGATCACTGCGAATAATCGGAAACCGCTTCATCGCCCAAGCCGAAATCCCCCGCAGGATATAGACATCCAGGGTGATATTCTCCGCTAATCCGGGACGTTGTACCTTAACCGCCACCGCTTCGCCCGTTTTCAAACGGCCTTTATACACTTGGCCCAAAGATGCCGCCGCGATCGGGGTGGCCGACAGCTCGGCAAACAATTCGTCGGGTGGTGCGCCGAGGGCCTCTTCGATATAGCGAAAAGCGATCGCATTATCAAACGGCGGAATCTGATCTTGCAGCTTCGACAATTCTTCGAGATAAATCGGCGGGACTAAATCCGGTCGGGTCGAAACCGCCTGACCAATTTTGATAAAGGCTGGGCCGAGCTGGGTCAACAAATCCCGCAACTGAATCGCCCGCTTGCGTTGGGTCGTCGCATCGGTCTTGCCCCGCTGCTTGTCCAGCCAGATCCCCGAAAAGTAGCGCGACAGAGACCCAAACACCTCCTGCGATCGCCCCACCACCTGCCAAGGCCGCGTCCGATAATACTGACCGATCGCCTCGGGATTGTAATACCGAAAAATGTCAGTCGCCGCTGGCACGATCGCGGCAGCGGGAGAGTGGGTTTCGGTGCTAGCAGCGAGCGAATTGGGCATGGTGGCGGGTTACGGGAGTGGGATAGGAACGGCAAATATTAAGACTACGTTACATATTCTAACCGATGGGCCGATGCAACGCTTGGGTTTCCTTGAGGAATTGGGAATTGAGCATTGAGAATTTGGGCGATCGGGTTTTAGACTGGGGGAGATGGAGTTGATTAGCGGGTTTGTGAGTCTATGCTACCGAAGGAAGACCTGTTAAAGGGCGCGGAAAATCGCGAGGCCCTGGTAAAGATCATCGATCGGGCGGAGCAGGCGATCAAAACCTGGGAAGTGGTGCCGTCGGATTTTTTGTCGCCGCCCGAGGTGATGGAGGCGCAGCGGGCCTTTGGTCGATTGACCGAGGTGACATTGCTAGCTTGGGGCGGCTATCCCCAAGCAGAACGGCAGCGACTGGCGATCGCTCGATCGGATTTGCCTCTGGATACGGATAGTGTCGAAGTGGCCGCGATTAGTATTGCGGGAAATTTTTTATTCGATTCGGCGACGCATCGGGATTTCCTCGGAGCGTTGTTGGGGACGGGGATTGTGCGGGAGAAGGTAGGCGATGTGATCGTGTTGGGTGAACGCGGTGCCCAGGCGATCGTCGTGCCGGAATTGGTGGAGTTTTTGCAAGATACGTTGAAGCAGGTGCGATCGGTGCCCGTGAAAACCCAGCAAATCGATTTGGCGGAGCTGAAGATCCGCGAGCCGAAGAAGAAGGAAATGGTCACGACCGAAGCCTCGATGCGATTAGACGCCGTCGCTTCAGCGGGATTTGGCATGTCCCGAGGCAAGATGGTCGATCTGATTGAATCCGGCGATGTGCGGGTGAATTGGCGCGATGTCAGTTCATCGAGCTACGCCCTCAAAACCGGCGATCTGATCGCCATTCGCGGCAAAGGCCGGGTGGAATTGGGCGAAGTCATGGTGACTAAGAAAGACCGCTTTCGGATCAGTTTGACCCGGTGGGTTTAGGCTCCCGGCTCCTCCACGACTTGAAACGGCACTTCGATCGTGGCGGTGGTACCACTACTGGTGGGTGTGGGCGCGGTGGGTGCGGTTTGGGTCGCTTGGTAAAAGGCCCCGATCGCGACCATCACTTGGCGCACGACTTTATAGCGATCGCCCCATCGGGCTTCGAGTTTCACGTCCCAGCCGAGTGATTTGGTTTTAAGGACTTCAAATTGAGCGGCAGCTTGAGTTTTGGTTTGGGCGACGATCGTGGTGCGCCACTGGTTGAATTGTTGGCGGAGCGTGGCGGTTTTGACTTGGCCTTCCGTGCGGAGATTGGCGGTGGTGACGCTGGCCACGGTGGCTCCAATGCCGCCGATTTCCTTCGCGCCAGCCGTCAGTTCATGCCCGATCGAGGGCAGCGTTTCTTGGAGAATGGCACGGATCGTCTGCCAGCGTTCGCCGCTGATTGCTTTCGCCTGCGCAAAACTCTCACTCAGTTGTGCTTTCCATGCCATTGCCATGATGTTGCTCCGTCAGGGTTGACCCGAATTAGTTGATAGTTCAATCTTGCCCCAAGGCCCGCTGGTTGTCCGGTGGGCATTCCCCGCCTGATCGGGACGGTGGTACACCGCCCCACGATCGGGACGGTGCCGAATTATATCCGCCCCCGTCCCGGCACACTGGTAATTTTTTGAGTATAAATACGGGTTTTGGGTCGGGGATCATGGCCCGAATTCCGTAGCTTATCCGAGGTAACATTACGTTCCTGATCGCAAACGTAAAGCAATGTAAACTTCTATTTGGCTTCCGATCATATCGGCCTGAAGCCTCGATCGGCGGTGTTACAGTTGAGATATAAGATATATGGAAGAAACTTTACGCTTCCAGTCTCTGGCAATCGATCAGTTCACGCATCATTTTCCTCAAGCAACTTGTCTACCTTCAAACTCCGTAGCTAGATTAGCGATTTTGGAACTCGATTGTCGTATGTTGAGGCGATGCAATGGGCTTTCGATCGGAGTGATTAACATTTTTGCGAATACCTCACATGAGACTGATACCAGAGTTTACAGTGGGTGTTAGTCTCATTTTTGCGCCGCACTTTTAATCCTAAAACTGCTCCAGTTGCACCCCATATTCAAATTGGCAATGCGATCGATCAACTATTAATTTTACCGGGCGATTTAGCCAATTTCAGCAATCCGCTTGTTAGGATTGAATGTATACCTTGCGTCATGGCAAATTAAATCCAATGAACAGTTATTTCAAATTATCTGACGCGTCCCAGACCACTTTCGGTCTGCGGAAATTACTCCTCAGTCATCGCGCGATCGGGTTTGTGTTGGCGCTGTGGTGGGGCGGTACGGCGCTATTAGATTTTGTCGTGATGCCGACGCTGTATGTGGCGGGCATGATGGACTCGACCAGCTTTGCGAGTGCGGGATCGCTGTTGTTTCTCACCGTGAATCAGTTGGAAATGTTGCTGGGCGCGATCGTCTTGGCGGCAGTGCTCGCCCATCGCCACGAACCCCAGGTCGAAGCCCATCAAAGTTTGGGTGGATTGGGATTGCCGTTGGTCATGCTGGCGATCGTCATGTTTGATCGCTATGTGTTGACCCCCCAGATGGCGGGCATGGGCGTGCAACTGGAATGGCTGGCGGGCACCCCGATGTCCAATGGGATGATGGCAATCCACCTGGGCTATTGGGCCTTGGAAGCGACAAAACTGTTGGCGGGTGCGGTGTTGCTGAATCGTTGCTTCCGGCAGCCGATCGCCTAATGCCGAAATTGTTGGTGATCAAAACGGGCAGTACGATGCCCGAACTGAATGCTCAGTGCCAAGATTTTGAGCATTGGATTGTCCGCAGTATGGATTGGTGCCTGACCCAAACCCAGGTGGTGGATGTCAGCCGGGGTGAAGCGCTGCCCAATTTAGGCACGATCGATGGGATTGCGATCACGGGATCCCACGCGATGGTGACGGAGCAGCGCGACTGGAGCGAAACCACGGCGGAGTGGTTGGCGATCGCGGCGGACAAGCAGATTCCCACCGTCGGCATTTGCTACGGGCATCAATTGCTCGCCTATGCCCTGGGCGGCCAAGTGGACTTCAATCCCCAGGGCCGCGAAGTGGGTTCGATCGCCGTGACGCTGAAACCCGAAGCGCAAGCTGATCCGCTGTTTTGCGATTTGCCCGAATCGATCGTGGTGCAATTGAGTCATCGGCAGGCCGTGTTGGCCCTGCCGCCGGATGTCACCCACCTCGCTTCCAGTGCCATGGCCACGCATCAGGCATTTCGCTATGGCGAACAGGTTTGGGGCATGCAGTTTCACCCGGAATTTGACCCGGATGTGACGCGGGCCTATGTGCGCTATGCCCAGGCGGGATTGATCGCCGAAGGCCAGTGTGCCGCGACGATCGAAGCGAATATTCAGCCCACCCCGATCGGCCCGAAGATCATGCAGCGGTTTGCGGCACTCTTGGGTTAGACCGGGTCGATCGTTTCCTCGGCTAACGGCTCGGCCTCGGCTTCGCCAAAAAACAGCAGCTTGACCGCCATCACCGCAAAGCCGATCGCGGCGAAGATTTTCGTGACGCGGGTCGGGAGGATCTGGGCCGTGCCTTCACCGATCAACACCCCAATCAAACTCGCCAAAATCAATGCCGTCACCGAGCCGAAGAAGACCGCCTTGGCAGATTTGGCGCTGCCACTCAGGGCGATCGCGGCAAACTGGCTTTTGTCGCCCAGTTCCGCCAGGAATACGGTGATAAAACTCAAGCCCAACAGATTCCAGTCAATCATTCTAGGCTCCTGCCACATCGATCAATAACAACACCGCCACCACCGCCAAAATAATCCCCGTCACCCGTTCCAACGTGCGCGGTTGCAGCACCGTAGTCAACCACCGCCCCAGCAAAACGCCCACCAGACTGGTCGCCACCAACGCCGTCGCCGCTCCGGCAAACACCGTCCACGGCTTGTGCGACTGGGCGCTCATCAAGAGCGTTGCCACCTGGGTCTTATCGCCGATTTCCGCCAGGAAAATGGTCACAAAGGTCGAAAGGAAGCAACTGATCACATCCTGAAACTGAGTAGGCGTCGCTACCGTCGGTGCAGCTTCCATCGGCGCAACGATCGGCTCCGGGGCGATGGGTTCAGATTCAGACATCGGTTTGGCGGGGTGAATGGGTGGGAATTTTCATTTTCTTTTCATTATCGTCGCTGATTGGCGAACTGGCAAGTTTTCGATCGGTGGGCCGGGGATTAAATTCCGACGGCCCGATCGAACTTCAGCATTTCCAGACTGCGATCGCCGTAGATGTCCTCGATTTGTTCGCGGCAGCAATCGATCGCGAAGTCGTTGAGTTCCTCCGGTTCTACCCCAAACATCGCCTGGAAGGTTGCGGACGTGACGCGGCAAAAGCTGGGGCGCTTTTCGTAAACCTGGCATTGGCGGGTCGTCTGATCAAAATTGATGCACCAGCCGTCTTCCCCCACCATGCCCAGGTAGATTTCGAGCTGCTCGGGGGTGAGGTACTGATCCAAGTCGGGCCGATCGTTGGGGTCAAGCTGACAGCAAGCCCCACAGTTTTGAATACATTGCCAAGTTGCCATGCTGGTTGCGCGTGCTGGTTGTGCGTAAAAAAATTGCGGAGACGGATTGTGTTAGGCGGGACAGTTTATGAGAGACTAGAAATGTCGGTAAGACAAAAGCGACACAAGTTTGAGCCAAAGCCCGATCGGGTCGAATCAAAATCCTGTGGCGTTTTGTAAACTACCTTCAGACCACGTCACCAATCGTCTTAAGATATTAAGTCATTGCGGTTACTGCGGTCATTGCATTAATAATATTGGGTTAATTTTGGAGGAGCGATGGACTTTCAGGTAATTTTCCAATTGGTCTGCCTAGCGCTGGTTGTGATCTCGGGGCCAGTCGTTGTGTTTTTGCTGGTGGCGCGAGGCGGCGACCTGTAAGTGGGACTCCTTCGAGTTAATTAACAAAGTTTGAGAGAGAGTAGCTCAAAGCCTGACCTGTTAGGGTTGGGCTTTTTTTTGGGGTTTAGGGAGCGATCGCGGGATATTGGCATTTTGACCAATCGTGGGTTTTGAGCATCTTCAGTTGTTCGACCCGATTGCGGAAATAGAAGGTGTCGAGGCGGCTGTACTCATGCACCAGCGCGTAGTTGAGGCTAATCGCCCAGCGCCAAAGGTGCGCCACCTGCGTCAGCGGCTGAAGTGCCACAATCTCCGCCGCCGTCAACGGCTGAATACTTTGATAACCGTCCAGAAAAGCATCGCGCACGGAATACCGCATCCCACTACAGAGTGACATCTGAAGAAACTTCGCGACATCAAAGGCCCGCCAGCCATAGCCACATTGGTCAAAATCAAACAGCGTCATTTGCCGATCGTCGGTGCAATGGACATTCCCGCTGTGGGGATCGCCCCAGCACACCACCCAGAATGGCGGCGTCTGGGGCAGCGATCGCAGCGCCTCATGCAAATCCTGCGCCGTCGCTTGCAACACGGCAACCATCGCCGAATTGGGTACTTGGGGCAGAATGATTTCCAGGGATTGATCGACTAAATGGGCCAGGTCGAGGGGACGCCGCTCGACGATGGGCGCAAAGTCCTGGCTGGCTAAATGGATTTTGGCGAGAATTTGGCCGAGGGTGGTGCTTTGGGTTTGGTTAAAGTCACCGATCGGGACTTCGCCAGGAGCATAGGTCATCAGCGTGACATAACGCGCTCCCTCCGGGGCATTCACCACCATCACCCAGCGGCCATCGGTGGTCTTGAGCGGATGCGCCACGGGCAGCGATCGATGATGCAGAAAATCCAGCAGTGCCATCTCAAACAGGATATCCTCGAACGATCGCCAATGGGCATGGGAAACGCGCAGGACATACTGCTGATCGGCGGTTTTGACCAGGTAAACGTCGCTCATCCCGCGTGTCCACATGCGGCATTCTTGGATCGGGCCGATCGGGTAGTGCACCAACACATCGGTCGTCAGTACATCGACGCGAAGGGTGGAATAACTGACCGGAAAAAGCGCATTCGACATATCAACCCACGAAAAGTATCGCCAATAAACTAGCCTAACGGCCTTACTTCGCTCAAAATGTTTATCCCGAACAAATCATGGCATTTATGTGGATATCAGTCATCAGTTGCTAGGTAGATTTGTCGCAAAATCCTGAATGGCTTGGTCGTACATCGCCCCACCGACTTCGCTGACGTCATTGTGATCGGCATTTGGCACCGTGAGGAATTGCTTCGGGCCAGGGGCGACTTGGAACAAGGTTTGGCCGTGGTGGAAGGGGATGACTTGATCCCGATCGCCGTGAATCACCAACAGCGGCACCGTGATTTTGACCAGCCGATCGGCGTTGGGATATTTGTCAAAGGGCAGCAAGCGAAAGGGCACGACGACTCGGAAGGCACTGATAAAGGCACTTTCTAAGATCAGTCCGGCGATCGGTTGAGTGCTGGCGAGATAAGTCGAAGGGCCACTCCCCACCGATCGGCCAAACAGAATAATCCGATCGGCGGGCACCTTCAGCCTGTCGCGGGTATAGCGATAGGCAGCGCTAATATCGCCGTAGGTATTGGCTTCCGAGGGCGTCCCCAGACTGGCCCCATAGCCGCGATAGTCGTAGGCCACGACATTGAATCCCAAATTTTTCAGCCGTTGTAAATGGGGATAAGCGTCCCCCAAGGCTTCGCCATTGCCATGGCTGTAGAGGATGGTGTATTTGGCTTGGGGTTGGGGGTAATGGACGAGGGTAATGCAACAATCGCGATCGTCGGGGAGGATGCTGATCGGGGGAGTGGGTAAGGGCGCATTGGTGGCGTATTGGGGCAAGAAGATTTGGCGATCGCTGAAGAAATAGGCATATCCGGCGATCGTCATGTAGGCGATCGCGGGGATGCGGAGGAGGACTTTCCAGTCGGGGACTTGGGTGAGCCAGTTGATAAGGGTGGTTTTGAGCGTCATGCCTTCTCCTTGGCCCAAGCCTGTGCCGCCGTCTTCACCAGATCGTAATACGGCGCTGTCGTCACGTCGATCGCGATCGTCGGTTTCAGCAATTTACTCAATGTCCCCATCCGCTGCCCTTTTTGAATAATCACCAAATCCCCCTGGGGATTACGGATTTGCAATTCTTGAACTGCCGCATCGCGCTGAATCAGATTGCAAGTATAGGCCCGATCGTCCAGTTGAAAGTCCACGCCCCCCGTGACGCTGGCGGGTCTTACCCCAATGATTTCTAGCTCGATCGAGACTTCGCCTTGCCATTCATTCGATCGAAGCTTGTAGGCAATGTCCAAATTGCGGGGCAGGGGATAATACTCACCCCAACGCCAAGCCAAGGCCGCAATGGGCTTTGATTCTACGGATTCGCCTTGCCAATCCATTTGCTGAACGGCGAGTTTCAGGTGATTTTTGCCAATTAATTTCTGGCGGCTAATCTGGACATTCGGCGTCCAAAATACCGGATCGGCGTTCTCCATGCCGCAGGGATGCAATTGGTCAATTTGCTTGAACAAATCCATTCCGACTTCGTTCAGATCGAGTTGCGCGTCCACGGTGACCAGGGGTTTGAGATGCTGGGGTTCGAGGCATTGGTGGGCAAACTGACTTAATCGATCGGCAAACCCCGCCAAATCCTTGGCATCCAACGAAAAACCGCCCGCCGCTTTGTGCCCCCCATGTTTGATCGTAAATTCCTTGGCCGATTCCAGGGCTTCAAACACATTAAATTCAGGGATACTTCGGGCCGATCCCCGCACGTGAGTTTTGGCCTCATCTTCGTAGGTGCCGATGAACACGGGCACCCCATACCGTTCGACCAGCCGCGACGCCACGATGCCAATGACGCCATGGTGCCAATTCGGCTCGACAATCACCAGTACACGGGCTTTTTGGGCATCGTAGTGGCCATTTTCGTAAACTTCCACCGCCTCTGTGGCGATTTGTTCGCAGAGTTGTTGGCGCTGCTTGTTAATTGCTTCGCATTGCATTGCCCGTTCCAAGGCGATGCCTTCATCTTCAGTGATTAACATTTCAATCACGATCTGCGGATCGCCCAGTCGCCCCACGGCGTTAATCCGGGGTCCCAAGCGAAAGCCGATCGCCTCGGGTTTGAGGTTTTTCTCGCCGCCCAAACCGGAAACTTGCACCAGGGCTTGAATCCCTTTGATCTGCGATCGGGCCAGCAAGCGCAAACCCCGTTGCACCCAGCGCCGATTCACTCCGGTTAACGCCGCGAGATCCGCGATCGTCCCCAGGGTAAATAATTCCAACAGCGAATCTTGCAGCGGTGCTTCCTGACCCAGCACCCGCGCCACGGCCAATGCCAGCAAATACGCCACGCCTACCCCCGCCACGGCCCGATAGGGCGAACCTTCGTCAATCAGCTTCGGATTCAAAATCGCATTAGCATTGGGGATTTCCGGTGGCACATCGTGGTGATCGGTAATAATCACCGTCAGTCCCAGTTCCCGCGCCCGCGCCACGGGTTTGTGGGCGGCGATGCCGTTATCCACGGTGAGAATAATCTCCACCCCCTCACTGTGAAATTCTTCAATAATCCGGGTATTCAGGCCATAGCCTTCGCTCATCCGACTGGGAATGGCATAGTCCACCTGTGCCCCCAGAAATTTCAAGGCCCGCATCAGGAGTGCCGTGCTGGTCATGCCATCGGCGTCGTAGTCCCCACAGATCGCAATCTTCTGGCCTTGGGCGATCGCCGTGACCAAAATATCCACACTGGCTTGCAGATCAGGAAAATCCACCAGCGGATCACTCAACGGCGCAGTCTCCGGGTCAAGGAAAAATGTCGCTTGCTCGGGAGTCGTAATCCCCCGATTCAGCATCACTTGAGTCAGCACGGGCGAGAGGCCACTGTGCGCCGCCAGGGCCGCTGCCAGTGCGGGTTGGGGCGGATGAATCTGCCACCGTTGGGCAGGAATGTTTGAAGCCGTTGCCATAATGCACCGATCGTATGTAAGCCAAATCGCACTGCTGATTCTAACGTACCATGCGAATTTGCGCGATCGAATGTCAGTCAACCGATTAAGCACGGAGGCGGCGTGAGGATTTGTGTCGGATGGTTAAAGTTTTGGGGATTTTCCCCGATCAGGTCATGGAATTTCTACAATCGATGTAGGGCTATATAGAGTTATATTCGGTGGCTGTAGGATTTCCGGGGCCGCTGATTCACTTCACGTTTGATGATTGCTAAGGATTGATATCTATGCGTTACGTGCGTCGATCGGGATGGGGTTGGACAACCTTGGGCAGTCTGATGGTGGCCAATTTGGTGGTGCCGAGTTTTGCGTTGCCCGTGCAGGCGCGCACGGTGATCGGGATGAGATATGTCTATCCCCCATCCGTCGTCCAAACCTATGTCACCGCCTGTGGGGGCACGGCCACCGATCGGGTCGCACAGCCACTGGTGCATTCGATCTGCGTTTGCACGATCGACGCATTTCAAGACCAGTTTAGCCTGCGCGAATTTCGGGCCATGGGGCAGGCGATTCAGGCGGGACAGGCCGTGCCAGAAATGGATCAAGTGATGCTGGACTGTGCCCGTCAAGTGCTGCGGCCCACAATTTAGGGGATAATGGGTGGGCATTGCATTGGTTTTGTTAGGTAGCTGTTATGCCCGTCCCGGCTGATTTTTTGGAAGTTGGTAAGATTGTCGCCGCCCATGGCATTCGGGGTGAGGTGCGGGTATATCCGACCTCGGACTTCCCGGAGCGGTTTACCGAAAAGGGTGAACGTTGGTTGCTCCGACCGACGGGCGATGAACCGGAGTCGATCGCGCTCCTGAAGGGCTATTTCCAAGATGGCAAAGGGATGTACATCCTGCGACTCGAAGGGATCGAGACGCGGAACGATGCCGAAGCCCTGCGTAATTCGCTGCTGCTGGTACGATCGGGCACCCGCCCCAAACTGGATGAGGGCGAATTTCTCGTGGCCGATTTAATTGGCATTCCGGTCTACGAGCAGGCGACGCAAACCCTCGTCGGCACGGTGACGGATTTGTTTCACATCGGCAATGACATGTTGGAAGTCGCCGTGGAAGGGCGGGCGACGCCTTTGTTGATTCCCTTTGTCAAACCGATCGTCCCGATCGTCAATCTGCGCGATCGGCGGATTGAGATCACGCCCCCACCGGGATTACTGGATTTGTAGAGGGGCGACTCGCCCGAAAAGTTAGTACACTAGCAGTAACGGTGCAGTCATCTTGCACAATTGACCAGGGAGAAACGTCAATGGTTCAAACCATCCCAGCCAGCGAATTATCGTTGTACGAAGTCGAGGCCAAACTCGAACTGCGGCGGACACGTGACCCAAAGTTTTTCCCGGAATGGCGACAGCCAACGCCAAACCTGAATCCCGCCGATGGCGATCAGCTCGATCGGGTGAAAGCTGACTTTGAAGCCCAAGAACGCTATCCCATGTTAGAGCAGGCGGTTAAACTCGTAGCGCTGGCACCCATGCTATCGCTGGCCGGGTTCTATCGTGAACCGTTTCGGATTCACCCCGAGAAGTCAATCCAAATTGCGTTGCCCAATGCCGATGAAATCCTGCGCGGTCGGATTGATGTGTTGGTGCTGGCCGATCGGCTCTGGATATTGGTGATTGAATCAAAAGAAGCGGGGTTTTCACTCAAGGAATCGATTCCCCAAGCCCTGTCCTACATGGCCGCAACGCCGTCCCCAGAATTGCCTGCCTACGGACTCTGTACCAATGGCTCCCACTGGCTATTTCTCAAACTTGATGCCCAAACTAAGGAATATGCCTTATCCGACGAATTTTCGCTCTACCGTGAGGGCAATGAACTGGGGAATGTGTTGCAGGTGTTGAAGCAGTTGGGTGAGATTGTGCGTCCGGTGGCCTAGACCCGCCCAGGATTTATACTGTCTAAGAGGGTGTTTGAAAAGTCTGACTGCTGGTAGCAAACGTCACGATCCCCCTAAATCTCCCTTCAAAAGGGGGACTTTGAATCCGGTTCCCCCCTTTTGTTGGCGAAGCCTGTCCGAAGGACTTAGGGGGGCTAGGGGGGATCGTTGAGTGCTAAATCCAACAATTGATGCCTTTTAAAACATCCTCTAACAGACAGACAGAAATTGCGAGGGACGATCGGATGGCGAGTTTGCGTTTAGAAAATGGCACGACAATTACTGACTTGAGCGCGATCGGGGCGGAACTAGCGCCGTTGCGGATTCAGCTAAGTCATTGGCCCGTGGGCGATGATGCCGCATTGGCGGGTTTATTGGCCCAGGTGGCGTTGGATGACCCCAGCAAGGAACAGGTTTTGGTCGGGGTCGATCGGTATTTTGAGCAGCTCAAAGCCAGTGACGGCTATACCTGCCGCGATTTAGTCGTGTTATATCCCGACGTGCCCAACCTCGATGGGATGCTGGCCAAGTTCAACCCGATCCACACCCATGCCGATGACGAAGTGCGTTACATCGTCGATGGCGCAGGCATTTTTGGATTTGTCCGTCCCGACGGGTCGCAGGTTGAGCTGACCGTCGAGGCTGAGGAATACATCAATGTCCCCGCTGGCACGGAGCATTGGTTTTATCTAACGGCGGCGAAACGGGTCAAAGCCGTACGGTACTTTATCGGGATGGCGGGTTGGGTGCCGGAATATACGGGCACGTCCAATAAATTTGCGGTGCCCGCCACGGTTTAGCGGAATTTACGACGCGATCGGGGTCATCTCCCGATCTTCCGTTTTTGCCGCTGCGACGATCGGGATGCCACTGCCCGCCAACGCGGCCTGCATAAAGCCCAGGAACAACGGGTGAGGCGTACTGGGCCGCGACTGGAATTCCGGGTGGAACTGGCAGGCGATGAAAAACGGATGATTCGGCAGCTCGATGATTTCGACTAAACGGCCATTGGGCGACGTCCCGCTGACGATGTAGCCGCTTTCCTGGAACAGGGGCCGATACTGGTTGTTGAACTCATAGCGGTGCCGATGCCGCTCGTAGATTACTTCCTGGCCATATAGCGCGGCGGTCTTCGTGTCCGGCGTCAGACGGCAGGGATAAACCCCCAACCGCATCGTCCCGCCCAAATCCACCACATCCATCTGTTCCGGCAACAGGTTAATCACGGGATTCGGCGTCTCGGCATCAAATTCCGCACTGTGGGCGTTGTCTAACTTCGCCACATTGCGCGCCCACTCGATCACCGAGCATTGCATCCCCAGGCATAGCCCCAGGAACGGCACCTTTTGTTCACGGGCGTACTGGATGGCAATCACCTTGCCGTCCACCCCCCGAATCCCAAAACCACCCGGTACGACAATTCCGCTAACACCGCTCAGGTGCTTTGCCGCCCCGTCGCGCTCAATATCCTCCGCATTTACCCAGCGCAGTTTGAATTCACTGTGCGTCGCGATCGCGGCATGGCGCAGGGCTTCCATCACCGACAGATAGGCGTCACTGAGCTGAATATATTTGCCGACCAGGGCGATTTCGACGAAGGTGTCGGGCCGCTGCATCCGATCGACGAGGGTTTGCCATTTGCTCAGGTTGGGGAGGCGTTGCTCCATCCCGAGCATCCGGATTGACTGCTTCGCCAAGCCTTCCTGTTCCATCAGCAACGGCACTTCATAGATGCTGCTGGCATCACTGCCCGTGATCACACATTCCTCTTGGACATCACAAAACTCCGCCAACTTCCGCTTCAAACCCTCAGGAATCTCCCGATCGCAGCGGCACACCAGAATATCCGGCTGAATCCCGATCGAGCGCAATTCCTTGACCGAATGCTGCGTCGGCTTGGTTTTCAATTCACCACTGGCGGGGATGAACGGCACCAATGTCACATGCATGTACAACACATTTTCGCGGCCCACGTCCTTGCGGAACTGGCGAATCGCTTCGAGGAACGGCAGGGATTCGATATCGCCCACGGTGCCGCCAATTTCCGTGATTACCACATCGGGATTGGTATTGTGCGCGACGCGGTGAATCCGGTCTTTGATCTCATTGGTGATATGCGGGATCACCTGCACCGTGCCGCCGTTGTAGTCGCCGCGCCGTTCTTTATTCAGCACGGCTTGGTAGATCGAACCCGTGGTCACACTATTGAGCCGCGACATCGAAGTGTCGGTAAACCGCTCATAGTGCCCCAGATCCAAATCCGTCTCCGCCCCATCTTCCGTCACGAACACTTCCCCATGCTGGTAGGGACTCATGGTACCGGGGTCAACGTTGATATAGGGATCGAGTTTGAGGATCGAAACGGTGTAGTCCCGCGACTTCAGCAGCCGTCCCAGACTGGCGGCCACAATCCCCTTACCAATACTAGAAACGACACCACCTGTGACGAATACAAACTTGGTCATAGTCCTGCTACTGCCTTGCCTCAAAGTTCACCGACTTAGTATAGGGCACTCGGGTTGGGCCTGCACGATCGCGGCGCGGATAATTACCCAGCGGATTGGGGGGCTTTGACCACTGATGAATTGCAGCGGAATGACTACGATCGGACACATAGTAACGTAGCGTGTTTTCCGATCGGTTTACGGCTAGTACAAACTGATGCGAGGAATTCCACACCATGGCCCAATGTCCCGTTTGCGATCAACTGCTGCTGTCCTGCATCCGCAAACACCAACAATATTTGTTTTGTTCGCACTGTCGCGGTGAGATGCCGCATTTTACCGCGCCCCCCGTCCCCACCCGGTCACTCCAGCGGTTTGATCAAGGGGGGGACAACCATCCGACGCGGCAAGCTGACGCTGACACTGGTGCCCTGATTCAACCGACTTTGCACCGCAATGCTGCCCTGGTGGAGATCGACTGAATGTTTGACGATCGCCAGTCCGAGTCCTGTGCCCGAAATTGCGCCGACATTCGCGGCCCGATGGAACGGCTCGAACAAGCGCGGCTGATCGATCGGCGGCACCCCAATCCCCTGATCGCGAATTTCCACCCGGATTTGGTCCGCACCGCAATCGAGCTGGATTTGCACCGTCGAATCGATCGGCGAGTATTTCAACGCATTGGACAGGAGATTGCTGAAGATTTGGCGCAACAGGCGTTCATCCAGATAAGCGCCGATCGGGGCCTGTTGATCGAGCACCCCGTCCGATCGTTGCACCTGGAACGTCACCTGGTGCTGGGACTGGTCGTTGAATAACATTTCATCGATCAGGCGGTGGAAAAAGTCCCGCAGTTCCAGATCCACGGGTTCGAGCTGCCAGCGATTCGCCTCGGCCTTTTCGATCACCAGGATGTCATTGAGCAGATTATTCATATTCAGCGCCGCGTTTTGAATCCGCCGCGTATGCTCAAAATATCGCGACAGATCCGCCGACTCCATGCAGCGCTCCGCATAGTATTCGAGCAAATCCACCGACGAGAGAATCGTACTCAGCGGCGTCCGAAACTCGTGGGAAGTTGTGGAGACAAAGCGCGACTTGAGTTCGCTGAGTTCCCGTTCCTGGCGTAGGGTCTTTTCGAGATCGGCTTCGGTTTGTTTGCGTTGAGTGACGTCGCGCTGGATCCCCACCCAATAGTTGTAATGGCCGAGGCTATCGGTGACGGGGAAGATACTCAGTTCGATCCAGACTTCGGAGCCGTCCTTGCGGTAATTAATTAGCTCCATCCGCACGGGTTCCCAGCGCTTCAGCGCGGCCCGGACGGATTTTAGTTTGGCGATGTCGGTCTTTGGGCCTTGGAGAATCCGGGGAGTCTTGCCGATCACTTCGTCGCGGCTGTAGCCCATCATTTTGCTGAAGGCGTCATTGACGAAAATAATGTGCGGGCCGGGTAGCTCCACGGGTTCGGCTTCGGTGATCACCACGGCATCATTGGCATTCAGGATCACCGACTCCAGCAAAGTCAGCCAGTTTTCCTTCTGCTGCCGATCGGAGACATCCTCCACCATCCCGGCAACGCGGTACACCTTACCCAACCCATTCCGCACGGGGAAGGCCCGCAGCATCAGCCATCGCACTGCCCCATCGGGCCGAATATAGCGATAGGTAATCTCGCCCGATCGCCCCCCAAAGGGGCGTTTGCTGGCTTTTTGCACCCCGGCGCGATCGGCTTGATGAACGCGGGTGAGCCACTCGTTCCAATTTTTTTGTTGGGCGCGATCGGGGGCGACGCCGAGGACGGTTTCGCAGGCGCGGCTGATGTAGAGAATCCGTTGCTCTTGGAGATCGTAGATCCAGAACACATGGGGAATGTTCTCCGTCATTTGCCGCAGGCGTTCCTGGCTTTCCTGGAGATCGGCGGCGACTTGGTTGCGATCGTAGACATGGTGGAACATATCGGTCATGTCCCGGAAATAGATCGCCAAGCCCTGGGGCGAGGGATGCAACCGCAACGAATACCACCGATCGCAGGGGGCATAGTATTCCACCACCTCACTCGGGTTGGTTTGGCGCATCCCCGTGCGGAGAAATCCGGCCAAACTACTCGCCGCAAATTCGGGAAACGCTTCCCACAGCACCTTCCCCAGCAAGCTCTTGCCCGATCGGCCGATCGTCTTCGCGGCCTCATGGTTGATATAGGTAAACCGCCACTCCCGATCGCAGGCAATAAAGCCATCGGTCACACTTTCGAGAATCTGGCCAATCTGGGCCTGGGCCTGGGCGATTTGGGTTTGGGCACCCCGCTCACGGCGACGTTGGGCTAACCGATCGGCGTCGGCTTGTTTGCGACCGGTGACATCGACCAGGGACAGCACCACCTCATAGGGCAACATTTCCCCTTCCCGAAACAGCGGTTGGACATTGATCGACAGCCACAGCGGGGCCGCTGGAGTGCGTTGCAACCCCAGCACCACGGCAATGCAGGGAATCCCCGTGCGCAGGGTAAGCTGGGCCGGATGATCGACCAGCTCCAACCCCATGCCATTTTCGTGGCACCACTGCCAACGCGGATCAAATAGACAACTGCGGGTCAATTCCGGCACCGTCAGACCCAACAGCTGGGCCGCACTGGCGTTGCCCATCTGGATCTGCCCGATCGGATTGACCACGATCAAGCCTTCATTCAGGCTGGTGACGATCGCCCGATGCCGTGACTCACTGCGCTGCAAGCTCAACTGAACCTGGCGCTGCTGCTGCAATTCGCGCTGGAGTTGCTGATTTTGGGCCGTCAGTTGGTGGATGGCGGCGGTCGGGTCGGGGGATTGGACGACGGTTTGATCGAGATGTTTGCGATCGCTGATATTTTGGCCAATCAGCTGGATTTCGAGCAAGTTTCCGGCCCGGTTATAAATCCCCGCCAATCGCCAATGTTGCCAGTGAACCTGGCCCGCCCGCACCCCGCGATGCTCAAATTGCACGGACTGGCGTTGCGCCCGCACCGACTGCAATACCGTCATGCCATGCTGCAACTGCTCCCGCAAAGTCCCATCCGACGCCACCAAATCCCACAGCGAATCCCCCACTACGGGCTGATCAAATTGCCCAAAACAATGGGCAAACGCCGGATTCGCCGCGCTGATCGTGCCATCCACCAAACAGCGGGCCAGCGGCTCTGGGTGATGCTGGAGCAGATTTTTGTAGCGGGCTTCACTAAGCTGGAGGGCAACCAGCGCCCGTTGCAAGGCGGATTTTTGGGCGTCGGCGTCGGGGGTCGATCGGGCTTCAGCCACCGGACTCGGCGTATCCAATCGACTGTAGCGGCCCGTGGCGGGCGCGATCGCCCGATCGGGCTGGGCCAATGCCGATCGCAACGTCACCACCTGCTGCTCCAATGCCGCATTCCGGGCCTGTAATTGGAGGATCGAATCTTGATCCGGCATAGGGCTTTACCAAACTGCTGAGTTCACTTAACCAGGCAACATTTCACAGGGAAGCGTAATCGTAAATCGGGTCCACCCCTGGGTGCTGCTGACGGTGATACTGCCCTGAAGTTGCTCGACTAACCGATGCACCAATGTTAACCCAAGCCCCGTGCCACCGCGCTTATGCCGATCGCCCCCAGGCACCCGATAGAACTTCTCAAACAGTCGGGGTAGGGCTTCGGGACTGATCTCGCCCTGATTGTGAATCTGGAAAATCAGCTGGGGAATCGCCTCGGATTCGTCGGTTTCCCGGACTTTGAAGGCGATCGTCCCATCGGTGGGCGTGTATTTGCCCGCGTTGGTCAGCAGCTCCACCAACACCCGCTGAATACTGATGCCATCGGAAATCAACGGGGGGAGGATTTCGGGGACATCCCATTGGAGGCGGTGCTGTTGATTTTCGCTGCGGATTTTGAACGAGCAATAGAGCGTGCGAAGGGTTTCCTGGAGATCCAGGGCGCGGGGGACGATTTTGGTTTCCCCGGCTTCCAGTTGGTAGAGGTCGAGCAGGTTTTGGATCAGCTCGTCGCCTTGGGCACAGGCATTAAAGGCGATGTCCACGTACTGCGGCCGATTGTCCGGCAGGGTATCCATCATTTGCAGGGCCACTTTAATCGTGGTCAGGGGGGCGCGCAGATCGTGGGTGATCGTATTGAGTACGTCGCTGCGGTGAACATTGTTGTCTTGGAGTTGGCCGACGCGGGATTCGAGCTGCTGGAGCGGCTGATGTTTGCGCAAGCGGGCGTTGATCGTCTCCAACAGTTCCAACCGCCGAAACGGTTTGGTCAAATAGTCATCGGCCCCCAGGTTCATCCCCTGGCGCAGCTCCCCCCGATCGGTCTTCGCGGTGAGGAAAATGAACGGCAACGTCGCCGTGGCGGGATTGCTACGAATCGCGGCGAGGACTTCATAGCCATCAAGATCGGGCATCTTGATGTCGCAAATAATTAGATCGGGATGCTGGGACTGAGCAATGGCCAATCCGACCCGGCCATCCGCCGCGTCGATCGGCTCGAACCCGCCGGATTCAAGAATCTCAACGATGTTTAGCCGCACATCTTCTTCGTCTTCGATTACCAAAACCTGCATCGGATAGCCTTTGACCTGGTG
Organism: Cyanobacteria bacterium VAR_4_metabat_243; assembly: GCA_031415035.1. GTDB lineage: Bacteria > Cyanobacteriota > Cyanobacteriia > Leptolyngbyales > Leptolyngbyaceae > Romeriopsis. The sequence goes on from JANOQX010000150.1 coordinate 139,800, forward strand.
AGGCTGTCCCATGATCGGGATACCCCATGAACACACAACAACCGTTGATTTCCCGATTCTAGACAAGGCGCACCGTCGCGGGTGCCGACTTCATCAAGGAAATACACTCCGTATATTCTCGCAGACAATCGCCTCACAAATCCATCACCGATTATTTTTATTTGATCGATGATTTATTCAACGTTGCATCCACCGCGAAATTATCTAAAATTGTGACGGCACGATCGTGCCTCTACCCACCCGTCATCCTCCGTGATTTTCGCTGCCATGACTTATTCTCCATCCGCCACCGCGATTCTCCAATATGACGTGATCGTCTGCGGTGCCGGGCCAGCAGGCGCAATGGCCGCCGCCACCGCCGCCCAAGCCGGACTCAAGGTGGCGCTGCTAGAAAAATACCCCATGCCCCGGCACAAAACCTGCGGCGGCGGCATGCCGATGGTGATGCAGGACTATCTTTGGGACATTGCCCCGGCAGCGTTTATTGAGTCGGATGTGGCCTACCTGCGCCATACCTGGAACTTCGACGAGGATGTATACCTAGGGGCGATCAACCCCGCAGGGGTGAGTCATCCCTTGTCATTGTGGATGGTGCAGCGATCGATTTTTGATCAGGCATTGGCCGAGCGGGCGGTGCGGGCCGGGGCGGAATTGCGGGATGGGTTGGCGGTGCGATCGCTCACCGTGGCGGATGATGGGGTGACGGTCGCAGCCAAAAGTATGAAATCCGGCGCAACTTGGACGGGCAAAGCCCGCTATGTGATCGGGGCCGATGGCGCAAATGGCGTGGTGGTCAAAGCGACTCAACTGCGCCCCAAGCGGACGATCGCCATTGGCTTAGAAGTTGAGCTGCCCCACCAGTGGGGCACGGGCCATGAATCCCTACGGCCCGATATTGCCCATTTAGAATATGGCGCGATCAAGCAGGGCTATGGCTGGATCTTTCCAAAAGCCGATCACTTAAACATTGGCGCGGGGGTATTTCGCACCGATCGCATGGATGCCCGCACCGATCGCAGCGTCCGCGATCGGTTGCAAGCGGCGATCTTCACCTACATGGACAAAATGGGGCTGCAATATGATCGGGACAAACTCCAGATCCACGGCCATCCCTTACCGCTCTGGTCGGGCAAAGAACCGCTGCACGAAGGTCGGATTTTACTCGTGGGGGATGCCGCCGGATTGATTAATCCCCTGTTTGGCGATGGGATTTTGCATGCGGTGAAGAGCGGCAAGATCGCCGGGGAAGCCCTGGCAGCCGATGCCGCCGCCAGCTATACCGAACGGATTCACAGCCATTTTAGCCGTGACTTCGATGCGGCTTTGACATTGTCCAAGGTGTTTTATAACTGGACGAATGTTTGCTTTAAGTACGGTGTGAAATACGAAAAGGGCACGCGTTATGCAGCACAAATGTTGGCCGGGGAATTGCAATTTGCGGATATGCAGCAACGGGCGATCCAACGCCTGGGCCGATCGGCGGGCAACACGATCGCCAAGGCCATGCAACGATTGGTGAATTAGGCGATTCCTCACAATCAATCGACCGGAGGCCCCCCGGCCCCCAATTCTG
>JANOQX010000151.1:0-10563 GCA_031415035.1 Cyanobacteria bacterium VAR_4_metabat_243
CTAAGAAGCATTCCAGCCCGCTTCAGCGGGGTTGCCTTACTAGCCCGCCGTTGACGCGCGGGTGGGCCACGCCGTAGTCCAACAATTCGTTAGCCGATCGAATTCAACCAGCCGTAATCTGAAACAACCGACTAATATTCGGCGGCAATTCCTGATTAAACCGCAGCACGATCGCGTCGGTCGATCGCGATTGAACATAACCGGGGGTCAGGATCGGTGCAAACTTCGGGGCTTCCGGTGTGAGTTGCTGCACAAAGGCCAAAGCCACACCCCGCATCGCATTCCGTAATGGCTCCATGGCGGGGCCGCGTTTTTCGGGTACCAAAGTTGTGGCTGCGATCGCGCCGGTTAGGTTGTCCGGGTCGCTGATGCTGAGATGGGTTGGCCCGATCGCGGTGAATAAGTATTTGGGGCTATTCGACAATTGTGTAAAGGGCTGAAATTGCTGGGATAACGCCGGGGCGAGGGAATCTTCGCTGCTGCTGAACATGAGGCTGGGGATTTTGACTTGGCTTAAGCCTTTGGCTCCGAAGATTTGCCCGATCGCGGGATTGAGTGCCATGACTTGGACGATGCGTGGGTCGCGCAGTCGCACGGTGCGTTTGTTGGGGAGGCGGGTGGCGTTGCATTGGAGCCAGTCGGCGGGCACTCGTTCGAGGAGGCTGCTTTTGTCGCAAAATGCGCGCAGTTCGTCGAGGTGCAGTTCGCCGCCTGCAAGGGCGAGGGCGGTGTAGCCGCCGAGAGAATGGCCGATCAGGCTGACCCGTTGGGTGTTGAAGCGGGTGGCTGAATTTTGGTTGAGTTTCGCCAGTTCGTCGAGGACAAAACTCACGTCCTTGGGTCGATCGAGGAATTCGGTGGCGGGAATCAGTTGGTCGAGGGTGATTTTGCCTTGGGTGGTGGCGGCGGAGGGATGCTGGAGGGCGACGACGGTGAAGCCGTGGGAGGCCAAATGTTGGCCCAGGTAGGCGAGGAATCGGCGATCGGCTTCATAGCCCGGAGCTAGCATTACCAGGGGAGCATCGGCGATCACCTTGCTTGGCTGGTACAAATCAAATACAATATCGCGTTGGCGTTTTTCGTCGCGGCGGGTGAGGGTGCTTTGCTCGACGCGGGCGGTGCCCGCAGCGGCGGGGTCGAAGCTCAAGGTTACAGCGGCGGCATCGACTTTCAAGTTGTCCTGTAATACCGTGCTCATGGCCTGGGTGCGCCAGTAGCTCCAATTCACTTTCGAGGCAATGCCGATCGCTTGGGAGACATCGACGGTGATGGTGTCTTGGGGGATGGCTTTGAGCACGCCGATCGCGTCGAGTCCTTTGAATTGCTGAATGGCGAGGCCGACTCCGGCTTGGATTAGATCGGGGGTCAAACCGGGGAGGGCGGGCTGAATCGTTTCCAGCAGTTTTTTGCCGGAGGGGGATTTCAGCATGTCGGCGGCAAATTTTTGGGCGATCGCGGGTTCGAGGTTGATCCGGGCGGTGAGGCTTTGGCGGATGTTGTCGTTGAGGAAGGGTTTGAATAGTTTGAGTTCACTGCCGACTTCCCCGGTTTTGGCGTAGCGATCGACGTCGGCGACTTTGACGGTCTGCTCGAAGGGGCCGAATTTTAGGACGATTTTTTCGGCGGCGGTGGCGGGTGATGGCAGCCCGATCGCGCCGCTGAGGATAATGGCGGCAGTGGCCAGGGGGCCGATGGAGCGTCTTTGCAAAGTCATGTTACACATCACCAAAAAACGATTTAGACCAGAATGAGCGAATGTTCTAGAAGATATTGACTTTTATGTACGGCATCACGATCCCCCCTAACCCCCCTTCAAAAGGGGGGAACCGGAACTGAAGTCCCCCAAATTAAGGGGGAACCGGAATCAAAGTCCCCCTTTTGAAGGGGGATTTAGGGGGATCGTGGTATCGGCAACAAGCCGTAAAACTTTCAAGACCCCCACCTAACTAAAACCAGCACAATAGACAATGATTCTAGCGACGTTTTTGGGTTTCGCTCGGTTCCTTTTTTGGCAGAGAATTTTGCGCCCGCCCAAAATCCGTTGCATTAATCGAAACAAATGACGCATTCCCGAAAACTGGTGGCAAAGTAGAGCCATACCAAGTCCTCTTCGTCTTTAAGGAATGAATCTCATGATGGTGTGTCTTCGTCGATCGATGGCTCAAACGTTGTCAACATTACCGTTGATCCTGGGATTGGTGGCGTTGCCGACCATCACGCCCCTGTTGTTAGCGGCGCAGCCAGCGCAGGCCCAATCTGTGACTAAAAGAATTTTGAGTGTGACGGGTCAGGGAACCGAAAAAATCCCGACGACCTTGGCCCGGATTAATCTCGGTGTCCAAGTTGAGGGCAAGACGGCTCAGCAAGTTCAGGCCGAGGTGGCCCGCAAGTCCAATGCCGTCGTCGCGTTGCTCAAATCGCGCAATGTCGATGAGCTGCAAACTGCCGGGATTAGCTTGAATCCGAACTACGACTATGTGGACAACCGCCAAGTCCTGAAGGGTTACATCGGCACGAATACCGTGTCGTTTAAGGTCTCGACTAAGGATGCGGGCGAAATTCTCGATGACGTGATCGAGGCTGGGGCGACGCGGATCGACGGAATTAGCTTTACGGCGACCGATGCCGCGATCGCGACGGCCCAAAAACTCGCCCTGAAAAAAGCCACTGAAGATGCCCAAGCCCAAGCCCAAGCGGTCTTGAGCGCCCTGGGTTTCCAGTCGAAGGAAATCGTCGGGATTCAGATCAATGGTGCCGCCATGCCCCAGCCTGTGGTGCAGCAATTCAATGAAGGAGCGGGAGTGGCATCAACAACTGCATCGCTTCGGCAATTCACTCCTGTAGTTAGTGGCAATCAGTCCGTCGAAGGCAATGTCACTTTGCAGATTACGTATTAGCTTCGGCTTCGCTCAGCTACCAGCTTCGACAAGCTCAGCTACCAAGAATGTAGAATTGAGAAAAAGGAGTTTTTTATGGCTGATGTGATTACGCCGGAAGTGAGTCAGCGGATTTGCGCTCACATGAATGATGATCACGCTGAGGCGGTGCTGATGTATGCCCAGGTGTTTGGGCAGGCGGCGGCGGCGACGGAGGCAAAGATGGTAGCGATCGATCCCTTGGGGATGGATATGACCGCCCAGGTGGATGGAACCGCCACGTCGGTGCGCATTACGTTTGATCATGAGCTGACGGATTCGGAGGATGCGCACCAAACTTTGATCGGGATGGTGCGTCAAGCCCGCAAGCCGGGATAACTAGAGTTACAGAAGGATTTTTTGAGGGCGCATCTGGGGTGGGACTGCATGGCAGCAACATCGATAGGTGGGCCTTTTTAATGGATGGATTTTTATGAACGTTTCTGCTTGGGTCTTCCTGGAAGTTTTTGCCGCTGAAGGGGGGATTCAGTCCTATGTGCGGGATATTTTGCAGACCTTGCGGGACGCGAATCGGCCGACGGATGTGTTTGTGCTGCGGGATGGGCCGGATGTCGAGAATTCCCTCACGTCGCCGTTGATGCGGTTTCACTATTTCAAGCAGGCGAATGCGGGGCTGGCGCGGGTGAAGTTGGCGGCGAGTTTGTTGCAGTATTTGCTGACGGTGCGGCCCGATCGGGTGTACTGCGGTCATGTGCTTTTGGCCCCGATGGTGCGGGCGTTGTGTGGCCCATTGGGGATTCCCTATACGGTGTTGACCTACGGGAAGGAAGTCTGGGAGGCGTTGCCCGCTTCGAAGCGTAAGGCTTTGCAGGTGGCCGATCGGGTGTGGACGATTAGTCGGTATTCGCGGGATCAGTTGTGTGCGGCGAATGGGGTGGCTCCAACGCAAGTGGATTTCCTTTACTGTGCGGTGGATGGGTCGGCGTTTCAGCCGCGTCCCAAGTCGGCGGCGTTGGTGAAGCAATATGGTTTGGCGGATGCCCGCGTGTTGTTGACGGTGGCGCGGCTGTGGTCGGGCGACCCGTATAAGGGCGTGGATGTGACGATTCGGGCGTTGCCGCAGATTTTGGCGCAGTTTCCCAATGTGAAATATTTGGTGGTGGGGCGTGGGGATGACCAGCCACGTTTGGCCCAGTTGGCGATCGACTTGGGGGTGAGCGATCGGGTGGTATTCGCCGGGTTTGTGGCGACGGCGGATTTGGTGGAGCATTACAACTTGGCCGATGCCTATGTGATGCCTTCTCAGGAGGGGTTTGGGATTGTTTATCTCGAAGCGATGGCCTGCGGGAAACCCGTGTTGTCCGGCGATGCTGATGGATCGGCGGATCCGTTGCAGGATGGGCGGTTTGGGTGGCAGGTGCCGCACCGTGACCCGGATGCCGTGGCGATCGCTTGTGTTGAGATGTTATGTGGGGGCGATCGGCGGTGTGATGGGGGGTGGTTGCGGGATGCGATGTTGGGGATTTTTGATAAGCCCGCGTTTGCGCAGCAGGTGATGGGGTTGGTGTCGGGTGGCGGAGCGGAGCCGAAGCCGTGGGATAATGCAACTTACGACAATCTCCCTTGAACAATCCCCCATGACGATCGCGAACCCAAAACTCAAACCCGACTGGGCTGGACAAGATTTCCTCTCCAAGGTGGTCAATGTCCTGATCAAAACCAAGCCGCTCTACGCGCTGATGAAACAGCAAGCCCGCAAGGTGTTGATCAAAACGGCGGAAAAAAATGGGGTCGCTTGGCGGCAGAATGTGGAAACGCTGCAATCGCCGGATGTGAAGGCCAAACTGGAGTCGATCGCCACCGAACTTACGGACACCGATCTCCAATACCCCAGCTACTACAACGTCCCCTTCCATGCCTACGATGCGGGCAATCTCTGCTGGTTGGCCGCATTTGAAGCCGAGCCTGCCACCTATGCGATGGCGATGCGGGTCTGGCTGAATGAGGAAATCACTTGGGAAACCGCCCAGGATCGACTCCGCCATAGTTTTCTCAATATCCTCGGTGAACAAGGCCCGCGCGCGGTTCAGGATATTCTCGATGTGGGTTGCTCGGTGGGGATTTCGACCCGATCGATGCAGCAGTTTTATCAAGCGCGTCAGGCCGATCGCGCCTTCAATACGATCGGCCTGGATTTGTCGCCTTATATGCTGAGTGTGGCCCGCTGGCGCGACCCCGAAAACCAAATCCAATGGCAACATGGCAAGGCGGAAGCGACGGGCTTTGCGGATCGATCGTTTGATGTGGTGAGTCTGCAATTTGTGGTGCATGAATTGCCGCAGCAGGCGACGCACTTGATTTTCCGCGAAATTTTCCGCATTCTCCGGCCCGGTGGTTGTCTGGCGATCGTCGATAACAATCCGCAGTCGAGTGTGATTCAAAATCTGCCGCCAGTGCTGTTTACGTTGATGAAAAGCACGGAACCTTGGAGTGATGAATACTATACGTTTGATCTCGAAGCGGCCTTGAAATCGGCTGGGTTTAGCGAAGTGACGATGACGCCGAGCGATCCACGGCATCGGACATTGATTGCGAAACGGGCTTAAACCATCGATCGATAAGCCGCCAATGTCCTTGCTGCCGTATCGCGCCAGGTAAATCGCTGCGCCTGCACCAAACCCCGATCGGCCAAATCCTGCCGCAACGCTCGATCGCCCACCACTCGCGCAATCCCATCGGCAATCTGCATCGCATCATCGGTCTCGACGAGAATCGCCGCATCCCCCGCTACTTCCGGCAACGAAGAATTGTTGCTACAAACCACGGGACAGCCTAGGGTCATGGCCTCCAACACGGGTAACCCAAATCCCTCATAGTGCGACGGATAGACAAACACATCGGCATAACGATAAAAATCCGCCACCTGATCATCCGTGAGATAGTCCAAATGATGAATTGATTCACGGTAAGCCGATCGGGCAATGCGATCGAAAATCGGCTCATACAACCAGCCTTTCTGCCCGACGAGTACGAGGTTGTGGGGAATCTTTTGGGTTTGTTTCAGATGGTCAAATGCTTCGATTAATCCCAAAATATTTTTGCGCGGCTCGATCGTGCTGACGAACAAAATATACGGTTGGCTCAAATCATATCCGGCGATGTTCGGGGCGACTGCGGCCTTCTGGGCATCGGCCACACTGTACCGACTGGCGAGGGGCGTGACGATCACCCGATCGGCCGGAAAGCCCAAATATTCCACAATGTCGCGTTTGGAGCTTTCGGAAATGGTGAGGATTAAATCCGTCCAGCGCAGGCATTGTCTGACCCGATCGGCGTAAGCCTGCACGATCGCGTTGCTGTAGTGCGGATATTTGATAAAGGTTAAATCGTAGATTGTGATTACCTTCCGACTGTGGCGCAGCGGAAATACGGTGTAGTTCGTTCCATGAAAAATATCGCCAAACCCACAGGCCGACTCAAACCAGGGCAAAAATAATTTCGGATATTGGACAAATAAATTGGTGACTTTGACCGGGAGGGGAAAGTAGCGGAGATGGGGATAGCGTTGCAAGGCGGGTGGGGCCGAGAAGTTGCCGCGTATGGCGTTTTTGAGGCTGATTTGGTAGAGCGGTTCGATCGACTCTTCTACGACTAGTTCGGTCAACTGCGCCAACAATTGCACGACATAGAATCCAATCCCACTGGGCCGGGGCAAAATCGGACTGGTATCGATCGTAATTCGCAGCATGACTTCGTAATTCCCATGGGCATTGCTTACAATAGGCTAGGACGAAATGGCCGCATCCGCCGAGGCAATATGACCCACACGGTAATCTACGACGGGAACTGCAATCTTTGCTCAAATTTGGTGCAAGTCCTGGAGCAATTCGATCGAGGCCAACGCTTCCAATACATCCCAATGCAAGATGCCGCTGGATTGTCGCGCTATCAGGTGACGCCTGAAGACTGCGAAATGGGCATGATTTTGATCCAAGATGCGCCGCCCCAACGTTGGCAGGGCAGTGATGCCGCCGAAGAAATTGGGCGATTGCTCCCTGTGGCGAGTGTGTTGGTGAACGCCTACCGCAGTTTGCCGGGATTGAAAGGCGTCGGCGATCGGGCCTATCTCCAAGTCCGAGACAATCGCTACAACTGGTTTGGCCGCCGCGAAACCACCTACCAACCGCGCTATCCAGCTTGCGATAGTAGTTGCGCGATCGAATCCTGGCAAACCCCAGCCGTAATCCAGCACAGCCAGAATTTGATCACCAGTTTTCAACATTGGACAGGCCGATCGCTGATCGACGGCGACGCAAACGACCCGATCGGCCAAGCCAAAACCCTCTTTACCGTGCCCTTTGTGGTGGTTTCCCACGGAACTGAAGCGGATCCAATCTTCAATTACGGCAATCAGACGGCCTTAGATCTGTGGGAATTTGACTGGGCCGCGTTTACGCAACTGCCGTCGCGGTTATCCGCCGAACCGATCGAACAAGGGGAACGCGATCGGTTGTTGGCGGAAGCCAAGGCGAAAGGTTACATCAGCGATTACCAAGGCATCCGCATTTCTCGGAGTGGGAAACGGTTTCGGATTGAGCAGGTGATCCTGTGGGATGTCTTGACGGAGACAGGTGAAAACGGCGGTCAGGCGGCAATGTTTGGGACGTGGGAAATGGTGTGATGCTGGGGAGATAGTCAAACAGGATTGTTTCGACTTCGCTTCAGTCCCGCCCCGCGCGTCAAGGTTGGGCTAGTAAGGGAACCCGGCTAAACCCGGCGGGGATTTGGTTTGAGTGCCCTTAAGGGTACTTTCTCTACTAGCCCGCCGTTCACGCGCGGGGCGGGTGTGGTCGTAGCGACTAACGCCCCGGAATCACGCCTCTCGGCACAGGCAACAATCCCGGACTGCCCGGACTCCTCGGCCCCGGATTGGTCAAAATCGGACTCCGCCGTGACTTCACTGGCGGCAGCCGCCCTGGAAGCACGATCGCCCCCTCCCCTGAACGAACAAACGTCCCCATCTGCCAACTGCCGCTAATCCGATCGCCGTTGGCGGGATAGTAGGTGCCGCTGCCATGCCACTTACTCTGGGCAAAGTTGCCCTCATACCGATCGCCGTTGGGCATCAAGCAAATTCCAAATCCGGTCATGAAATTATTGGCAAACGGGGCTTCGCAGCGGGTGCCGTCTTCGTAGAGGAAGGTGCCGCGTCCCTGGCGTTGGTTGTTGACGAAGCTGCCGTCATAGCGGTTGCCGTTGGGGAAGGTGCAGCGGCCTGTGCCGTTCAAGGCGTCTTGCTCGAAGCGGCCTTCGCAGACGGTGCCATCGGCGTAGGACAATTTTCCCGTGCCTTGACGCAGACTGTTTTGGAACAGGCCTTCGTAGCGATCGCCGTTTTTGTACGTGCACCGGGCAAATCCCGTGAGCCGATCGCCCACAAAATTGCCATCACAGTGGGTGCCGTCTTTATAGTTAAAGCTGCCTTTGCCCTGGCGGCGATCGTTCTGGAATTGGCCGTCGAAGCGATTGCCACTGGGGAAGCGGCAGGTGCTTTTGCCATTGATCGCGCTGCCCCGCCCCCGACTCTCACAGAAGCTGACGTTATTTGCCAGGGCATTGCTGGGCACAATGAGACTAACCGCCCCTCCGCCGATCGCCCCCAGCACTATCGTCAGGCTGAAATATCGCTGTATTGGATCAATCTGCGTCATCGTCAATCCTCAGTGAATGCTCCCTTGTGGGGCTGCATATTTAGGGTACCCGGATTCCCCGCGCCCGAATATATCGGATTTTTTGACGATTGAACGCATCAGTTGGCGGCGGGCGGCTGTAGCGATATTATGAAGCGGCTTCATCCGACCCCGCTAGCAGTGGTGCAAATTCGTTGTGTTGTCTGTTGTTAATGGTTCAATCTTTCCCTAAATGCTGTTGTTCCCAATCTTGCCGATCGCTCAAGTTTCGCCGTTCCCAATTGTGGCTCCTGCGCCAATGACGGTGCCCGCTGTGCCGCCGACTCGCGTTGCGCCGTCACTGCCGCAACCGCCGATCGCGCCACCGGACAACCGGCTGCCACCCCAAGAAAGTTTGCCGCCGCCCCCGACGTTATCGCCCCAGGAAGTGATTCGGCTGCGGGAGATTCGGCCGCTGCAAGGCCAGTTGGATCGCGTCCCGGTCTTTAATAGTAATAGCCCCGAATTGATCGAAACTGGGGGAATCCTCCTCTCCACCTTCCCGATTAAAGGCATGCGCAATGCCACGGCGCACCTGGACTACACGTTCAATGGGCGGTTTGACTTCTTTTCCCACCACATCAGCCGCGCCCGCAACGCCAGCCAAATCCGCAGCCTATTCCAGGGCGTGCTGGTGTACAACCCCGGCAGCCAACCCGCGACGATCAATGCGTTGCAAACGGCGTCCTATTTGACCCGGCCCGATGCGTTGTATGTGAATTTGCCCGCCTATGTGGATGACCCGATCGGGCGGGTATTTGCGGGGCCTGGCAGTCGGGTGGTGAATGATGTGTTGCGGGGACGGCGGCAGGGCAGCTTGCCGCTGGAGTTGGTCGTGCCACCGGGCGAAGTCCGGTTGCTGATGAATTTGCCGATTCCGGCGGGGACGGTGACTCCGACCTCGAATGGCCGCACAACATTAATGCGCCTGAAGAGCAATGCCCCTGTACATCTGGCGAATCTGGCGATGTATGCGCCCCAGGATACGGAAGGTCAGGAGCGGCAGCCCACATTACCGGAATGGGTGGACTTGTTGATCAATGGCGATCTAGCTGGCCCGCGCGATCGGGCACCGACGCCCCTGGCCCAGACCGCATCGGCCAATCCCGTGATCTACGGTCGGGTGGCCGGGGTGGCGGTGGGTTCCCAATGGGATGCGACCTTGACCGATAGCGCCAAGAGCAAAGATCTGACGATTCCGGCGGCGGGTCGAGCGTTTTCCTATGGCATCAGCTTGTTGCCGAATGGCACGCTGGGCACGGGTCAGGTGCAGAGTGCGTCGATCGCGGTGCGCTACCCCGATACGGCCTATTTGGCCAATGGCAACTATGGGATTCAGTACAATTTGACCTTGCCGCTGTACAACAACACCCGCCAATCCCAGTCGGTCGCCGTGATGCTCGAAACGCCGCTCAAGCAGGATTTAGTCAAAAATCAGGCATTGTTTTTGGTGCCACCAGAGTCGCGGATCTTCTATCGCGGCACGGTGCGGTTGCAGTATCGCGATGATGCGGGGGCAGCTCAGACCAAGTTTGTCCATCTGGTGCAACAACGCGGTCAAGAAGGTGAGGCGCTCTTGAATCTCACCCTGGCTCCTGGCGATCGGCGCACGATCGAGGTTGACTTCCTCTACCCACCCGACGCGACCCCGCCACAATTGTTGACCGTGCAAACGGGCACGCCTCAAACCCAAACGGCGGTTAATCCAAACCCATGAAGCTGATCGGTTTGACTAGGTACGATCGCGTCGATCGTACCTAGTCAGAAAAAATATCGAAAAAGTACTTGACTTAATCAGAGGTTATCGCTAGCTTAATAAAGCGCTCGAAACGGAAACGAATCGAGACCGCGTCGGACCAAGACAAAAGAATAAGTTTGAAAGCTATTATAGCACTTACAACCCTGTCAAGTAAATTAGCTTTGTGTGATTGACCTTAGGGTTAATTATAGCAAGGCAA
>JANOQX010000152.1:0-6958 GCA_031415035.1 Cyanobacteria bacterium VAR_4_metabat_243
ACTCGATGTTCAAGTTTTTAGGCGATTGCCCGATAAACGAGACTAGGAGTTGGTTCTAGTCGTCCGAGGTTCCGCCCACTCATATGTTTGCCAGAGGGCTTCAACGTAAAGAATTCCCGCACAAGTGCCGCCATCTGAGTCAGTTGTTCCGCTGGATTAGTGGATTGCAGCAGTTGTTCGACATGGGCCAACAAAGACTCCATTTGGAGCATCCGGAGTAGGCTGCCCACGGTATACGCGGGCAGTTTGTGTTCAACTTGGGCCAGTTGTCGTGGATGAAGCAAGAGGCATAAGTCAAGCAACAGGCTCAAGGACAGGCCATGGCTTGTCCCCTCTTTGCCGGTTTGCTTGGCTAACTGCGCCCAACCCTCATACGACTTCCAGTCCTCGATAAACACCTCTACTATCCATCTTAGCGAGTAAGCCTGGATGATATCTATGGTACGCCAACTGAGATCAGTGGCGACCAGATAACGATATGCCGATTCACCCGGATATTTGAGTGCAATCACAAACCGCTTCTGGCCATGATGCGCACAAACTTTGACGCGCAGGCTACTGACGGTCGCCAGCATCGGCGCTTGACCACGAATCTGAATGGCTTGTTCGACACCTGGGTGGGTGGCAAAATATGCCATTAAATTGGATTCGCGCTGGCGCACCCGAATCTTTTGATTCTGGCGTAGTTGACTAATCACCTGGGTGCCATCAAAGATCGCCGCCGCCGCATCCATGAAATCGGCTTGACCATACAGCGCATCCGCCACAATCGCTTTGACCGTGACCAAATTATGATATTGATGAAATTGTTGCAGTAATTGCAACACCAGCTGGGGTTTACTGGGATATTGCGGATGGCTCGATGGGGCGGCTGGACGGTCTTTTTTCTTCACTCCCTGTTGTTGTAATTGTTTGTCCGCTTTCACCCAAGCCTGTTTCTCCGGGTCCGGTTGATAGACCGCAAAACCCACTGGCAAGCTGACTTTCGCCGTCACCAGGAGCAATAGCACAATATTTTGGCCGTTGATGTAACCACCAGTCCCCTTATCCTTGATTTTGTGGGTCTTATATAGTTTTGGGGTCTTTTTGCTGCGTTGATGATCCGTGTCGTCGGTGACCAATACCCCGCCCGTAATCCCGTACCGCTTCAGGATCAATCCCACCCCAATTTGCAGCAGCCCCGCCCAGGGGATTTTCGATTGCCGGAACATCCAGGATAACGCCGCAATCTTGTAATGCCCCAAGCTCATCCGCTCAAATCGCGCCCAGCAAATACTATTGGTCAGAATGATCCCCATTAAGCAAAACCCCAACCAACCGCGCTGAATCCCACTCAGCTTCAGATTTGGGTCATGCGCTTGCAATCCTTGGCCTAACTCATCAATAAAATCTTCAATGAACGGCAAGGGTTGGCTCAACCACATCGCATCACACCTATACATCAATCCAGTATCACTGTACCATTTGGTGGTTTATGAAAAACTTGAACATCGAGTGATATGTTGTACCGCGTATCGCGCATCACTGCGCCGTGCATAGAGATCCACCACCGCCGAGTTTTTAATCGAGGTTGCGGACATGAACACCGATCCAACCGAGGCTTCCACCATTGCCCGAACAAAATCAGCACGGTTCGGCGGCGCATTGGTTTTCCAGGTACCGACTTTGCTCACCCCGCCCGCCTCATGGGATTCATCGAAAATGAATACCGCCCGATCAGCGATCGCCCGAAAGAATTCCCGTCGTAACGGTTCCGCCGACCCGATCGTCTGCAACTGCGAATAGGTGGTAAAAATCGCCTGGTACTGCTGCCCCAAACCTTGCTGCATCAGCCGTTGCATTTCGGCGGTCTGATCGGCCACACTACCCGTCACCAATCGTCGCCCATCATCCAAATTCAGCCGCAGATTATTATCCGTGGCAAAGACGCGAAACCCTGGCCGACCAATGTCCGCCAAATCATTGAGCATCGCATTGTACAAGTTCGATTTCTGCGTCACGAATACTGGAATATAGCCTTGCCGATGGGCATCCAGAATATTCGCCGCACCAAATCGACCCTTCCCATTTCCAGTTTGGTCGCCATTGAGGAAAATATTGCCCTGGTCGCGTTGGTGAAATGCCAGAGCGATCGCATCAACTTGTTCGGCATAAAAATACTCCCAGAGCTTTTCCGGGGAGTCATAGCCCAGCCGTTGGGTGACAAACTGATCAATATCGCCCACGGAATTTTCCAACTTATCCAATGCCTTTTGGGCGGCGGAAACCATGTTAATCGGAATAATGGTTTCCGCCACCCGCCCGTTGGAACGGGGGACATAGGGCACTTCCAGCGGCTCAACGTTTACCAGTCGCTCGTTACCATCCCGTCGGTTAGTTCCGCCAGCCAATCCGTCAGATTCGTCTCGTCGTGGGTGATCACCAGATGCTCCAGCCGATCGAGATTCTCCATTCGCCGCATCACGGGAAACGCCTGCGCCAACTTCTGCATCAACACTTCGTTGTTCTCGATAAAGGTCTCGGCCCAGGCCAATGTCCAAGCCCACAGTGGTTCCGCGATCAAGTCCGGCGGTTCCTGGGAACTGTTCAGATGATACAGCGACGCGGCTAATCGCTGCTGCGTCTGGGCTTGACTCTCCTGCTTCAGCCACTGCCCAATCATCCATTCGATGCGATGGCTCAACAGTTCCTGATAATCCTGCCGGGTCAATTCTTGCATTTCCTCCGACACGCGCACCATCAACAAACTCGATAGTGCCTTGGGTTCCGGTCGAAATATCTCCGGATAATTGCTGTAATTTTGCATCTGGAATCAACTCCCTTAGTTCATCAAACGACTTGAAAATCTCTGGAACACGCGCGGCAGGTAGATTAAGCGGGGATTTACCCCGACCTTCAATCACAATCATGTCGATCGGGAATCCCGCCCCCTGTTTGATATACAACGCTCCCCAGACCGAAAAATGCTGGGTGACATTATATTGATCGTAGAGAATTTTGAAAAATCCTCGACTCTCCAAACTGTTATAGCGCTGCGATCGTTTTTCGGCATCCTCCCCCAACTTGCCACCGAGAATCAGCACCGCTCGACCGTCGTCCTGCATGGTTTCCAGCGCTTTCAGGGCAATCACCTGATCCACCTGGTTCGTGCCCCGCCGATTGCCGGGTAGGTCGAACTGTTTCGTCCAACCATTCGGCTGTTTGACCGTACCAAAGGGCGGATTACAGATAATTCGATCGTGGGTTTGTTCTGGCAAATATTCCGTCGCATCATGGTCAGTCACGCTGAAACCTTGTTGCCGTAAATCCGCTGCCCGATCGGGATTGAGTTCGTTCACCGTCACATTGTTGGGATTGGCCGCAATCAGCAAAGCCCCGTGCCCCGCCGTCGGTTCGTAGACTTTATGCCCCGCTTGAATATCCGCCAGCGTGGAAGCCAGGTAGGCGATCGGCAGTGGCGTACTGTATGCCTGTTGCAACATACTGGTCGATGAGCGCACACTCAAAATGGGCTGACGTTGGTGCAAATCCACCAATCGATCGTAGGCTTCGCGCGTCGTTGCCGATTGCTCCACCAGCGATCGGGCCACCCGCACCAATGAGGCTTCGATCGATTCATCAATCACCTTGGCGATCGACGTCCCAGGCGATACGTCCACACCCAAGACGACAGCGGCTTGTTTTCGCGCTTCGGATATTGTCCGAAATGATTGACCCGTTGCGAAATAGTTGGTGAAGTAGTCCACTAATTGAGGATGGCTCATATTGCCCTCCGAGATTTACATTTCAATGCCCGATGATTTCTTTGGCTCCGACTGTTGAGGAATTTCCGCTTGTTTCTGCGCTTGAAATTGATTGATACTCACAACGCTGTCTTTCTCTAGCCGGAATAGGATAATGCCTGCATCCCGAATTTCCAGAGTCGGCGTTTTGCCCTTGTAATGCATCGGATTCACACCCTCGGTGGTTGGCTGTTGCATCGCGTCGAGAATGCCCTGCAAGCGTTCTGCCGTCAGCTCATTGCGAAACTGTCCACCCGCGATCGGCCCAAAAATCATCCGCCCATTCATCCGAATTTCTGGTGATTCGGCTTGGGCTTGAGTGGGTGGTGTTTTCAGCAATCCCAAAGCGCTGCGAGTCGTTTGCGCGATCGCGTGTAGTAATTGCGTCTCATCTTCCTGCATTGCCTGGGTTTCCGCCGGATGAACCGTGAATGACATAATCTAATCCTCCTAAAAATCGATTTCGTCCGGTACCGCCGCCAGATCCGCAACGGTGTACACAGTCTGTGCTGGCGCTTTTTCCACTGCCGCTGGTGAAGACGATGCAGGCTTCTTCGCTTCCAGGGGAAACAATCTCTCCGCAGTAGTTTGGCGAACTTGCGTTTCGACATCAAGTTCCGCTTCAGTGATTCGTTGCGCGGTGGTTTGTTGAATTAATCGATCGCGCAATTTGGTTTTCCAAAGCGATTCACTTCGCGATTGCGCTTTGACTTCCTGGGTTGGCACTTTCATCGTGAATCGCATGGGTACTGATGCTTCCTTGCCACCTTTGTAGGCCGGATTGATAAAAACGCATTCCCCCTGATCCAATTTGAGAATTTCATCTACCGACATCAACGGGACGCGCTGAATCTGCTCATTTCGGCTCGTGCTATGCTGCATCCCTGAACTGGTCGATCGGGTGTACAATCGCACTTCCTTCTCGCCCAAGTAGCGCGAAATCATCGATGCCGTCTCCTCATCCCGTGGATTGAAAAACACCTTCGTACCACAGGCCGCAAAAATCGCTTTAGACAGCTCACGACCATAGGTATGCTGCAACTGCGCAAAATTCTGATAGCCCAGAATCGGACAAAAGCCATAGGAACGAAACTCGTTAATCCATTTCGGCAATCCCTCCAGATGCAAGGTTGGCAGCTCATCCAGGCTCACAACCAACGGCTCAGTCCGCATCTGAGAAAAGTTACGCGCAATAATCAAATGCAAAATCGCCGCCAGCAACGGTGCTACTACATCACGTTTCTGGGTGTCTACTTGGAGGAAGAGAATCTGTTTGCCCTGCAAATCCAATGGAATCGTCGTTTTGCCCACAAAGCTGGGAATTAATTCCTTGGTGATGAATCGATCGAAAATCCGTTGGGCCGTCGCGACAATCCCCGCCACCTGCTTCTCCGCATCCTCCGAAGAAATCAGTTGGCTAAAACTCTCAACTGTCCAAGCCGGGATTTTGCCTACCGCCGCCGCCACCCGAATACGGCCCGGAAGTCCTGGTAAATTCAGCAACTTCTTCGCCATCAACAAATCAGGATAATCCGTTGTCTTGGCCAGCAACATCACCGCTTCCACGAGCTTCTGGCCCGCATTGGCGAAGAAATCATTTTCCCCAGACGCACTGGAACGCCGTGAGTTTTTATAAATCACCTCCGCCAATTGTCCCGCCATCAAGGCATCCGTCTCATCCGCCACAAAATCCAGCGGATTGCAAACGCCAGTATGCGGAAACCCTGGTGCAAAAACGTGAACCGCATAGCCCTGAGATGCCGCATAGGCAGCGTGAGCCTCAATCTGTGCCCCCTTGAAATCGTAAATCACGATCGGGAATCCCTGCCCGATCGCGTCTCGAATTGCTGGATCAATAATGCTAAAAGTCTTGCCACTATTCGGCGCACCACAAACGGCAATGCCCTGCTGCGCCTCCGGGATTTCAGTCATTCCTGCCCGCAGGGTAATCCGCGAGTGAATTCGGTTCTTCCGCTGTTTTTTCGCTGTGCCTTTAGCCGATCGTTTCTCCGCGCCTTGACCAAATCGTCCCGTTGAAATCTTCCCGGTTTTACTCTGGGTCAATCGCATCGCGGCCAAGAGCAGCAGCATTCCCAGCAAAATTGTGCCCATGCCAGAATCGGCTAGATCGCTGATCACAGGCTGGACAGGTTCTGGTAATCGTTGGATGAATTTATTCATAGACCTCCGGCAGGATTTGGGTTTCGACGGTTTCGTAAGCGGTACCGTTGAAGCAGAGTTTGGATGCGTGGATTTTCTGTTGCTCCAGTTGGTTGATAATGAGGCAGGGTAGGTTCTCCCGTTGTTCGTCGATCGGTTGAATCAGTTTGATATTCTTGGGCAGATGGGGATTCAAATAGATATTCAACACGCGGCGGTTATCCGAATACCCCAGAAATAGGCAATTTTGAACACCACAGAGCGAGTTCTCATCAGAGTCTTCAGGAGGTGCCGTTCGGGTATCAATCAGATAAAGCGGCTGTCGGGCCTTGTGGACGGTGAATACCCGCATCAACTCAGTCGAAAACGGCGTTCCCGGTTGAAGGTTTTCGCGCCGAATTTGCTGCTGCAATTCCGGCGGTAAAACTTGATAACCGCGTTGCCACTCATCACTTTGAGCCGGACTGCGATTTAGGATAAAAAATGCCGATGCACCGACAATGCCGAGTGGAATGAAAAGCCGGAAAATTAATGGCACGATTTCCTCCCTCAGTGTTTTTGAGCTGCTTGTTCTTTTTGCATCAACTGTTCAGCGATTTTGTCTGGAACGCCTTTCTGTTTTAGCGTCTCCAGATTGACCGCCCCACCGCCAGAGCCGACGACCTTCCAGCGTTTGCCTTGTTGAGTCAAGATTGATTGACCACCCGCTTCGCCCCATTGCCAGGTGGCGATCGCGTATTTCCCTTCCAAAGTTGTTCGGCGAACTGTCGGTTGGACTTTGGATTTGCTTTTACTCGATAACAGGTTCTCGATCGTGGCCTTGGCAATTGCCGGATCACTTGCGGAAGTGACCGATTTAGCCAACGCCTGCTCGACCACATTTGGGAATACCTGATTAATTGCAACTACCGCCGATAGCGTCAGTAATGCGATGAGAAAAAATGTGATAAATTGACGAAACATAATGACCTCCGTTATTTGACACGATAAATTCGACTCGGTTCACCGCCATAAAA
>JANOQX010000153.1:0-32186 GCA_031415035.1 Cyanobacteria bacterium VAR_4_metabat_243
GGGCGGAACCTCGGACGACTAGAACCAACTCCTAGTCTCGTTTATCGGGCAATCGCCTAAAAACTTGAACATCGAGTAAAAGTCAAAATGTCGGCTCAGCTTGCCAGATGCCAAATCCCAGAAATACACACATTCATATCGATCTTCACCAGAAATTGGACTATGAGCATTCGTGATTAGCGTTCGACTATCCGTGCTGATAGAGAAATAGTTTGGGGTTAAGGAACTTTCCCCCGAAATTTCATGAATACACCTCATTTAGTTCACCACTCACATCCAAAGAAACTCACCTTAATCCTTTTGCCTGACTGATATTTGCATCTGCTCAACATCCCTGATCGTGCCGATTCACATCAGAAAATCCTCTGGCGCTTTGACAAAACATTCGATCGCCAGATCCCGCCCTTCACCTTGGGAAACCGCACGATAAACTGCATCCCGATCGCTGGAATGGGCCAAAACCTCACCCCGAATCGGCTTGAGATTATGGTCGATTTCGGTGTACGCAATCAACACCCACTCGCCATCGTGACGTTGGCGGATCTGCTCTAGGGTAAGAATTTCAGCGCTTTGGGTGGGCATGGGACGACGACCTCGCTGGGATAGTCCCATTCTAGCGCAGACCGGATTCAAGCCTCAACCACCAACGCCTCACAACATCGATCGAGCAATCCCTCCACCCCATCCGCAATCCAAATCTTCGTCGCCAAATCCGTCGCCAAATCCGCCACCGTCATATCATCCAAAAACACCGCCTCCCCATGCTTCAGCATCACCGACGGCAACACAACCCCATCCCCCAAATCCTGCCCCCGCAACGCCGCCAAAATATCCTGCCCCGTCAGCAATCCCGTCACCGTCATCGTCTGCCCCCAATAGTCGCTATTCAGGGCCACCATGCGGATTTCCAAACCTTCCACTTGATTTAACCGATCGGCGATCGGCCCAAACGCCAACTCCACCGCATTCCCCACCACCCAAACCAACCGACGCGGCGACACCGACGACGGTAATCGCTTCGCCGCCGCAATTTCAAATTGTTTAATAAATTGCCGAATCGAACCGACGCCATTGCCGATCTGCGGATAATCTTCGTAATGCGTCTCCGGCGGCACTTCCTGCTCCGCCAGCAAGAACCATTCATCCGCCAACCAAGCAAAGGTCGCACCGAGTTCCGATTTGAACTGCGCTTGTAATGCCTGGACTTGGGCGATCACTTCCCGCGCCTTTTCCCTTGTGACTGGAATCAATTCATCATCAGCGGGTCGGAAGCGCGTTAGCCCGATCGGCACCACCGCCGCCGAAGCCACTGCCGGAAAGTCCCCGCGATGAAACTGCGCCAAATCCGTCAGCGTCCGGGTCAAATGTTCACCGTCGTTGATGCCGGGACAGAGCACGACCTGAGCATGGATTTGCAGGTCGTGCTCCTGGAACCAAGCGAGTTGATCCATCAATCGCCCGGCCCGATCGTTCTTCAGCAGGCGCGATCGCACTTCCGGTTCGGTCGCATGGACGGAGACGAATAAGGGCGACAACCGCATTGCCGCAATCCGATCCCATTCCTTCTGGGGCAGATTGGTCAGGGTGAGATAGCTGCCATAGAGAAAGCTCAACCGATAGTCGTCATCTTTGAAGTACAGGCTTTCCCGTTTGCCGGGGGGCTGTTGGTCGATGAAGCAGAACGGGCATTTGTTCGTGCATTGAATCAAGTTGTCGAATAGCGCACTGTCAAACTCCAACCCCAAATCCTCGTCGTAGTCCTTCTCCACCTCGATCGTGTGCGCCTTACCCCGCCGATCGAGAACTTCCAGTTCCAAAAATTCATCCGCACAGAAAAACTGATAGTCAATCAGATCGCGGGGGGATTGGCCATTGATCCGCACCAACCGATCGCCCGCTGCCATCCCAACTTCCGCCGCGATCGAATCGGGCAGAATGCGCGTAATCAAGGCAGGACGGATTGTGGACTCACTCATGGCCAGAGAACTACCGCAGAGAATTCAGCCTATCAGTGTAGCAGGTGGTCTCGCCTGATCCGCCCCCACCAAAAAACTCAGCCCCAGGTCTAGACAGAATTGAGTCACTTACGCTACGATTAGCAATCGTGACTTTTGCCAAAAACACCTAGCAATGAACGCACAAAACATCATCCGCTCCCTTGAACAGGAGCAAATGAAACCGGAACTTACCGTCATCTATGTCGGTGACACAGTGCGCGTCGGCGTCAAGATTCGCGAGGGCGAAAAGGAACGGGTACAGCCCTACGAAGGTGTTGTAATTTCCAAATCCAGCTCGGGAATCACCCATAACATCACCGTGCGCCGGGTGTTCCAAGGTGTGGGCGTGGAGCGGGTCTTCCTGCTGCATTCGCCGCGCATCGACACCGTCACCGTGATTCGTCGCGGTAAGGTTCGTCGGGCCAAGCTTTACTATCTGCGCGATCGCACAGGTAAATCGGCACGACTCAAGCAACGTTTCGATCGCGAATCGTAATTGTTTGTTGCCGAAGCTGCTAGACTGGGAGTATCGTAGTATTTCAGCGACAGAAATACTGTTAGGTACTAGATACAGTCAAATTGTTCAGACCGTGCGTCCTTAGTTCAGTTGGTAGAACGCAGGTCTCCAACACCTGATGTCGAGGGTTCGAGTCCTTCAGGGCGCGCTGAACAGTTTGACTCCTGGTCAATTTGACGAATTAAGTCAAAGTGCAAAGCAGGCGGGCATCAACCATTGTGTTGGTCACGCCTGCTTTGCACTGAAACCCCGAGCAACACCGACAGGAGAAACACGGCAATGGCAGAGAAAGCGCCAGAAACAAAGCCAGGATTTAGCCCGCAGGTCTTTGCCCAAGAGGCCAAGGCCGAGTTGAGCAAAGTCACGTGGCCCAGCCGTCAGCAGTTGATTAGCGAGTCGGTGGCGGTGATGTTGATGGTGACTCTATCGGCATTTTTGGTCTATGGCATCGACCAACTGTTTAAGGCAATCCAAGCGGTGGTGTTCAAATGACTTATACCGATGATTCTCAGGCCCTAGCAGACCAAAACTCTGGGGACGACGAAAGCAGTGGGCTTTCGGAAGAACAGATTTTTAAGCGATCGCGGTGGTATGCCGTTCAGGTGGCTTCCGGTTGCGAAAAGCGAGTCAAACTCAACTTAGAGCAACGGGTACAGACCTTGGACGTGGCCAACCGCATCCTCGACGTGCAAATCCCCGAAACGCCAATTCTGCGGCATCAAAAGGACGGCAAAAACAAGGAAGTTCAAGAAAAGGTATTTCCTGGTTATGTGCTGATTCGGATGTTGCTGGACGATGAAGTGTGGCAGGTGATCAAGAACACGCCCAACGTGATCAACTTTGTTGGTTCCGAACAGAAGCGCCGTTATGGGCGTGGGCGTGGGCATGTGAAACCCATGCCCCTAGGTCCCGGTGAAGTCGATCGCATCTTCAAGCGGGCCAAGGAGCAGGAACCGATCCAGAAAGTGGACATGGAAGCAGGCGACAAGATCACCGTGCTTTCCGGCCCATTCAAGGATTTCGAGGGCGAAGTGATCGAAGTGGCAGGCGAGCGCAGCAAGCTCAAAGCCCTGCTCTCGATTTTCGGGCGCGATACACCAGTGGAGTTGGAGTTTACCCAAGTCCAAAAGATCGAATAACGTTTGGGTGGTTTGGGCCTTTTGGGTTCAGACTGGCCAACACCAAGTCAAATCAAGGAAAGGCGATCGATGGCTAAAAAAGTTGTAGCAGTGATTAAGCTCGCACTCAATGCGGGCAAGGCAAACCCTGCACCCCCCGTTGGCCCAGCCCTGGGTCAGCATGGTGTGAATATCATGATGTTCTGCAAAGAGTACAATGCTCGCACCGCAGAACAATCAGGCATGGTGATTCCGGTTGAGATCTCGGTTTACGAAGATCGCAGCTTCACCTTCCTACTGAAGACACCGCCCGCGTCGAAATTAATCGCGCAGGCCGCTGGCATTACTTCCGGTTCGGGTAACCCCGGCAAAGACAAAGTGGGTTCGATCACCCGATCGCAGCTCCAGGAAATCGCCACCACCAAAATGCCGGATCTCAATGCCTACGACATTGACATGGCCATGCGGATTATCGAAGGCACGGCCAAGAACATGGGCGTGACCATCAGCGATTAAGCATTCGCGTGAATGCTGGATTGAAAGTTTTGTAAACCATTTATTTGGGGGAGGGACATAAGAGTCTCGCTATTACCCCAGGAGTCGCAACTAATGGCTAAAGTATCGAAGCGCTTGAAGGCGTTGCAAGCGATGGTGGAAGAACGGCCCTATGAGCCGTTGGCCGCTGTGACGCTGATGAAGGAGACGGCGACAGCGAAGTTTGAAGAGACGGCGGAAGTCCACATCCGCTTGGGTATTGACCCGAAGTATACCGATCAGCAGTTGCGGACGACCGTGGCGCTGCCGAAGGGCACGGGTCAAACCGTGCGGATCGCCGTGGTGGGCCGGGGTGAGAAAGTGGCCGAAGCCACCGCCGCTGGTGCCGATATCGCGGGTTCGGAAGAGTTGATCGATGAGATTTTCAAAGGTCGGATGGACTTTGATCTGTTGATCGCAACCCCGGATATCATGCCGAAGGTGGCCAAGTTGGGTAAAGTTCTCGGCCCTCGGGGCTTGATGCCGTCACCCAAAGGTGGTACTGTAACGAATGACCTCGTACAGGCGATCGCCGAATTTAAAGCGGGTAAGCTGGAATTCCGCGCCGACCGTACGGGTATCGCCCACGTGTTGTTTGGTAAGACATCGTTCTCGGCTGAGGACTTGTTGGCCAATCTCAAAACGTTGCAGGAGACCATCGATCGCAACCGACCGACTGGTGCGAAAGGTCGTTACTGGCGTACGATGTTTATCTCTTCGACGATGGGACCCTCCATTGAAGTTGATATCAGTGCGTTGCGTGATATGAAAGCGGGCGAGATTTAATGCTCCGGCGTTAAGACTTGTGCTTTCAGTCGAAATTGGTTTTCGAACCATTAGGAGAATTTGTCTATCGCAAGATTTTCGGTCTAAACAACTGAATGACAAACCGCAGACAGTAGGTCGCTACTAGCTAGTAGTAAATCCTGCCGAGGTTTGAGTTATTTCCCACTGTGCGCCGTTGGCGGCATAGTGATTGATTGCTCGACCCCGGCGATATCGCCGGGGTTTCTTTGTCGGTCTGTGGGTGATAGGCAACAGGGTTTCAATCCCGAGTTACCCGAACCAAGGAGGTGAGATCGAATGGGTAGAACGCTGACCAATAAGAAAGCGATCGTGGCGGATCTCCAAGAGACGCTCAAGGATTCTTCCTTGGCCGTCGTAATTAACTACAGCGGCTTGACCGTGAAGGAGATTACGGATTTGCGGCTGCGTTTGCGGGCCACGGGTGCAAGTTGTACCGTGACCAAGAATACGTTGATGGGTAAGGCGATCGCGGGCGACGACAATTGGAGCGCCCTCGATTCATTGCTCAGCAGCACCACGGCCTTCATCCTGGCAAAGGATGACGTCGGAGCCGCTGTCAAGGCGTACCAAGAGTTCCAGAAAGCGACGAAGAAGACGGAAGTCATCGGCGGCGTGATGGAAGGCAAGTTGCTCAGCCAGAGCGATATTACGGCGATCGCTGACCTGCCATCGAAGGCGCAGCTTTACGCTCAGATCGCGGGTGCAGCGAACAGCATTGTCGCGAACATTGCCGTTGTGGTTCAAGAGATCCCGACTGGTGTGGCCCGTGCCGTTCAGGCTGTGGCCGACAAGCAAGCGGCTTAAGACGATTTAAGTCGATCGGTTTAGGTTTAGATTCACATTTCAAGGAGAGCATTCCATGTCTGTTGCTAGCATTATCGAAGAAATGAAAGGCTTGACCGCGCTTGAGCTGGTTGAGTTGAAGAAAGGGATCGAAGAAACGTTTGATGTGAGTGCGGCGGCAGCAGCACCCGTGATGATGATGGGCGGCGGCGGCGGCGCAGCTGAAGCAGTGGAAGAAAAGACCGCATTTGATGTGATCTTGGATTCCGTGCCCGCTGACAAGAAGATCTCCGTGCTGAAAATCGTGCGCGAAATCACTGGTTTGGGTCTGAAGGAAGCGAAAGACATGGTGGAAGCCGCGCCTAAAGCGATCAAAGAAGGCGCAACCAAGGCTGAGTGCGAAGAGATCAAGAAGAAGCTCGAAGAAGCCGGTGGCGCTGCTTCGATCAAGTAGATTGCTGATGGTTTAGCTGAACAAGCTTTTAGCAATCAATTGTGGCCGCATCCTGGTTTAGGGTGCGGTTTTTTTGTTTGGGGTTCATCCGATTTTGCCGAAAGTGGCGATCGAGACGGTGCCGATCGCAAATATCTGGTTTCACACGGGTGTCGAGATCCTACGGTGGCGACAGCTGAACCGCCCCGCGACTGTAAGTCGGGGCTAATAGCAAAAGTCCCAAAGGGACTGAGTTCCCGAGTCCGTCAGGACTTTCGCTTGTAGCCCCGACTTCTAGTCGCGGGGCGGTTGAGTGGCGTAGTCAATCAAGTTCCTGCCAAATCCTTCATCGCGTCAAGACGATCGCCCGACAATCGACATTCAACACTTGCATCGACGGATTCAACGCCGCTAGTGGCTGCTCCCAATGCACGTGCCCACAGACTGTCAACATTGACCCGTAGCGCCCCATCAGCGCCGTCACCTGCTCATCACCCAACTGCGCCGCTGCGCCCGTTGGCCCTTGGTGCAGCAACAATAAATCTGGCTGGGCCTCCAGGGTGACGGCCAACGCGGCGAGAAATTCTTTGGTGTCGCGGCGTCCGGGTTTTGCTGGATCGCCCATGATGCCGCTGACCCCGCCGACGGATAGGGTTTCTAGGGCGATCGTGCCGTAGTCGATTAAATGCAGATTCGGCTGACTGAGCAGGGCGGCTTTTTCCGCATCGGTGCCGAACCGATCGTGATTCCCCTCGACTCCAGCGACCCAGCGAAACGATCGGGCAAACGCTTCCCAGACCGATCGGACATCGCCAGAAGCCCCACGCTTATCACCATTCGGAGCCGCATACAAATCCCCCGCCAGCAAGACTCCCGTGCGTTCCGGCGCGGGCACACTGCCTTGAGCCGCCAGTTTGAGGTACACGTCAACGAGTTCTTCACCCAAGAGTCGGGTGCTTTTGTCCGACCCAGCGCGCACGACGCCTTGCAAGTCACTCGCCACCAATAGGGCATCCAAACCCTCGGGCAATGTATCGACCCGACCCGCCAATATCGGCAACTGCTGGGACTCCACCCCACCACCCTTGGCCGCATTCAAAAAGGGAATGCGGTGGATCGGTTGCTCGGTTAATTCTAGAACTCGCATCGGCGCTGCCACACTGGACGTTATGTTTTTACCGAAATTGACGGGTTACAGATGGGCGGGTCAGATAGACCAACATCCCCACCACCAGGCCGATCGCCAACATTTCCACCGGGATAATCGGCACAATTAGCGTCGTTGTGCCCCAGGTATCGATCACCATCTGCCCACCCCGAAACAGCATTAATCCACCCAGCATATAGCTCAACAGCAAGCCCCAACGTTGGCGCTGCCACAGCCCGATCGCCACCAGTGCCGCCCCCGCTGCCGCCGCGATCGATAGCAATAGCGCCGACCCGATGTAGGGAAACATAATCGACACATTGGGCAATTTTTGGGCGGCGGTGGTGAAGATATACAATGCCGCTGCCATCACGATCGCCAACAGTAAGTTCAACAGCCCTATGAATAGGGACAACCCCGCGATTAGCTTAATCCCGATCGGGCATTCGGTGGGGGTGGTGCGCTGGTCGATCGGGGGGACATCCGCTTGGATCAATTGCGGCGCTAACGCCCCCTGCTGAATCAGAAAGGGCGTCGCACCGTCAAACTTCCGCTTATAGATTTCCAGTTCCTGCACCTTGGCCGAATGCAGCGGCAATAGCATCACGGCAATTTCATTGGCAAAGGCGGGGCCACCGAGGTATTGGGTGGATTCGATCGTCAGCTTCAGCACCCCATGCTGCAACTGCGTCACTTCGGGGACAATCGCGTAGTCGGCCAAGTTAAGCTGGACATAGGCCCGAATTGCCATGATGTCGCCCCGTTGCGCGGCGGCGATGATGTCGGCCTCGGGTTTTTGGAGCCAGGAATTACGGGAGTGGGATGGGGCGGGATTTGCCAGGCGATGACCTACGGTCGGTCGGAGACCATCGCCCGATCGGGCGGGGGGAGCGGCCAAGGGCACGGCATGGGTCATCACCTGCCCGTCACTCAAGCGGAGCTGCTGCTGCCAAATGGCCTTGGGTTCGCCCGTGCGATAGCCTGCAAGTTCGATCGTCTTGACGGGCACCCGCAACTCGCGCACGATCTGGACGACCTGCTGACTGAGGCGCGGCCGATCGGGCGCATCGAGTCCTTCGAGGGCAATCTGCAAGCGATTCACCTGATAGACCACCGCCGCTTTAATCCCTTGGGGCTGAAGCGTGCGATTCAGGCGGGTCGAAATGGTGCGTAAATCGACATGGCGACTCAGTTCAGGCGTTTGCGTCATAGCATTTCCGCAACTAAAAATTTTCCGCTGGCAACCCCTAATTCCTATGGTGACACAAGATTGGGCGGATGATTCAGACTTATGCCCCCAAATCGGCCCGCCGACCGGGGATAAATTTACGGCGGCGGCCCAAGAAATCTTGAAGCAATGTCATGTTGCGCTCTAAAATGCTTACAGCAAGCCTTTGGAGAGCATCACGGCATGACAAGCATTCAGATCGTCAGCACCCAACCGATCGCGGGTCAAAAGCCCGGCACTTCTGGCCTCCGGAAGCAAGTCCCCGTCTTCCAGCAGCCCCACTACCTGGAAAACTTTGTTCAGTCGATTTTCGATTCTCTGACGGATTTTGCGGGCACCACCCTGGTGGTGGGCGGTGATGGCCGTTATTACAATCGCCAAGCGCTGCAAATTATTCTGAAAATGGCGGCGGCCAATGGGTTTGGTCGGGTGCTGGTCGGTCAGGGCGGCATCTTCGCGACGCCTGCGGCCTCCTGTGTGATTCGTCAGTACCAGGCCTTTGGCGGCATTATCCTCTCCGCTAGCCACAATCCGGGTGGACCCGACGGCGACTTCGGCATCAAATACAACATTGGCAATGGGGGACCCGCCCCGGAAAAGGTGACGGAAGACATCTACCGCCGCACCGAGAGCATTTCTGAGTACAAAATTCTCGAAGCGGGGGATACCGACCTCGATCAATTGGGCACGACCCAACTGGGCGATATGACCGTCGAAGTCCTCGATTCAGTGAATGACTACGCCGCACTGATGGCGTCACTATTCGACTTCGATGCGATCAAAACCTTGCTCACCAGCGGCAAGTTCCGCATGTGCATGGACTCGATGCATGCGGTGACGGGGCCTTACGCCCATCGGATCTTTGAGGAAATGTTGGGCGCACCAGCGGGCACGGTGATCAATGGCGTGCCGTTGGAAGACTTCGGCAAGGGCCATCCGGATCCGAATATGGTCTACGCCCATGAGTTGGTTGCGGTGCTCTATGGCGACAATGGGCCGGACTTTGGAGCCGCTTCCGATGGCGACGGCGATCGCAACATGATCCTCGGTCGCAAGTTCTTCGTCACCCCGAGCGACAGTTTGGCCGTAATGGCGGCGAATGCCCATCTGGTCAAGGGTTACAAATCGGGAATTGCCGGAATTGCCCGATCGATGCCCACCAGCCAAGCCCCCGATCGGGTCGCCGCCAAGCTCGGCATCGACTGCTACGAAACGCCCACGGGCTGGAAGTTCTTCGGCAACTTGATGGATGCGGGCAAAGTGACGCTCTGCGGCGAAGAGAGCTTCGGCACCGGGTCAAACCACGTGCGCGAGAAGGATGGACTCTGGGCCGTGCTGTTCTGGCTGAATATCCTGGCCGTGCGGGGCGAATCGGTCGAAGCAATTCTCAAAGACCACTGGCGCACCTATGGTCGGAACGTTTATTCGCGCCATGACTACGAAGCGATCGATGCGACAAAGGCGAACACGCTAATTGAAAAATTGCGGGCTTCTCTCGCGGGGTTGCCGGGACAAAAGTTTGGCCAATACGAAGTCGAATATGCCGACGACTTTAGCTACACTGACCCGATCGATGGCAGTGTCAGCCAGCTCCAGGGCGTGCGAATTGGCTTTAAGGATGGTTCACGAATTGTCTTCCGGCTATCGGGAACAGGAACACAAGGTGCAACACTGCGGTTGTACTTAGAAAGTTACGAAGCGGATGTCAGCAAGCACGATCAAGATCCACAGGTCGCATTGGGTGATTTGATCAAGTTAGCGGATCAATTAGCCGGGGTGCGCGATTGCACTGGAATGGACGTGCCGACGGTGATCACTTAGGACGATCGGCCCCCTAACCCCCAATCCTGGGGGAACCAAAGTCAAAGTCCCCCTTTTTAAGGGGGATTTAGGGGGATTTAGGGGGATCAACAATTTGGGCCAAATCTGACAAGTTTCCTTTGTGCTCAAAATCATCGCAATCCCTTTTTCGTAATAAGCCGCTTCATTAACGAACACAGGGTAGGCGGTCGCTTCACCTGTATACGGAATCACATTGCCCGCAAAGTCGATAAACATTGGGTCACCAGGATTGAGGGGCGCGTAGTTGCGGCGCTGAAGTTGGGGGTGAATCATCGCCGTGGGTTGACCTTGCTGATTACGGGGGTAATCGATCGCCCGATCGTAGCGATAAATAGTGAATGGCAGTTCGACTACGGGTGATGCAAGTCGATCGAGACAGCCCAAAACTTGCATCA
The DNA here is from genome assembly GCA_031415035.1 of Cyanobacteria bacterium VAR_4_metabat_243. GTDB lineage: Bacteria > Cyanobacteriota > Cyanobacteriia > Leptolyngbyales > Leptolyngbyaceae > Romeriopsis. The sequence continues at coordinate 10,802 of JANOQX010000153.1, forward strand.
CCAACGATCGGGTTTGATCAAATACAGCGGCATCCAGCACACCCGGCGCAACGGGGCCAATTTCTAGACAAATCCCCAGGGGCGCGATCGTCCGCAGGGCATCGTGTCGCCCCGACCCTTGGGTACTGTAGATTTTGACCGTGGGTGACACCGCCGCCAGCGCCGCTGCCAGGGGCAACGCCCAGGGCGATACCTCGTCAATAATCAGCGTATTCCCCATATCAGCGGTCGTGGTGTGCAGATCGATAATCACATCAACGGGGGCTGTCCCTTGGGAGCCAAACCGTTGGTTAATGTCGCGGGCCAGGGCATTTTCTTCGCCATGGTGCGGCCGATCGTGATTCAGGTCGATCGGATCAAAACTGCGATTCAGGTCACGATCGAGATAACGGCGGTGAGCGGCAACAGCCGGGGGATTGGCCAGAAGCGTTTCGACTTTAAAGTTGAATTGGGTCAGATCCGCAAATACCCCCGATCGAATTAAATAAACTCCGGTGAGTTCGTTGCCATGGGTGCCCCCAACAATTAAAACCCGATCGAACTGCGGCATAGAATTAAGTGCGTTCAAAATACCAAATATGTCCCTAGCATACGCCTGATATGGGGCGATCGGGTAGCGACTCAGCGGGAGTATGATCTATAATCAGATCGGATAATGATGCTTCCCGGCCCTTTTGACGTCGATGGTCAACTTCCTATGGCACAAGTGCTCCTCAACCAAATGCTGCACCAAATCCAGGCGTTGGAACCCCAGGAATTGGTGCAACTGACTGAAGCCATTCAGTTACAGCTTGGCCCCGCCAACCCAGCGGCAAATCCGATCGCGTTTCGGGCGGCATTACTTGCCTCCGGTCTCGTGCAACAACTGAAACCCAGAACCGCCAGGACGATCACTGATCGGCAACCCATTCAAGTTCAGGGCAAATCGATTTCTCAGAGTATTATTGAGGAACGGCGCTAGATGGGAATCTATTTTCTTGACAGCAGCGCCCTGGTTAAGCGTTATGTTAGCGAAACTGGTTCACCCTGGGTAATTCAGCAACTCGATCCAATGTTGCAGCATGATGCATTTATTGCCGCGATTGCCAGTGTCGAAATCATCGCGGCAATTTCACGTCGGGCACGCAGTGGCAGCCTAACGACCCAAGCTGCAACACAGATTTGCAGTCAAATCAAAGCGGATTTGCAAACCGATTTTGAAATCATCCAAATTACCGACACGGTAATTGGCGCGGCGATGGTATTCGCACAAACCTATCAACTACGCGGTTATGATGCCGTTCAACTAGCCGCAGCGGCAGCCGTAAATCAACTTTGCATCGCAAACCACCTCGCACCAGTGATTTTCGTTTCGGCCGACAATGAACTGAATGCGGCGGCCGCACTTGAAGGTTTGACCATCGAGAATCCGAACGATTATCCGTAAGCTGTGACGATCGGCAAAATGCGCTTCTACACGGTCAAAAAATCCCAAAATAATCCGGCTTCCTTCCCCGGAAACTGCATCAATCCCCACCGCACATCATTCGGGGCCGCTGCAAACAACCGCAACATCGCGACGACCAACTCCGGCGAAGTCATGCCATCGGCCAAGAAGCCCGACCACTGCGCCTGCGGCAAATCAAAGAAGGTGTCGAAGAAATGGGTCAACCGCGTTTCATCAAACCGCATTAATTTCTCCAATCCAAACCGATAGAGATAATATTTCCGCAATCGTTCCTGCGGCCATAATCCCTGCCAACCCGCTTTGGCGATTTGCTGGGGTGAGGCTGTTTTGTCCTGTAATGCCTGGGCGATCGCGTCCGCCAAATCCGGTGCCCGCCGCAACTGCGCCCCGATCGAATACCCGGAAGCTGGATGCACCATACTCGCCGCCCCGCCAAACCCAACGACGGACTGATCAAAACTGGGCATTGGCAAATTCATCGGGAACAGGCAACGCTCAACTTCATGTTCTTCCAGGACTTCGACGCCGCGCGATCGTAATCGCGATCGGAGGCGCTGCTCCAAGACGTCAAACCCCAATGCCGGAGCCGCTGCCAGCGAAGTCTCTTCAACAAAATACACGCCATCGCCGAAGTCCATCACATACACAAACGTCGGCGGATGCTGGGACTTTTCGGCGGCGGATAAATGCTCACTGCGAAAATCCATTAAGACAAACTGGTTGTCCGGTACAGGCGGTGCGGAGAAGCGACCGACAATGCCATAGGCCGATTGATAGGCGATCGGGGCGGTGGACGATCGTTCGACAAACACGGGTTTGTGCCCACTGGCGTCAACCACAATCCGGGCAGTCAATTCCTGACCCGAAGCCGTTACCACACAGGAATGATCGGCCAAATGTTTGATCGACTGAGCGGCCCCTTCGACCCACTCGACTGCGCCTTGAGTACATCGATCGAGGAGATGATTCTGTAATTTAATTTTGTCAAATAAACCGTAAGCCCGCTGATGGGCGACTTCGCCTTGGGAGAAATAAGAAACGCAATCATCCCAACTGTGACCCAACAATTCCGTCAGGTTCAAGGCTTCCAGTTCATCGCGCCAGATGCCATAGGTATTCGGCCAGATCGATCGCAAGGGCGTCGCCGTCAGTCCTTGCACGCGCAGTCCCCGATCGCTCAACGCCGCCGCGATCATCGTCCCTGCCGGGCCAGCCCCAATCACTAACGCATCAAACACCGATCGACTCCTTCAGCCAGTTCTCCTCCATTATCCCCCAGGGTGAACCCAACCCCCAACCCCAAGGTCGAAAATCTTGATATGCTAGGTCAAGGCAAAGACAAGGACTTTTGCCGTAAGATTCGGGCTTAAGTGAGTCAGGAGGAGTGCCGATGGCCAAGATGCTGCCAAATGCGGCAAGGGCTGAGGTGGATATGCGTAAGTTGCGGGATTATTGCCTGAATCTCGAGCATGAAGAAGGGAAACATAAAGCCCGGCTATTCTTGGCAAGCCTCGGTATGCAAGCGGAACATGCAGAAGAATTACGGGAAATTTTGCTGCATGTAGTTAAGTTCTATGAAGTTAAACCCGGTCGGCTAGACGGATTCGGGCAACGCTACACACTCGATTTCCCGATCGAATGGCAGAATAGGAGTACCACCCTTCGGAGTGGGTGGATCATCGAACACGGTTCGGAAATACCCCGATTGACCACTTGTTATCCGTTGTAATTGTTGGAGGTCGGAAACATGAATTTGAGTCAGATTAAGTTACTAGACGTTGTGGCGTTAACCGTGGACTTGCCGGATGACTATTTGTGGCGCGGGCAAGTTGGGACAGTCGTTGATACGTTAGCTGGGGGCACCGCGTTTGAAGTTGAATTCAGCGATCGCGATGGGCGCACCTATGAATCGATCGGTTTACGTGGCGATCAAATCATGGTTTTACATTTTGAACCCAATCTGATTGACCGAAAGCCAACAATGGCAGCGGTCTAGTCGCAATAGCCATGTCCTGATGGCACACCAGGAGGGATTTCATGCCTGATACACGAATCTTCGACTGGCTCAATGTCGATGACCGTTATCCTCTGCTGTACGTAAAATCGCTGGGGCTTAGATGGGGTAACGATGAAGCGACTAAAGCAATCATTTGTCGTTTCCAGGAAGTCGCAAAGCGTCTCCAATTAAAACCGGATTATTGGTCGGCCATACTGCGTGGAACGGCTTGGAGAGACGCTTTAATCGGTTGTATTTGTGTGCTTGTGTCACCTCATTCCAATCAAAATCACTTCGATGATTTAGCGTTCAACTTTAGGCAGGGTAACTGGGTCGGGCCTCAGATTGCCGTAACGATGGGAATCAAATACCCGGATCTGGCTCGTCGGTTCTTCGCTGAATATTTGGCTTCAATTGGCTTCGAGCAAAAAGCCACGGATTTCCCAATCAAAAGTATCATTTCAGCTCAGTGCATTTTATCAAAACTAGGAGTATCAGTCGAAATCGCCAAATTTGAAGCACCTTCTGAGTTGGCCAAAGATGATATTCAAACGGCCACATGGGTTGTCGATCACTACTGGGAGTTTTGGTCAACACGTCTTTTGGAGCAGTAGGCAATTGTATTACGAGATTAATTGATATGCTACATATTATAAATTTGCTGTTCGTCCCTCATGCCATCCAATTGTCCTTGCTGTAGCGGCAATCCCTATGCCGATTGCTGCGAACCCCGCCTTAACGGTTCAATCCCCGCACCGACTGCCGAAGCCCTGATGCGATCGCGCTACACCGCCTTCACCCAGGGCAATATCGACTATCTGATCGCCACACTCCATCCCCAATCCCGCCGCCCCGACGACAAACGCCGCCACCGCCAAACGGTCAGCCAAACCCAATGGCTGGGCCTCACGGTACTCAAAACCCAAAAAGGCCAACCCCAGGACAAAACGGGCATCGTGGAATTTGTGGCCGAATATCGCGATACCCAGGCGGGTGGTTTTGCTGCCGCTGAAGTGAAACAATTGCACGAACGATCGCGTTTTCTCCAGGTTGATGGCCAATGGTTCTACGTCGATGGCGATGCATTGCCGCCCGTCAAACTCAAGTCACCATAAACGACGAGCCACTGCGGTATGATGGTGGATCTCCCAACCCAACCGCACAGCGTCTAACGTCATGGCCCCCGAAACGGCAACTCCCACGATCGGCCTCACCCGCCCCGCCCTCCTCGCCCCAGCGGGCAACTGGGAATGCGCCCGCGCCGCGATCGAGAATGGAGCCGATGCGATTTACTTTGGCCTCGATCGGTTCAATGCCCGGATGCGCGCCGAAAACTTCACCGAAGCCGACTTACCCGATCTAATGGAATTCCTGCATCGGCGGGGCGTCAAAGGCTACGTCACGATGAATACACTAATCTTTCCGCAGGAATTGGCCGAGGCGGAGCAATATCTGCGGAGCATTATCAGTGCCGGGGTGGATGCCGCGATCGTCCAGGACGTGGGGATTTGTCGGTTGATTCGGCAGTTGTCGCCGGACTTTCCGATCCATGCTTCGACTCAGATGACCGTAACCAGCGCGGCGGGCGTCCAGTTTGCCCAGGATTTGGGGTGTCAGTTGGTGGTGCTGGCGCGGGAGACTTCGCTGAAGGACATCGATCGGATTCAACAGCAAGCCGCCAAACTCGATGTCACCTTGCCGCTGGAAGTCTTTGTGCATGGGGCGTTGTGCGTGGCTTACTCGGGGCAATGTTTGACCAGTGAATCCTTGGGGGGACGATCGGCGAATCGCGGGGAATGCGCTCAGGCTTGCCGGATGCCCTACGATTTAATTGCGAATGGGCAGGAACTCGATCTCGGGGGGCGGCAATATTTGCTCAGTCCACAGGATTTATCCGGACTCGATGTTTTGCCCGAAATCATCAAATCCGGCGTGACTTGCCTGAAGATTGAAGGACGCCTGAAAGCCCCGGAATACGTGGCGAATGTCACTAAAGTCTATCGTCAAGCAATCGATCGAGTAGTCGCCGACATCAATGCCAAACATGACGCCAGCGCCGATGGTCTACGACCGACCAAAGGTCAACGTTACAATCTCGAAATGGCCTTCTCCCGTGGACTATATACAGGGTGGTTTGAAGGCATTGACAACCAAACATTGGTGCATGCGGAATTTGGCAAAAAGCGGGGCGTGTATCTCGGTGACGTGGTGCGGATTCAGAGCGGCCACGTGACGATCGTTACGCAGATCCCGCTGAAACCCGGTGATGGCGTGGTGTTTGACGGTGGGCATCCCGACGTGCAAGAAGAAGGCGGACGCATTTACACCGTGGATCGATCGCGCGGTCAACGCTCCACCCATGAAATCACGCTAACGTTTGGCAATGGCGTGATCGACTTTCGCCGGATCGAAATCGGCGATCGGCTGTGGAAAACCAGCGACCCCGAACTCGATAAACAAATCCGCCAAACCTACGCCCAGGAAAACGCCTTCCAGCGGCCGATTCAGCTTGAAGTTCAGGGCATCGTTGATCAACCATTGGTGGTCATTGCCCGCGACGAATGCGGGAATATTGTGCAAGTTGAATCGGCCATGCCGCTAGTCGAGGCCCATAGCAAACCACTTACGTCCGATCGATTACTTGAGCAATTGGGACGAATGGGCAACACACCATTGCGATTGGGTGATTTAGTCAATCATTTAGAAGGCGATGTATTGGTGCCCGTAAGTGAACTGAACCGGATGCGGCGGGATATCGTCGATCGGCTGATGGAAATGCGATCGCGCCCCAAAAAATGGCAATTAGATGCCGACGTGAAATATTCCGATCTGTTATCCGATGCGCGATCGGTGGTTAGCGAAAAGATAATCCCCCCTAACTCCTTCGGAGAGGCTCCGCCAACAAAAGGGGGGGACATGAAAGAAGTCCCCCTTTTGAAGGGGGATTTAGGGGGATCACCAACATTGCAACAAACTCCAAAACTGAAAGTCCTGATCCGCCAACCCGACCAAATCACCGCCGTCCTCCCCACGGGCGTCACCACCATCTACTGCGAATTCGAAGATCCCCGCCATTACCAAACCACCGTCCAAACCGTCCGCGACTGGAACCACGCCAACGGCACCCAAATCGAAATCTGGGTCGCCCCACCCCGCATCACCAAACCCGGCGAAACCTGGATCTTGGAGCAAGTCCAGAAGAGCCAACCCGACGGCTATCTGATGCGAAACTACGATCATTTAGGATATTTTGCCAACGATCGTTGCATTGGCGATTTCTCACTCAACGTGGCTAACGGCATCACCGCCAATTATTTCAAACAACAGTTTAATCTCGAAAAACTGACTGCCTCCTACGATCTCAATATCAATCAGCTTGACAATCTCCTTAGCAGTGCCAACCCCGATTGGTTTGACATTACCATCCACCAACATATGCCGATGTTCCACATGGAACATTGCGTCTACTGCGCCTTCCTTTCCGACGGCACCGACTTCACCAACTGCGGTCGGCCCTGTGATACCCAGCAAGTCAAACTGCGCGATCGCGTGGGCACCGAACATATCCTTCAAGCCGACGCCGGATGTCGCAACACGGTATTCAACGGCAAAGCCCAAACTGGAGCGGAACATGTCCAACGCCTAATCGATCGGGGTGCCCGCAATTTCCGCATTGATTTCCTCACCGAATCCGCCGCTTCGATCCAACGGACGATCGGCTATTACCAGCAGTTACTCAATGGGGAAATCAATGGAATGGAATTGTGGAAGGCATTGCAATTGCAGAGCCAGTTAGGCGTGACACGCGGGACGATCGAGAAGCGGTAGGGTGGGCAATGCCCACGATTTTTCGATCGCGCAACAACCGACCATTAAACATTTTGCGGTGGGTATTAAACATTTTGCGGTGGGTATTAAACATTTTGCGGTGGGTATTAAACATTTTGCGGTGGGCAGTGCCCACCCTACGGGGTTTGTTGATCATCCCCATGCAAAATCGGCATGGCGTGCAATCCCCAGGCCAATCCCGTCACCAATCCAAACGCCGTCACCACCCCATTGTCAAACGCCCACATCCCAGCCGTCTGCGCCGCTAGCTCGATCGGGTAAGCGGCCATCAAAAAACTCGCGATCGCCACGCCCGCCCAACCATACTGATGCAGCCACACCGGACTGGTGCCCCGATTCACCCCATACAGCAGCCGCGTCAGAAATAATCCCGTCACTGTGCCATAACAGCGCATACAAACCGCCATGATCATCGGCGGAGCCAGTTCAAGGCCCATTTCTGGCTGGGGACAAACGTGATTGCCCATGAAATAAATAATTTGCGCGACGATGGGAATTCCCGGCAGATCCACCCCGGCCAAAAACGGGGCAATCACCGGCCCGACCACCATGCCCGACAGCAGAAAGTCCGCCCCAAAACTGAGGCGATTCTTGGGTAACCCGTTGGGCATCCACTGGTTGATCAAACTTGATTGGTTCACGCGCAATTTAACCCATGGCGGACAGCATCTCTATTGTCACCTCTGGAATGGGGTTTTGGATCGTTGAGTCGATGTTGATTTTCAGCGTTGGGGTGAGATTGGCGAGCAGCCCCGGTGGCAACTTCGCATCTTTGATCACGGCCCCGGTAAAGTCGGCCCCATCGAACTGAATCCCGCGCAAGTCCGCCCCCGTCAAGTTCGCATCGATCAAAATCGCGTTGCGGAGATTGGCGCATTTCAGGTTGGCGTCCGTCAAATCGGCCCGACAGAGATTGGCATAGGACAGATCACTATTGGTCAAGTCGGCTTCTTGCAAATTCGTCTGATTCAGTTCGGCACGGCCCAGGCAGGCTCCGCTAAAATTAACTCGAAATAACTTCGCCCCGGTCAAGACGACCCATTTCAGTCGGACATTACGCAAGTCCATACCAGAGAGATCGGGTGCCTCGGGTCGCTCTTCGGCCCGATCGGTCTTGCGGCGATCGGTGAATTGACGTTTGCCCGTTTTATATTCAGCTAAAAGAAATGCAGCGGCCTCTAGCCCAAACTTCTGCCTAGTCATAAAATCGATACCCTGAAATCGCAAATGCACCGCACGGGCCTTGGTCACCCAAGGTTTCGTGATACGCCTATTATTCCTAGGACGATCGCCCTTTGGCATCGTCAGAAACTAGGTAATGCGCGGGCCATGCCCCCGACCGCCATGGGTAAAAATTCGGAGAATCGCCTCGGAAAATACGGAGCCAACGTCAGGCCGCATCGAAAAACGGTTAAACTTTGGATGAACTTCGGATTTTGTACGTGACGAAAGCACCGCCCATGAATGCCAATCTGCCCGATGTGCCGCCGCCCAATGCCAGTCGCCTCCGCAACGCCCTGATCGCGATCGCGGCGATCGTCCTCGCCACCGTCTTTGCCCTGGGCCTCAAGACTCAGACCAATGGCGCTTCGCTGCCTGCGATGGCCAAGGCCTCGGTGCCGCTGGAAGTGGCCCTGCGGAGCCAGAAGCCGACGCTGATGGAGTTTTATGCGGATTGGTGTTCGAGCTGTCAGGCGATGGCCCCGGCGATGGCCCAGCTCAAGTCGGACTACGGCGATCGAGTGAATTTTGTCATGTTGAATGTCGATAACGAGAAGTGGCTGCCCGAAGTCGTCACCTACCGGGTCGATGGGATTCCGCATTTTGTCTACCTCCAAGCCGACAACGAGACCCTCGCCCAATCGATCGGTGAACAGCCGAAGTCGATCCTGGAAGAGAATTTGCTGGCTTTGGCCGAGGGGCAGCCGTTACCGATCGCCACCAACCAAGCAATCACTGAAGGCCAAACCTCCGCCTACAAGCCACCCAGCGTCGTTACGAAGCAGTCCAGCGACGATCCCCGCGCCCACGGCGCGGCAGTGAAAGGATAGGGTGAAGCCTGAGTCGATCGTGGCACTGCGTTTGATACAAGATATGAGTTAGCCGTTTGGAGCAGTCTAGGGCATCATTAGGACTGAATCTGCATTCCCCACGATCGCAATGAAACTGACGTTCTGGATATTAATCCTCCTCATTATCCTCGCCGTCCTGGCGATCAAGTACCTGCCGTGGTGGGCGCTGATCATCCTTCTGGTAGGCGGCGGCCTGGGCCTTCAGTGGGCCGTGAAATATGGCTTGAAACAAGCCTTCCTCGTGCCGTTCAAAGTCAAGGGCCAGGTACTCAAGGGCGCAACGGCCCAGGTGCATAACGTCCAGCCGACCAATATGCCCACCGTCAAGCAAAACGCCGACAGCCATCCCGGAGAAATCGCCGATCGCCGCGCCCGTTACCACCAACTCAAGTGGTACACCGTCGATGTCAGCATCGCCCCCCAATCCAGCGAATCTGCCGTCGCCTTCCCCGCCTGGGAACCGAACGACTTGGTGCTCGTGGTGCCAGGGAAAAAGGTCAAAAGCCTGGAAAGCCTCGCCGATGAAGCAGTCAGCGCGATTCACGACTACGAAATCTATCAGACCAACGGCTTCCAATTCGACAACGAGGGCAAACACCTCGGCTCACAGCGCCTCAAATTCGTCGTCGGCATCGAACCCGGCATCACCACCCTGCAATTTCGCTATTACTTAGAATTGTTTGGACAGGTGGAGTTTCCCGATCGTGGCGTTGCCAATGCCCAACTGAAGTCAGCTTGAGCGCTATAATTTACACAAGTCTTCATTATCCCAACAACTTATGGCACAGGTCATTGCGGTCACTGATGCGATTAAAAGTCTCGCCGATGCGGAAACCCGGCTGAATTTGTAGCGCAATGATCAGCCCACTTTTTTTCCGGAGTGGCAGTCTCCGTTGCCCGCGCTGAATCCGACCGAAATCGCGGATTTGGCGCAGTTACATCGGCGGTTGCTGTATCATCGGGCCGATGGCGAGTTGCTTGAGGGGGCGGTGGTGTTGCTAGTGGTCTCACCATTATTGGAACTGGCCGGGTTCTACGACCCACCGTTTAAGATCAAGGCCGAAACGACGATCGAACTGACGATCGATGACGGGGAAGAGGTACTGCGGGGCCGAATTGATGTTTTGGTATTACAAAATCGGCTGTGGGTCGCGGTTTTGGAATCCAAGAAAACAACAATTTCCGCCCGATCGGCGTTGCCACAAGCATTGGCTTATATAATGTCGCGACCAGAGAGCGATCAGCCGCTATTTGGCATATTGACGAATGGGGATGATATTGTCTTTGTCAAATTGACCACACAGCCCACACCACAATACCAACTATCACGGGCGTTTTCGCTCTACACGTTGCCGAGTGAGTTGCAGCTGGCGTTGCAGACGTTGAAGTATTTGGGGCAAGTGGCGATCGGGGCGGCTGGATGAGGGAAAGCGGTTGATGCTGATCGAACCGCCCCACGATCAGCACAACTTAATTAATCGTAAAATTGTACTTGGCGTTTTCTAGGAGCAGTTGTTCCAGATTTAAGGTTTGCAGCCAAGTTTTCTAGGGCTTTGGTAGCGCTTGATCGTACCTGTCCATCCTGATCTTCTAAGAGTAGCGTTAGCGATGGAATTGCTGATTTTGCGGCTGGGCCAATGTAGCCCAATGCTTCAGCCGCATAGAATCGCACCATTGCGTTTGGGTCTTTGAGCAGTGGTTCAAGATCGGAAATCGCTGATGTGCCGATTTGTCCCAGTGATAAGGCGACAATTAAGCGCATTTTAGAATCAGAATCACTCCAATCAGTTTTTGTATTTGGATTTTTGAGCAGGAAAATTAAATCTGGAATGGCAGATTTTGCGAATTCGCCCATCTCACCAAGGGATCCTGCTGCCATCATTCGCACATCTGAATGTGAGTCTTTGAGTAAGCCAATTAGTTGAGGAACTGCTGCTGCTGCCGATTTTCCCATATTTCCAAGTGCGATTGCTGCTGCTGATCGGATCCCTGAATTTGGATCATTTAGGAGCGGAATAATATGGGGAATTGCGGATTTTGCGGATTTTCCCATCTTGCCAAGCAGGGATGTTGCGTTCACCCGAACTCGTATAGAAGGGTCTTGGAGCAGTGGAATCAGAATTGGAATTGACGATTTTTCTAATTCACCGATCCTCCGAAGTGACTCGGCAGCGGCTTCTCTCACCGTTACTTCAGAATCTTGGAGCAGTGGCATAATCGATGGAATTGCTGATTTTGCCGATTCCTGCATTCGCCCAAGCGCCTCGACGACACTCGATCGCATTTTCGGATCAGCATCTTTTAATAAGGGGATAAGTGATGGGATAGCTGATTTGGACGATTCCCCGAAATACCAAAGTGAGGCGACTGCACTCGATCGAATACCGGGATTAGGATCTTGGAGCAGTGCGATCAGCAATGGCACCAATTCACCGCCGAGGTTCGTTGCCGATGCCGATTTGGAAGGATTACCCATCTCGCGAAATGCATATGTTGCCCTCGATCGGACTGAGACATCGTGATCTTTAAGTCGTAACATTAGGGCTGGAATGGCTGATCTTGCCGATTCCCCCATCGATCCAAGTACCCATGATGCCCTCATGCTCACCGCTGGATCTGGATTATCAATCAGTTGAATCAGATATGGAACAGCCCCGGCACCCATTCTCTGAATTAAATCAGCAGCAGCACATTCTTCGTCTCCATTCTTGGCCTCGCGTAGACCCTGAGTTGCTAGTGCGATGTAATATGGGGTGGCATGAGGAAATGGATCGGAAACTTGTGATTCGATACCTGGTGGGCATGGAGCACCTGTAGGCAATGATAGATCAACCTGATTCTCCGATCGCGCCACTCCAGCCGTCCCCAAAACTGGAACAAAACTCAATAGAACAGCGGAAAGCAATTTCAGGCACGATCGAGTCAGCATAAATCCAGTCGCTCAAGCATTTTCAGGGTAACGACTCCATTTTAGAACAAAACGCCCGAAACCAGATCGGGCTTGAGTGCCTGGTCACAACTCGCGATCACCGAATCACACAGCTTAAGCCAACGTGATTTCCGCTTTTTGGAGATCAATCACCGATCGATAGCGGGTCATAAAATCCATCCCCAGAATGCCATTGAACACTGGATTGAAGGGGACATTCATCGCCACTACCGGAAAATTGATCGCCGCTTGCCCTAAACAATTGAATTCCAAAATGGCAATCACGGGCGATCGGAGAATTCCACCCGCCGCCATAATACTCACGGTTTGACCCATTGCATCGGTGCTGTAGCCAATATCCCGCAGGACTTGCACGGGAGAACCGTATAACTTGACCCCGTATCGACCAGCAAACGGACAACGCGAGGATCGCTCGAAGGCCCTCGGACTGAAGCCTTGAGGCACAACAAATTGCCATACCGTTGCAGCGAAAACATCCGGCGTTGAGTCATAGCATCACCGCAAAATCGGCGGGAACCTGTCCGACATATTCAAATGCTACAGCCCGACCTTTGGCGAGGGGAAGCGCATCGTAGACCACACCCTGATCGGGCGAATGGGCCAGAACTTCACCGCGCACAACCACCATGTTTTCATCCAGTTCGGTATAGGCAATCAGCAACCACTCACCGTCATAACGTTGAGCCATTTCCGCCAAGGTTAACTCTTTTGCCATTGATTACCTCCCGATACTTTGGTGTCGATCGACTCAATTATCGCCCAATCGCGCCACTCCATCCAGCCCAATCGACTTGACATAGAGCAATCACCGCCGCCTCACTTCGCTAGCCAACCAAAGACTTCACCTACGCTCAACTCCAGGCTCTGAGCAAATTCCGGCATCGGCAATCGATCGTCCGGTGCATCGAAAATCGCCATGCCCCCGTTGGGATAATAGACGAATACAGTGCGATCGGCTGGATCGATCAGCCAACCCATCGCGGCCCCATGTTTGAGGCAATGGACAATGTTTTTGACCACTTTAGTTTGGCTTTGGTCGGGGGAGAGGATTTCGATCGTCCAGTCTGGGGCGATCGGGAAGACATTGGCAATATCCCCGGATGCATCGCAGGCAATTCTGTCCCAGCCCCAAACTGTCACGTCCGGTACAACGGAACGGCCACCGAATGAGCAACGCAACTCCGAAAAAGCGCGGGCGATCGCTGTCGGCTTAAGCTGCCGATTGATCGCTGGGACTAATTCGCTTTGCACCGCGCTATGTTTTCCTTGAGGCATCGGCTTTTGAACAATTTCTCCATCAATAAATTCGCTGGCAGGCTTGGTCTCTGGCATCGCCAAAAACGCTTCTAGTGTCAGGGATGGTTGGGTGACTGGTGGGTTGAGTGCTTGAACCATAGTTTTTGGGAGACTGATTGTTGGTCAAACTCGTTTATGACATTTTAGCCAACTAGATGTTGATCTGACACGCGATCGCGCCCCAAAAGCTCGTACCAAGGCACGATCTGGTTGCAGCAACGGTTCACAATCGCGAAGTGCGGCAATTTCGATAATACGATCGCACCATTCTTGCCGGAATCCGCCGATCAGTAGATTTTGGCGTGGAACTGGAATTTAGGGTTTGTAGCCGAGTTGCTTTAGGGCTTTGGTAGCAGACCATCGTACGTCTGCACGTTGATCTTTGAGTAAGGGAATCAAACTGGGGATCGTCGCTTTGGCGGACTCACCCAGATTTCCAAGTGCTTCAGCGGCAGACGATCTCACCCTTCCTTCTGGGTCTTTGAGCAAGGGTATCAAACTCGGTATGGCCAACTTAGCAGACTCCCCTATGCTTCCAATCGCTTCTGCTATCTCCGATCGTACAAATTCATCTGGGTCTTGCAGCAAAGGTATTAATTCTGGAACGACTTTGTCCGACTCACCGATCTCGCTAAGTGCTGAAGCTGCACTAGAACGCACAACTGCATCTGAGTCTTTGAGCAGAGTCATCAAACTGGGAATGGATGATTTGGCTGACTCCCCCATCCTGCCAAGCGCAGAAGCCGCACGCCCCCGAACCCTTGCTTCTGGATCGTTGAGCAAGGGCATCAAATTGGGAATGGTAGACTTGGCTGACTCACCCATCATTCCAAATACAAAAGCTGATTCCGATCGCATGATTGTATCTGGATCTTTGAGCAAGGGAATCAAACCGGATATCTCCGACTTCCCAATCTTCGCAAGCATCAAGGACACCGACAGTTGCACTGGTTCATCTGCATCTTTGAGCAAGGGAATCAAACCGGATATCTCCGACTTGTTCGACTCCTGGATGCCAAAAAGAATTGCCTGACTTAGTATCAATCGTGCCCCTAGATCTGGTCGTATCTTTAGATCTGGATCTTTGAGCAGTCGGATCAAACTGGGTATCGCTGATTTAGCCAGCTCGCCCCCATTTTCATAGAATGCCAAAGCCGCACCTGCTCGCACCTCTTTATTTGGATCTTTGAGCAATGGGAGTAAATGAGGAATGGCAACTTTAGCCGACTCACCCATCTTGCCAAGTTTGAATGCGGCATTCGCTCGAACTTTTCCATCAGGGTGCTTGAGCAACTTGATCAATGCTGGAATGGAATCTTTGGCGGCGCTGGCTGCTGGAGTGTTAGGTTCTATCGCTAATGTAGCGGCACTTTGCGATCGGGCCACCCCACCCATCCCCACAACCTGCACAACCATCAATATCACAACGGGAAAAACCTTGAGCAGCAATTTCGGATTCATCGTATGCCTACCTTGATCAAAGAAGCTGAGGGTGTCTAAACTGTGTGACGGAAACCCATCAAAATAGTTCCACCCGCCCAATTATCCGACACAACGCTTCAAAATTCTACGATTCCCCAGAAAATCAAAGAACCGTGACAATCCTAATCATTCATTTCACAAAAAACCGATCGCGCACTCAAGCCCGATCGGACAAATTCAAAGTCCCCCTTTTGAAGGGGGATTTAGGGGGATCATAAGTCACGCAACCCACGACCAAACCCCCTCACCTAACCATCCAAACGCACCTTATAAATCCAATCCTGGTATTTCGCTTCCCGATTCTCCGTCACCGCCGTCAGCATTGTCCGAATCTGATCCGTCACCGGACGCTCCTTCGACAACTGATACATTTCCACTTGCTTCACCGGCGTCACCTTCGCCGCCGTCCCACTCAGGAACACCTCATCGGCAATAAACAACTCCGACTTATCCACGGGCCGCTCCACCACCGTAATGCCCAAATCCCGCGCGATCGTCAACACACTATCCCGCGTAATCCCCTCCAAAATATCCTGATCAAATCCCGGCGCAATCAACTTGCCATCCCGCACCAAGAAAATATTCATTCCCGACGCCTCGCTCACCTTGCCGCTGGAGTTGAGCAAAATCGCCTCATCGAAGCCCGACTCCACTGCCTCAGTCTTCGCCAGAGACGACGTAATATACGCCCCACTAATCTTGCCCCTGAGCGGCAAACTCCGGTCTTCCTGGCGCGCCCAGGAGCTAATCCGGCAGCTCACCCCATCCGGCGACAGGTAATCCCCCAACTCCAGGCCATAGACCATGAAATCCTTCTCGATGTTGTGCAGTCGCGGTGCAATGCCCAAATCCGAGGTGTAGACGAAGGGCCGGATGTAAAATGACTGTTTGGGTTTGTTCTGGCGGACGAATTCCTCGATCGTCGCCTGGATCTTATCCGCAGGCAAATCGTAGTTCAGCAACTTGGCGCTGCTACTGAGTCGCTTCGCATGGCGATCGAGGCGAAACAGCAAAATCTGATTCGGGTCAGCCGGATCGGGAATCCCCCGCAATCCCCCAAACGCCCCCGTCCCGTAATGCAACGCATGAGTCGCGATCGAAATCGTCGCTTGCTCAAACGGGATGAACTGGTTCCGGAAGTAAGCGGTGGGGAGAAAATTATTCATAGCCTTGTGGGGTTCCAATACTCAAGGAAAACATTGTACCGCTCGGACGGCAGCCGGATGGTCTGATCCAACAGAATTCGCCAAACATCCCACAACCATCAAACAAATCCCACCATCCGACGGGCAGCGGCGGCAAGTCGATCGACCCTGATCCCGATCGGCTTGTCCGAGTCCACCGATTGACAGCGAACCCTAAACCTGCTACTAATCATAGGTTGTTGAAAACTCTACTTCTAGTATAAAA
This sequence comes from Cyanobacteria bacterium VAR_4_metabat_243, assembly GCA_031415035.1. GTDB lineage: Bacteria > Cyanobacteriota > Cyanobacteriia > Leptolyngbyales > Leptolyngbyaceae > Romeriopsis. The sequence goes on from JANOQX010000153.1 coordinate 27,304, forward strand.
CCTTGGCAAACGTAGTTGTTATCGGCGCTCAGTGGGGCGACGAAGGAAAAGGCAAAATCACCGATCTGTTGAGCAATTCAGCGGACGTTGTGGTGCGCTACCAAGGTGGGGTCAACGCTGGGCACACAGTTGTAGTCAAAGATCAAACCTTTAAGCTGCACCTCATTCCGTCTGGCATTCTCTATCCCGAAACGGACTGCATTATTGGCAGTGGTACAGTGATTGACCCGAAGATCCTCCTGGAGGAACTCGACCAAATCACAGCTTTAGGCGTGAGCGCAAAAAATCTGATGATCTCAGAAACCGCGCACGTGACGATGCCCTATCACAGGATCATCGATCAAGCTGCGGAAGAACGTCGCGGTAATCACAAGATTGGTACAACCGGACGCGGGATCGGCCCCACCTACGCAGACAAATCCGAACGCACGGGCATTCGGATCATTGATTTGATGCATGCGGACACGTTCAAAGAGCAAGTCCGCGAGATCGTCGCGAACAAGAATGTGATGCTCGAAAAGCTCTACGACCTGCCGCCGCTCGATGCGGAAGCGATCATCGTCGAGTATTTGGCCTATGCCGATCGTTTGCGTCCCCATGTGATCGATAGCTCCCTCAAAATTGAGGATGCCATCAAACGCAAGCGCAACATTCTGTTTGAAGGGGCGCAGGGGACGCTGTTGGATCTGGACCATGGGACTTACCCCTACGTCACATCCTCCAATCCAGTCGCGGGCGGTGCCTGTGTCGGCGCGGGGGTCGGGCCAACGATGATCGATCGGGTGATCGGCGTCGCCAAAGCCTACACGACCCGCGTCGGCGAAGGGCCATTCCCCACGGAGTTGCATGACGAAATGGGCGATATTCTGGGCGATCGGGGCGCGGAATTTGGCACCACAACGGGGCGCAAACGCCGCTGTGGCTGGTTTGATGCGGTGATCGGCCGCTATGCCGTGCGGATTAATGGCCTGGACTGCCTGGCGATTACCAAGTTGGACGTGCTCGATACCCTCGAATCAATCAAGGTCTGCGTGGCCTATGACCTCGATGGTAAGCGCTGCAACCATTTCCCCAGCAACTCGCGCGACTTCGCCCGGTGTCAGCCGATCTACCAATCGATGCCCGGTTGGCAGCAATCGACCGAGGATTGTCGTAAACTAGAAGACCTGCCCAAACAGGCCCTGGACTATCTCAAGTTCTTGGCCGAGCTGACGGCGGTGCCGATCGCCATTGTCTCCTTGGGCGCGAGCCGGGATCAGACGATCATCGTGGAAGACCCAATCCACGGGCCGAAGCGGGCATTGCTCTATGAAAATGGCGCACCCTCACTGACGATTTAGCTGGTGCAGCGCCAGTCATCTGCGGTACCCTAGTTGAGGCCGATCGGCCCAACTAGGCTTGACCCACCGCTACTCTAGTTTGAGAGTAGCTTCCCATCTCCGAAATCCTAAAGAGAAGCGAACCCATGGCGACCAAATCACTTTCGATCGAATGCGCAAAGCGCCCCGAAGGCAGCAAACCCAAAGCGATGCGTCGCGAAGGCAAGCTCCCCGCCACAATTTATGGTCACAGTGGCACCGAATCCATCCAGGTCATGGTCGATGCCAAGGCCATGGACTTTTTGTTGCGTGACGCCACCGAACGCAAGACCAAAATCGAGGTCACCGTTCCTGAGATGAAGTGGACGACCCACGCCGTTCTGCAAGATGTGCACAAGCACCCTTGGAAAGGTTCGATCTACCACGTCAGCTTCTTCGCCGACAAGGCCACGAAGGCTTAAGTCCGTGACTTAAGTTGAATCAAAAAAGCGGGCGCATCTATGGATGCGCCCGCTTTTTTGGGAAGTTAGCCATCTACATCAGGGCTTCCAACGCCGCTGCCACCACGCGATGATCCTCATCCTGCCGCAGCTCGATCAACGCGGCCCGACCCCGCTCCTGACTAAACGACTTCAGCACCAACGCCACCTGCCGCCGCAAATGCCAATGCTCCGACGCCACATAGGGCAGCAGCAAATCCAAGGCGGTCTCCGACTCCGGCCGATCGGCGAAGTCCATCAAATAGGTAATCGCCGTTTCCTTCACCGTCGGATCGGCATCCCTCAGCCCCGCTTGGCACAGTTCCATCAGCTCCTCCGGCGCTTCTAACTGCGACAGGGCAGGAATGATGCTCAACCGCATTAGCCAATTGAGGTTTGCATGGAATGCCTTGACCAGATGCGGGATCGCGACTTTGCCGTATTTGCTCAAGCTATTGGCCGCTTCGGCGCGGATATTCGGGTCGCTTTCGCGCTCCAGCATCATCAGGAGATGCGCGTAGGCTTCGGGGGTCTGCTTGTAGCCGAGGCCCATGGTGACAAACGATCGGATCAGCACTTCCGAATCATGCACACAACGCATCAGCAGCGGCACCGCGATCGGGGCATCATATTCCCGCAGTGCCGTGATTCCCCGCATCCGATCCTGGGGATTTTCGCTGTCTAAATGCTCGGCGATCGCGGCTAGTTCCATGGTGAAGGCAGGGTTTTGGTACGGTTTGAAACAAATCCTTCACTAGCATAAGCGGGATCTTCGATCGCGCAAAGTCGCAATTGCCGTGCCGGGATCGGTCGGTCGAGTGGCCGATTTTTTGGGGAGTTGTGGGTTATCGCCAGCGATTTCAGGTATTTTGGGTAGGGCGCAGAAAGTGTTGAGAAATTTTAAGCCGCGTTCCGCCATTATACGAAACCATTCCAGAGGAATTTACTATGACTGATACGAACTTGCCACCCGTCGTTCAGGCCATGCTGCGATCGGATTTTTATCCCCACAGCGCCCAGGCCGAAATCCCCCTGATCCAAACCCACGTGTCCTATGTTTTTCTGACTGGGGAATTTGTCTACAAGCTGAAGAAGCCCGTGAACTTTGGCTTCCTGGATTTTTCGACGTTGGAGCAGCGGAAGCATTTCTGCGAAGAGGAGCTGCGGTTGAACCAGCGAGCGGCGGCGCAGTTGTACCTCGAAGTCGTGGCGATTACCCAGAAGGGCGAGGGTTTTGAAATCAATGGCAGTGGCGCGGCGGTGGAATATGCCGTGAAGATGCAGCAGTTCCCGCAGGAGGCATTGCTCAGTGCGATGTTCGATCGGGGTGAACTGACGGCCCAACATATTCAGGATCTGGCTAAGGAAGTGGCAGCATTCCACGCCAAGGCCGACATCAACGACCATATCCGCAGCTACGGCACCGTGGCGAAAGTCCGCCCAGCCTTCGATGAAAACTACGAGCAAAGTGCCGGGTTCGTCGATTTTGGGGGCGCACCTGGCCCGCAGACCCAAGCGCAGTTTGATGCGACCAAAGCCTACAGCGACGAGTTTTTTGTGAAAAATGCGGTGGCTTTGACCGATCGCATTAAAGCGGACAAAATCCGCGAATGCCACGGCGACGCCCACCTGCGGAATATTGCCCTGTGGCAGGAGCGGCTCTGGCTATTCGACTGCATCGAGTTCAACGAGCCATTCCGCTTCGTGGACACGATGTACGACGTCGGGTTCATCAGCATGGACTTGGATGCGCGGGGCCGTCGGGATTTCAGCAATATCTTCCTCAACGCCTACCTGGAGCAAACCGGGGACTACGAAGGCTTGCAAGTCTTGCCGCTGTACCTCAGCCGCCAAGCTTACGTCCGGGCAAAAGTTACCTCCTTCCTCCTGGGTGATCCGTCCATTCCCGACGCCGTGAAAGCCGAATCCCGCGTCACCGCTGCGGAATACTACAAACTCGCCTACGACTACACCCAAAACACCACAGGCAAGCTGGTGATGATGGCGGGCCTCTCCGGCTCCGGCAAAAGCACCACGGGCAAGGCGATCGCCCAAGCCCACAATGCGATCCACCTGCGCTCCGACGCCATCCGCAAGCACCTCGCGGGCATCAGCATCGAAACCCGTGGCACCGACGCGATCTACACCCCCGAAATGACCCAAAAAACCTACGATCGGCTCCTCCAGTTAGGGGTGATGTTGGCGCGGCAAGGTTATACCGTGGTGTTGGATGCGAAGTACGATCGGGCAGCATTGCGGGCTGCGGTCGTGGGCCACGCACATACAGCGGGTGTGCCTTTGACGATCGTCCACTGCGATGCCCCGATCGAAGTGCTGAAACAGCGGGTAGCGGCCCGGACTGGCGACATTGCGGACGCAACCGTGGACGTATTGGCCCAACAAACCTGGGAAGACTTTACCGATCAAGAGCGGAAATTTGTAAAAACGATCGACACAACGGCGGATCTGAATGCACAATTAAAGCAAGCAGGTTTCTAGATATGGTGTTTGCCCGATGACGCTTCCCCAGAACGAACCGAATAGTCAAGGCGTCGCGGCGGGGTTACAGACCGCCCTGTTCGCGCTGTTGGTCTTTTGGCTGTTGGGCTACGAAGTCCAAGTCAGCATCTTCTGGGGGGCACTCGCGGGCGTCGCCATGGGGCGGATCGTCTACTGGTGGGAACTCAAGGACGAACCCGAACCCGAAGCGATCTTCGATGACGACAGTCTCGAAGATGTGGCCCGCGATCGGCGACGGCAGAAGAAAGTCTACGCCCGCAATTACCGATCGCGGCGGCGCAGTTTCTTGAACTTATTTCGGCCCGATCGGTTGACCTTTTGGAAGAGTAAACCGTAGGGTGGGCACTGCCCACGATTTTCATGGTTTTCATCGTTTCCAACCATTAACGATCGGCGGCGTCAATGGAAATATCGGTGGGCAGTGCCCACCCTTGTATGTTTAGGAGGTCACAACCCGTCCCACCCTCGGTGCTCGACACCGTTCAGTAGCAAGGGTATTGATAAGCTAAAAAAAGCGCATGGTCGATTGCTTGCCCATCGGGTGCCAGACACCGTTCAGTAGCCA
>JANOQX010000154.1:0-15591 GCA_031415035.1 Cyanobacteria bacterium VAR_4_metabat_243
CGGTGTCTGGCACCCGATGGGCAAGCAATCGACCATGCGCTTTTTTTAGCTTATCAATACCCTTGCTACTGAACGGTGTCGAGCACCGAGGGTGGGACGGGTTGTGACCTCCTAAACATACAAGGGTGGGCACCGCCCACCACCCCAACCAGCCAGCCCCCAACCCATGAACGCCGCCCGATCGCCCCAACTCCAGCTCACCCCCACCGCCCTCCTCCGGCTCCAACAATTAGCCAGTCCCGTCCTCCCCGTGGGAGCCTACAGCTACTCCGAAGGCTTAGAATTGCTAGTCGAAACCGGGACGATCGCCAACGCTGCCGCATTACAAAGTTGGCTCACCGCCGAACTGACGATCGGCAGCCTGGTCACCGACGGCGCGATCGTCAGTCGGGCCTACCGTGCCGTCCAGCAAGCCGACCCCACCCAGCTGCAATATTGGAACCACTGGTGGTCAGCCGCCCGAGAAACCCACGAATTGCGCCAACAAAGCTGGCAAATGGGCCGATCGTTAATTCGCCTCCTGCGATCGCTCGACCCGACGATCGTCCCCTGGTTCGAGCCATTAGCCCCGGAAGCAAATTGGGCGATCGTCTTTGGCCTGGCCGCTGCTCATTGGGAAATTGATCTAACCGCGACCTTGCTGGCCTATTTCCAAAGCTGGGCCACCAACACGATCGGGGCGGGTGTGAAGTTGATTCCCCTGGGCCAAACGGCGGGACAGCAGCTCTTGCAGGATTTGACGCCGATCGTCATCGAGACCGTCGATCGAGTGTTGGTGTTGGCGGATGCGGAATTGGGCAGTTGCAGTTGGGGCCTCGCGTTAGCCAGTAGTCAACATGAAATGCAGGGCGTGCGGTTGTTTCAGAGCTAGCCCAAAATCATGCTAGGTTGAAATTATTCCCCATCCCCAGAGACTCACCATGTCCACCAGTCCCTTGCGTGTGGGTGTTGCAGGCCCAGTTGGCTCCGGCAAAACGGCATTGCTTGACGCACTGTGCAAAGCCTTGCGCGACAAGTACGAAATCGCCGTCGTCACCAATGACATTTACACCCGCGAAGACGCGCAGTTTCTCGTCAATTCCCAGGCCTTGAGTGCCGATCGGATTGTCGGCGTTGAGACCGGAGGCTGTCCCCATACGGCGATTCGGGAAGATGCGTCGATTAATCTCGTCGCGATCGATGGCTTGGAACAAAAATATCCCGATCTGGAATTGCTGTTCGTCGAAAGTGGGGGCGATAATCTGGCGGCGACGTTTAGCCCGGAACTGGTCGATTTGACGCTTTATGTGATCGATGTAGCGGCTGGCGACAAAATTCCGCGCAAAGGCGGGCCGGGGATTACCAAATCCGACTTGCTGGTGATTAACAAAATCGATCTCGCGACCATGGTGGGCGCAAGTCTCGAAGTCATGGCCCGCGATGCCAAAATCATGCGGCCCACGAAGCCGTTCGTGTTCACAAATTTGAAAACGCGGGTGGGACTCGATGTGGTGATTGAGTTTATTACGCACCACATGCTGGCGCGGCCTCAACCCGATTGAACTTCTACGATCGCGGCCGCAGTTTGCGGGGTGGCCGCTTGAATGTCACCTGCTGCTCCACCGGGAAACCCACGGGCTTCAACACCTGGAACTGGCGTTGAGTCTCCAACTGGCCCAATTCGCCATAATTCACCCAGTGAATACAATCCACGGGGCAAGTGTCGATCGCCTCTTGCACCAAATCCTCCGAGTCGCCATCCTGGGCAATGACGCGCGATCGGCCATGGTCCGGCTCAATATAAAACGTGTTCCGCGCCACGTGGGCACAATGCCGACAACCAATACAAGTCGCCTCATCCACGTAGACGCCCTGCTGGCGCACAACCCCGCCCAGTTCCGGCTCAAAGCCCGACCGATCGCTCGGCTCCGCTTCCCGCAGCTCTCCACCCAGTTCGGGTTCAAAGCCCGTTGGCCTTTGGCCGGTCGAAGACCATCGCGCCGCATCGTCAGACATCACGACTAAGCGCTCCAGCGCTGCAACACCAACCGAATTGAACCATCTTGCTGGGTTTGCTCTTCGGCAACTTGGAAGCCCTGTTGCTGGGTCGTGGCTTTGACCGTGTGATAGGCGTAGCGCTGGGTCACTTGGCGCAGAAAGTGATCCACCGAATAGTTGAGCTGCCAGAACTGCATGTCCGTCACCAGGGCATATTCCTCGCCGTTCCAGGCAAATCCCACATCGTAACCATTGGACTGCTCGATCACCACCTGTGCCGTTTCGGCTTGACCCTGGTAGCCACGGACGGTGCCTGCCTCCGGCTTCCAGGTCAGGCCGAGATCGGCCAAGGCCGACTTCAGCCCGTCGAGATGGCGGATTTGGGTTTTGATTTGGCTAAAGTGAGACATTGGGTAACTCCGGTAAGTTTGAGTAGCGAACAAGCATCAACGACAGCAATCCGACAACAATCGACAACGCCACTTCACCAGTCACTCAAGGTGGCTTGGGCCGCGATCGTCGCATCCTGGACGAGCACCGGGGCAAAGTACTCCGCCGTTTGCGACTGCGATACGACGCGACCCAACTGCGCCTCGATCGCCGCCGTCACCTCGGCACAGGAAGTCCCCATAATGCCCGTGACCTTCTCCAGCACCCGACCATCGGGATAGATGATGAACTCTAAAGTTTCCACGCGGTTATTCCTGAGTAGTGCTGAAACAATAGCAGCAAACTGTTACAGAACTTTACAAAATCAATCAGTAGCAGTCTCGCTATTTGTCAGTGTCGCGCAACTTTTCCAGCCCGTCAAGCGGCAGCAACAAGCGATTACATCGGTTCGACTCGATCGATTGTCTTAACAATTCGCCGATGGTCTACGACCGACCGTAGGTCATCGTGAGGCCGCACAGGCTTCTCATTTTCCCCCGACCGCCCCAAACCCGATGGATCCGCTCGAAAGAGCGTGAGGGGTCAGACCCCCTAGGGGTCAGCAACCTAGGATCGCTTTTCGGGTCAAGAGGTAAAAGTTTATACGTCAGGAGTTGCATTTACTACTGACCCAATTATTGTTAAGCCTGGTTTAGATTCCTATGGTCGCTGCAATTGAGTCACGTACCCTGCTGCATCAGCGGTATCGAATCAAACATTTATTGGGTCAAGGCGGATTTGGTCGGACTTATCTGGCGCTGGATCAGGAACGCTTTGATGAACCTTGTGTTCTGAAGGAGTTTACGGTCTCGTATCAAGATGAGTCGCTGGTCGCGAAAGCAAAGTCGCTCTTTGCCCGTGAAGCCAGCATCCTACATCAGGTGCAGCATCCTCAAATTCCCCGGTTTTGGGCGGCGTTTGAATGGGAAGACCGCTTATTCCTCGTCCAGGACTACATTCAGGGTGAAAATTACCGCACCTTACTTCAACAGCGTCGCGATCGTGATGCCACGTTGAATGAGGTGGAAGTTCTCCATCTACTCAACCATCTACTACCCGTTTTGTCCTACTTGCATGATCGGCAGATCGTGCACCGGGACATTTCACCCGAAAACCTGGTGCTCAGTCCGGCCAAGGGTGCAACTGAGCAGCCCCAAACCCTCGACGACTTTACCGCTGGCCTCCCGGTGCTGCTCGACTTTGGCTCGGTCAAAGCCGCCACCAGTGGTCTGGCCTTAGTGTCCTCGATGACGCGAGTCGGCAAGATCGGCTATGCCCCGCCCGAACAGCTCCAAACTGGGAATGTCCAGCCCCATAGTGATCTCTATGCGCTGGCCGCGACTTGTATTGTGCTGTTGACGGGCCGGGAGCCGCATCAGTTGCTGGACAGCTTAACGCTGGACTGGCACTGGCAAGCCTACACCAGCGTCAGCCGGGAGCTGGCCAATATCCTCAACCGGATGCTGGCCTTACATCCCACCGATCGCTATCAATCGGCCAGCGCCGTCCACAGTGACCTGCAACGGTTACTGGGCGTGCTCACCCCGATGATGTGGCGACCGGAATATGTCTCCTGGCAAGGGTTTGCCTCCCCGATTCATCAGCGTGCATCAACTTCAACAGCGGCGGCCACCAGTCGCCCAGACAGTCGGGGGGCGACGGCCACGGCCCTGCCCCCCACCCATCTCCAACCCCGAGGCCCCAGCCTCGGCCAAAGAATTAGCCAAACCTTTAATCATGCCTTCCATCCCGATGGGCCTCGGCCTGCGGTGGCCTTAGCCGCGCCAGTCAGTGCCGATACCAGCCACGGAGCCGTTGCCACCTTGCCGCCCTTTACCGGGAGCGCGACGATCGCCGCCGATCGGATGCGCCGCGTCACCGGACGGCCTGCGGCGACGGCCCCGGCCCCGCACTGGTTCGATGCGTTCCAGCGGTTGGGCACCGCACCCCAATGGGCGATCGCCGCGAGTTGTCTAGTCGTAGCGGGGATTGGGATGCATATTTTCCATGGCCCCATGACGCCAGGTTACCAAAGTTGGTTAGCCGTACCGTCGCCCAGCCTGGCACCGACCAACCCACAGGCGACGAATGCGATGCCTGGGCCTCGGACGATCGAATTTGCGCCCAACGAAGTTTCCGCCGCCGTCCAAGGCGATCTGCCCGAGAACCAAACCCAGATTTACCAATTCCGGGCGCACAAAGGCCAAGTCACCTCCATCAACCTCGAAGGGTCGGGCGTCAAGATGAACCTGCTCCGTGCCGACCAAAGCCCGATCGACAATTCCTCCCGCCAAGCCCGCCATTGGACGGGTCAACTTCCGGCCAGCGAATCCTACCAAATCCAGATCACCGGAGCCGGGGCCTATTCCCTCGACATGGCGATCTACCCGAACAAACCGATCGCCAACAACAACACCCAACCACTCAACTTCGATCGCCACCGCACCCAAACCCTCACAGGCGAAATCCTCGCAGGCCAAACCCGCCGCTACAAGCTCACCGCCCAAACGGGTCACACCATCAGCTACAAAGTCTTGCAAGGCGACCTCCAAATCCAGACGATCGCCCCCACAGGCAAGCCCCTGGGCCGCAGCAAGACCAACTGGAAAGGCAAAGCCCCGATCGCCGGAGAATACACGATCGCCATCACCGCCAAACAGCGCGAAGACTACGCGATCGCCTTTGAGTTGAAGTAGATTACCGCTAAAACGCCTGCACGCCGCCCGTTGGCTCCAACAACAGCCGCACCGTCGTCGATTTCCCATCCGGGGCAGCGGGCGCGATCGGGGTGCCGATCGCCGGAATCCCCGCCTGGGATTGTTGGTCGGTCGAAGTACCGCCGATCGGCGACGCCGATTGCAAGGCACCATTGCCATCCAGTTGCAGGTCGTATTGCAGCCCTTGCTCTAAGCCTTTCTGGGGCTTCCAGCGCCGTTGGAAATAACTTTGCACTGCCTTGACTTGATCGCTGGTGCGAATCGCGGGCGCTAATTCCGGCAGGGTAACCGGAGCCAGGACAGGGGCAACGGGCGCACTGAGCTGACCCAAAGCCGCCGCCCGATCGGCTCCTTCTTCCTGCGTGGTCGATCGGGCATTGGCTGAACTTGCAGCGGGCGCTGATTTACCGGGTTCACCCGTGCCGCCAATCTGATCAACGACCACGGGAAATGGCGCTTCGGCCTTGGGTGCCGCTGACTGACCCGCCGCCCCCGCCTGGGGCACAGCCGCAATTTTGGGCGTCGATTGGCCGCCTTGGGTATTGGCGATCGTCGGCGCATTCACCGTCCCAAGTTTCTGGTCGCCCGTCGGATCACCCGTCGGGGGCGATGCCCCCGCGATTTTGATCGGCGCGGTCGTCGCCCCTGGTGATGGCAACGCGGCCCCTGGCTGCGGCAACTGCGACAGCGGCGGCATCGCCCCAAAGGGATTCGGGGTGGGCGGCGTCGGCGCACCGGACGGTGGCTGCATCGCCAAGCGTTGGTCGCTGCTGCTGGCCTGGGATGCCGTCTGCGGGGTCGATCGATTGCTCAAACTATTCACCAACGAGGCTCCCAGCCCCACGGTGACCAAAATCCCCGCCGCCAGTCCGGCCCAATTCGGCGATGACCACTGAGCGGTATTTGGCAACCACACCACTTTGCGATCGAGCTGCGGCAAGGTCGTCGCTTCGGCACTGTACTCATCCAACGCCGTGGCCAAATCCGCCAGCTGGGTCGAAGTCAAGGTCAGCCGATCGTCCGAATTTTCCGTCGCCAGGGAACCGAGGCTCAAGGTATGGGACAGCAACCCCTTGGGCTGAAGCGCCAGGCCCGTGGGATTGGTCAGGGGCACCGCGAGTTCCGTCGCCGCCACCGCCGTTTGGGCCGCAATATCCTGCTCGATCGTCGCCCCCGAGGCGGACTGAGTCAAGAACGACTGCACATAGTCGCCCACGGTTTGGTTCAAGTCTTCCAACTGCGTCCGATCGCCCCGCAGCACGACCCAATCATCATCACTAATGCGGGGATCATCAAAGCTGAGTTTGAATCGCACATCTTTCAGTGCGACCTTGCCCATCCAGCGGGACAGCGGCGACTGCTGCGCCACAATTTCCAGGGAGCAGGTGGGCGGCGTATAACGCCGGATCAAGGTGGGTGCAGTAGCCATAGGTGAGGGCGCGTTCGGAGCAGAGGAGTGCAGTAGAGACCATTCTAGAGTGGCATTAGTCGAATGGTTTGGGGCGGTTGGTGACAGAAATTGAAACGGGGCGAGTCAGAATTTCGCTCAATGGCCCATCGATCGTTCCAGCAGCGCCATCCAGAGCCGCTTCGCGCCCTGCGGCCCGCCGTAGAACAGCAAATCAATCAGCAGCTTCAGCCCCAAATGCGTCAGGCCGTCGGAATCCGGCTGATTCGCTGCCTCCATCCGTTCCTGGTAGGTGTTTTGGAACCGATCGAGGTAGTCGCCGATCAACGCGGCCCGGTGGGGCGGCTGATCCTGCTCGGTCAATTGCTCCAGCAGCGCCACCGCCCGTCGCACCAGCTCATGCTGCTGCTTGGCCAAATGACAGCAAATCAGCACCATCGCCCGCGCCTCTTCCACATCCAGCTTCTTGCGGCCCCCCTGGCCCTTGCGCAGGGGATTGGCCTGACGCAAGCGCCACAGCGACACCCGATCGGCGATCACCGATTCCAGATGCAGCGTTTCCGCCGCCTGCAACATCGCTTCGGAACCAATATTGGCGATCGATTCCAAGGCCAACAACACCAAATCGAGCTGGGCTTTGATGTTATCGAGCTGCGTCGGATCCGGCATCTGCCCCAGGGACAGCGCCGCCAAACCCGGCGTCGAGGAATTCGAGCTGGAGGTAATAGAAGTCATAGGAGATGGCCCAAAAGGCAGGAAGGCGGCGCAATCATGAAACGACCCGGTGACGAGGGTTATTGTCGCAGTTTAAGTGACGTTTTTTGAGGGAAAAGGTTGCCTGAATCGGGAATCTATTCCTCACGATAGATTATGGCGTCGGGTGCGTTTTTCGCGACGCCTACGCCAACCATTGCATCAACCCATAGCCGATCGCCGCACTGCCGATCGGCACCGTGAGATTATCCACGCCCAGTTTCGAAAAGCTTTCCAGGCCAGCGGCGACCAGGCCGATCGTCCCGGCGGTCACCCAGGACGGCCAGCTATTCCCCGCTGTGGGCAGCAAGACCAGCAGTGAGACGATCGCCGAAACGATCGCCATCACCGCCGTCCCTTCCCAACTTTTCTGACTGCCCCAAACCTGGTAGTGATGCCGCCCGTATTGCCGACCAATCAGGCCCGCCAGCCCATCGCCCCAGGTCATCACCAAGACGCCCAGCACGGCATACTGCGGCAAGTCCAAGGGCCAAAACCAAGCGACCAAAATCCCCATACTCAAGGCATAGAAACAAGTCCCCCAACTTTTGCGGCCAATGTTGTTGATGCTCGGCAACAGCGGGAACCAGTAGGACAACACCGACACCAACCCAAAAAACGCCGAGGCCCCAACCCCAATCCAAGCCGGAATCTGCATCCACCAAGCCAGCAAAATAATCTGCCCCGCGCCGATATGCACCACCTTGCGGACAAACTCGGAGCCACGCGGCGTGTACTGATGAGTCAGCATTGCCGCCATCCCCACAAAGCCTAACCAGGCTGAGGCGATCGCGCATTTTGCGCCCAGTGGCTCAATTTGGGCGAACCATTCCATCACGTATCTCCTCATGAATTCAACTTGCTTTATCTCTTATACTAAGAGGCGAAGTACCGTCAACAGGCGGAGCGCCGCAAACAGGATTAAATCACCGCATGAAAGTTGCAATTACTGGGGCTACCGGATTCGTCGGCAGTCGGTTGGTCGAACGGCTCCAGAGCTTGGGCCACGCCGTCGTCGTCCTCACCCGCAATCCCGCCGCCGCCCGCAAAAAGTTTCCGATCGAAGTTTACAAAACGGTCGAAATCCTCGGATATGACGCCGACTGGCAAAGCGCGATCGCCGATTGTGATGGCGTCGTGAATCTGGCGGGCACCCCGATCGCCGAGCAAAAGTGGACGCCCGAGTACAAGCAACAAATCCTCGACAGCCGCTTACAAACCACGGCGAATTTAGTCACGGCGATCACCCAAGCCCATCCCAAACCCCAAGTCCTGGTCAATGCCTCGGCGATCGGCTTCTACGGCACCAGCGAAACCGGGGAATTCACCGAACTGAGTCCGGCAGGGAATGACTTTCTGGCAGAAGTTTGCGGCCAATGGGAAGCCGAGGCCACCAAGGTCGTGGCCAGTGGGACGCGATTGGTGATTCTGCGGTTGGGCATTGTGTTGGGCATGGGCGGGGCATTGGGTAAGATGTTGACGCCGTTTCGGCTGTTTGCGGGTGGGCCGATCGGGTCGGGGCGGCAGTGGTTTTCGTGGATTCATCAGGATGATGTGGTGAGTTTGATCGTCAAGGCGTTGACCGACGGGGCGATGCAAGGGGTTTACAACGCTACAGCTCCCAATCCCGTGCGGATGACGCAGCTTTGTACGGTGCTCGGTGAGCAAATGAAGCGACCGTCTTGGCTCCCGGTGCCGGGATTCGCGATCGAGGCGCTCTTGGGCGATGGCGCGGTGGTGGTCTTGGAAGGCCAGAAGGTGATCCCACAGCAGACGTTGAATTCGGGATTTAATTACGAATATCAGACCCTCGATCGGGCCTTGGCGCAGATTTTGACCACGGGGTAGAGGGTGATCGATTGAGCCAGCCGCAACTCGCTGAAGTCCAACCCTGAAGCGATTTCTCAGTTGTTGGCTTTGCGGGTGTCGGCGGCGGAAGTTGGGGATTGATTGGGGGTCGATCGGATCGGGGATGATATGCGGAAACTTTCGGCCTAATCGGCTGTTTGGGATGATATACAGAAACTTTCGGTCTAATCGACCACCTGGGAATGATATGCGGAAATCGTCGGACTATCATCCCAATTTGAGTGGATATGCGGAAATTTTCTGTATAATAAATTGTTAGCCTGTTTGAATTTAGAGTTAGGCTGCATTGAAATTAGTCGTTTGCTGCTACATCAGATAAAGACCAAGAGTTGATGGAACAATTGCAGTATCGGAAATGGAAACTAAATGTAGATGTTGAAGCAACTCGCGACGCTTACAGGAAAATTGAGCGCGGTAGTGCAGAAGAATGTGGTTGTCAGAAGTGTCTAAATTTTGTGGCATCTCGGAAGAAAATATATCCAGAAGAAGTATCGATTTTATTTGACCGACTTGGGGTTGATTTCAGAAAAGAGGTAGAGGTCTATCATGATGGTGTATCAGAAACTGGATTGCATTTTTATAGTGGTTGGTTTCATTGCGTAGGCTACTTGGAGAGTCCGAGTTCTAAGGTGATGTTGGCGGAGTATGCGGATGCTCAGGTTTATGAGCTGGAGTTAGAAGAAGTTGGTCAGCAGTTTCGGATTGGTTTTACGGAAAATGGAGGACTTTACTGGACAGAGTTTGAGGGCAAGCCATTGGTGCAGATTGAGTTTGGAGGGGAGGTACCTTGGCTGATCGAAGAAGTAGAGTCGATGTAGCGCGTCACAGGCTAACAACCCGGATCGAGCGGACACACAAGATTGATCTATAATGTCAGAGCATGGCTGAGGAGCCGCTCATCCGGAACGTTATGCCGTTTCGTTCCAGGTTGTGGCGGTAAGCTAAAAGTTGTCAGGTTTCGCAGATTCGTATTGACAATGTACATACGTCTTGTTTAGAATGATCAGCGTGAACGTTCATTTTGTGCTGAATGGCATTACGTTTGTCTGGAGTCCAGAAAAAGCGCGGATTAATCCAGTTAATCATGATGGAATTACCTTTCAGCAAGCGGCTGAGGCATTTTTTGATCCATTCCTGATTCTGGTTGATGCCAGTCGCAACTCGGATTATTTCGGCGCGTAAAGCAACCCGACAAGAGAGGATGGACTATGAAAGTTGAAGCCTTAAAGAAAAGACTGGATAAGCATCGTCCGATGAGCAGCGTGACGATTCGGATGCCGGAAGATGTCGTGGAAGACTTGAAGCGAGTTGCGCCATTGTTAGGGTTTTCTGGATATCAGCCATTGATTCGGGCTTACATTGGCCAGGGATTACGGGCTGACTTGGAGCGATTTGAAGGTGAGACTGTAAGTGCGTTGATTGCGAGCTTGAAGCGACGCGGTGTCAGCGATATCGTGATCGATGCAGCGTTGAGTGAGGTTGTGCAAGCGGTCGCCAGTTAACCTGCGTTTTGCCAACACTACAACGTTAGCCTGTTTTAAAACAGTTTTTTGCGCCGTTGCTGGGTTCAAGCCATTTGCCAAGTCATCTCTTCACCTGCCCGCAACGGCACAAGTGCCGATGCCATAAATGGAATTTCATCAGGCACACGCCAGGTCGTTTTGGTCAACGTAATCTGTTCCGTATTGCGTGGAAGCTGATAAAAATCGGCCCCATAGAAGCTGGCAAACGCCTCCAATTGATCAAGGGCATCGACACTCTCAAACGCTTCAGCATACAACTCCATCGCATTCAGCGCCGAATAGCAACCCGCACAACCACAGGAACTTTCCTTACTATTCCGAGGATGGGGAGCGCTATCAGTGCCGAGAAAAAACTTGGGATTACCGGAGGTTGCGGCCTGCAAAAGCGCCGATCGATGCACCTCGCGTTTCAAAATTGGTAGACAATAAAAATGCGGGGAAATGCCACCCTGGAAAAGGCTATTGCGGTTAAACAACAAATGCTGTGGCGTGATCGTGGCAGCGACGTTGTTGGCCGATCGGACATACTGCACCGCATCGGCAGTCGTAATGTGTTCAAAGACGACGCGCAGGCCAGGAAATCGTTGCTTGAGCGGGATCAAATGTCGATCGATAAACACCTGCTCTCGATCGAACATATCAACACTGTGATCAGTCACTTCACCGTGCAGGAGTAAAGGCAGGCCGACTTGCTCCATTGCTTCAAAGACGCGATCGCACTTGCGAATGTCCGTCACCCCCAGATCCGAATTAGTCGTTGCCCCGGCGGGATAGTACTTGACCGCTTTGACAAACTGAGCAGCCTTCGCCGCGATGATTTCTTCGGGGCGGGTGTTGTCGGTGAGGTAAAGCGTCATCAGCGGCTCAAACTGTTGACCCGCTGGAACGGCGGCCAGGATGCGATCGCGATAGGCAGCGGCCTCAGCCACCAAGCGCACTGGCGGCTTTAAATTGGGCATGATAATCGCGCGGGCAAACTGACGCGCCGTATGCGGCAGCACCGCTTTCAAGGCCGCGCCGTCGCGCAGATGAAGATGCCAGTCATCCGGTCGGGTAATCGTGAGCTTTTGCATGTTTCAAGTATAAGACCACTAGTGCTTTGGCTAATGGTGATCACCCCGAAAATTCCTGCATCAACCAGCGATTAATCGCCCCATCATCATCCGTCTGACTCCGCCGCAACGCCGCCTCGACGATCGCGAATCGTTGGTTTTCGCAAAACCTTGCTAAATTGGTAGAATACTGATCGATTGTGCTTCGCCGATCGAAGTCGCCCAGGAGCCGCCCGACCATGATCGCTGCCAAACACAACGTCCCCGTAATGTCCCCCGAAGCCTACTTCGCCTGGGAAGCGCAGCAACTCGAAAAACACGAGTATATCGACGGTCAAGTCTACGCCATGAGCGGCGGCAGCGTGAATCATGGTCGGATTGCCATCAAACTAACAGGCTTGTTCGACACGCATTTAGCAAATAGCAGCTGCATCACGGCCAACTCTGACATCAAAGTCAACATCGCCGGAACCAGCAACTACACCTACCCCGATGCCAGCGTCACCTGCGACGATCGCGACAAAACCGCCACCCAATACATCACCTATCCCTGCCTCATCGTCGAAGTCCTATCCGCCAGCACCGAATCCTACGACCGGGGTGGCAAATTCCGCATGTATCGCCAAAATCCTATCCTCCAGGATTACTTGTTAGTTAGTTCCACCAGCATCGAAATCGATCTCTACCACAAAAACGATATCGGCGAATGGGTCATCATTAACTACCAAGCAGGCGACACCGTAGACCTCAAAAGCATCAATCTCAGCTTCCCGATCGAACAAATCTATCGCAATCTCGTTCTCACCCCAGAAACCTGATGTAGACACAACGTCACCCCGCAAATTCCTGCATCAACCAACGATTAATCGCCCCATCATCATCCGTCTGACTTCGCCGCAACGCCGCCTCGACAATCGCGATATCCAACCCGACCAAAACCGGCGACACCAAAATCTGCCGACTCCCGCCATTTTGCACTTCAAACGCCGTCACCACCGCCAATTCCACATCCACCACCCAATACTCCCGCACCCCCAACCGCTCATACAACAGCCGCTTCTGACCCAAATCATCACTCAACGTCGTTGCCGCAATCTCAATGACTAAGGTTGGGGCGGGATGAACGTCTAAATTTACCGGACTATTCGATCGGGGGATTATCGGCAGTTCCGATCCAACGTAAAAAGCCAGATCCGGCTGACATTCTCGTTCACCGATTTTCTGGAAGCTAGAGTTGGTGAAAGCGATATAGGGGATGTTTTTTAAAGTTCCATACAAATTGACCAAGGACGCCAAGATCGAATTGTCCTTGCCATGTGCGAACCCAATTGGCATTGTCTCGATCCTCATCCAGCCTGCATCGTAATAACAAGTCGTCTTCGCCGCTTCCGAATCCGCCGAAGCCACCAAAAATTCCGCCCAAGTCGCTTGCACCCAGGCATCCGTGACAATATTCTTCGGGTTTGGTAATGTACTGACCATTTTTCCGTTACCTGCCGTGTCACACTATCCTAGCTCAAACTCCGGTGAGCGCGAAAGAGTACGGTAGGATTAGAGTAATTTGACGCGCTGTACCACCCCATGATTCCAGGCGAACTATTTCCCCAACCCGGCACGATCGACCTCAATGCAGGCCGACCCGTCACCGCACTCACCGTCGCTAATACTGGCGATCGGCCGATCCAAATCGGCTCTCACTTCCATTTTTTTGAAGTGAACGCCGCCCTGCAATTCGATCGACCTGCTGCCCGTGGCCAACGCCTCGATATCCCCGCAGGCACCGCCGTCCGCTTCGAACCGGGCGACACCAAAACCGTCAATCTCGTGCCCTTCGTGGGCGAACGTAAAGTTTATGGGTTTAATGCCCAGATTGAAGGCAAATTAGACCGATCGGACTAACGCCCGAAAATCCGATCCCCCTAAATCCCCCTTAAAAAGGGGGACTTTGAATTCCAATCCCCCCCTTTTGTTGGCGAAGCCTCTCCGAAGGAGTTAGGGGGGCTAGGGGGGATCACACCTTTGCAACAACCAACCAATCCCCTGGAGCCAATCCCCACATGAGTTTCCCAATGGATCGCCGCGCCTACGCCGAAACCTATGGTCCCACCACGGGCGATCGGGTGCGCCTCGCCGACACCGAACTAATCATCGAAGTCGAACGCGACCTGACCACCTACGGCGATGAAGTCAAATTCGGCGGCGGCAAAGTGATCCGCGACGGCATGGGCCAGTCACCCATCCCCAACGCCGATGGCGCAGTGGATTTAGTAATCACCAATGCATTGATTCTTGATTGGTGGGGCATTATCAAAGCCGACATCGGGATCAAAGACGGGAAGATTCACAAAATTGGTAACGCGGGCAATCCTTACATTCAAGATCACGTTGACATTATCATTGGCCCCGGCACCGAAGCCTTGGCGGGTGAGGGGATGATTATCACCGCTGGTGGGATTGATTCGCACATCCACTTTATCTGTCCCCAACAGATCGAAACCGCGATCGCGTCGGGTGTCACAACGATGATTGGTGGCGGCACCGGGCCAGCAACCGGAACGAACGCCACAACCTGCACCCCTGGCCCCTGGAATATGTATCGGATGCTCCAAGCCGCCGACGCCTTTCCGATTAATCTCGGTTTTATGGGGAAGGGTAATGCGAGTCAGCCGGAAGCCTTAGAAGAACAAGTGCGGGCAGGCGCGATCGGGCTGAAACTCCACGAAGATTGGGGCACCACGCCCGCCACGATCGACAATTGTTTAAGCGTCGCCGATCGGTTTGATGTGCAGGTCGCGATTCACACCGACACCTTGAACGAAGCGGGATTTGTCGAGGACACGATCGCGGCCTTCAAAGATCGCGTAATTCACACCTATCACACCGAAGGCGCAGGCGGCGGCCATGCCCCGGACATCATTCGCGTCTGCGGTCTGCCGAATGTCCTTCCTTCTTCGACGAATCCCACCCGGCCCTACACGGTGAACACATTGGATGAGCATTTGGATATGCTGATGGTCTGTCACCACCTTGATCCGAGCATTCCTGAAGATGTGGCCTTTGCGGAGTCGCGGATTCGGCGGGAGACGATCGCGGCAGAAGACATCCTCCATGACCTCGGCGCGTTCAGCATGATTTCCTCCGACTCCCAGGCCATGGGGCGGGTCGGCGAAGTGATCATCCGCACCTGGCAAACCGCCCACAAAATGAAAGTCCAGCGCGGCCCCCTCACCCCCGACACCGCCCAAAACGACAACTTCCGCGCCAAACGCTACGTGGCAAAATACACGATTAATCCCGCACTAACCCATGGAATTGCCGATCATGTCGGCTCGATCGAGGAAGGCAAAATCGCCGACCTCTGTCTCTGGAAACCCGCCTTCTTCGGCGTTAAACCAGATCTCGTATTGAAAGGCGGCATGATCGCCTATGCCCAAATGGGTGACGCGAATGCCAGTATTCCCACCCCGCAGCCCGTGCATATGCGACCAATGTTTGGGGCCTTTGGCGGCGCGATCGGGGCGACATCATTCACCTTTGTTTCCCAGGTGGCCCAGGATGCCGGGATTGCCGCGCAGTTGGGCTTGGTTAAGCCAACGATCGCTGTTCGGGGCACCCGGAATCTCCGCAAACAGGATTTGAAATTAAATGATGCCTTGCCGCAGATTGAGGTCGATCCGGAGACCTATGAAGTGCGGGCCGATGGGCAACTGCTGACCTGTGAACCCGCGACCGTGTTGCCGATGGCCCAACGGTATTTTCTGTTTTAAAGTAATTATTTGGGCGAATTCGGAATTTGACGGACTACGCTGCCAAATCGGCCCGCGCGTCAACGGCAGGGCTATGAGCGAAACCCCGCTAAAGCG
>JANOQX010000155.1:0-29831 GCA_031415035.1 Cyanobacteria bacterium VAR_4_metabat_243
ACCCCCCACCCCCAAAAAAGCACTACCCATCCGCGTCAGGCACCAACACCCCCAACCCAAAATGCGCCCCATACCCCAACGCGATCGGCCCACGCACCGCCGCCGCAAACTCAATCTCCAACCAAAACCCCTGACTTCCACCCCGACTACCATTCCCATGCCGTCGCGATCGTTGAAACTGCACCCAAGAAAACCGCTTAATCACCCCCTCCCGACGACAACGCACCCGCACCACCCAATCCTCACTCGACTGTCCGATCGCTAACCAATTCCCAGTCGAATCAGCAATCGCAACTCGATCGCCCCCCAAATTTAAACCCAAATGCGGCAACTGCCCCAAAAACCGCAACGCCTGATCCTCCGGCCCATCCACCTGAAACCCCGTCTCCCCAATCCATTTATTCTTCTTCGGAAACCGCGCCAACACAAACGGGGTCAAACTCCGCCACACCTTTCCCCGCCCCATCACGCCCAACTGCCGCCCATCCGACTCCACTTGCCCCAACGCCACCAACACCGTCTTCAAATCAAACCCCTCATTTCCCCACACCTTCGGCAATCGCCCCAACGCCCGCAGCGCATTCTCCTCCCCAAACCCCTCCGCTGCAAACACCACCATCTGATCAATTTCTCCCCGCGTATTCACCTCCGGTAAATACCAAGCATGACCCTGCCCCACCCGATATTGCGCCTCCGCTTGATCGCCCCCGTCCAGCCGATCGTTTCCCTCCTTCCCCGAAAACACCCGCGCCGAAACACCTGCCTCATCTCGGCTCCAAGCCATCAACGCCTGCCGAAACCGCTCCCCCACCGAAATCGCCTGCGTCAACTTCGGTAAAACTGGCCCAGCCAAGGCAAACCGCGCCACCGTTGGCACAGGCGTAACAACAGTTGATCGATTGCTATAGTGCTTCTTTTGTGAATATTGCATACCGTAACTCACCCACCGCGCCCCCGGAATCCCACTCCAGCCCTGCCGCTGCATCTCCCCCACATCCAACTCCAACACCTGCAAAATATCCTGCGGTATCACCCAAGCATTCTTCTTCCCTTTCGGCTGCGGCAACTGTCCCAACGCATTCTGAAACCCCACCAACCCTTCCCGATTTAAGGGGGCGAGAACCTGCACCGCCTCACCCGCTAGCCCGATCGCCGCATTCGCCTCTGGTTTATTCTTCTCAGCCAACAGCGACATCTCCACCCAGGACTCCGCCCGTCCCAGATAGCTCACCTGGCGACAGAGACGTTCTAGGAGCAATTGAACCTCATCACCCAATTCGACCCCATCCCACCAAACTTCTAACGTCGCTGGTGCCGCCGCACCGCCCTCCAGCGCATAAAACGTATCAATCACCTTCGCCGTTTTCCACGCACTCTGATTCACCACAGGCATATAATGCCGCGTATGCGCCGCCGTAAACTGCGGCAACCGATAACTCGGCAACGCCTCCGCCAACGCTGTTACGAGTTCCAGCAACAGCGATCGTTGCGGTGGTTCGCCCAATCGATAGGAAGCCGACACCAACGCCCGCAAAATCCGCCAAGGTGACGGCGGCCACTCCACAACCCCTTCATTCACCTGATGATCCCAAGGTGTGGCGTGATAGCGTCCCGCCAAAAATTCGATCGCAAGTCCAATCATGACCCAAATCTCCTATACCGATTAATCTCCGCAAATGCGCTATTTTTTCTTCTTGCTGCCTTTCTCTTCCTTCTCGGAATCATCAAGCTCATAGGTCACAACTGTCACCGCTGGGTCATTAAAGGCACCCGCCGCCGCCTTCACCAATCCCGGCAACGCTGCTTCCAATTCCTTCAACGTCGGCAATTCAAACCCTTCCTTCGGGCGCGTCACCTTCAGATCACCCACCAAATCCAAATCACAAGCCGTCCGCAATCGCAAACCCGTTTCCAGGAATTTCCGAATTTTATATAGCGCGATCGCGATCAGTAAATCCTCTAATGCCTGCCCCAATCGATACCCCCGAATCTGCGCCAAATCCAGACTAAAGTAAGCGGTAATCTTCTCTGCCGCAAACTCTTCACGCGCATAGGGAATATTCCCACCCCCTTTCTTTGCATCCGCCGAAGGGTTCACCCGATCGTTCTTTACACCGCCCGATCGCACTACCTCAACACCCGATGCCTCAATAAATCCTGACAATGCCCGTGCCAGCTTGAAGCGACCACCTGCAATCTCCTTTTTCGCCAAGAAGATCCCGTGCAGCAGCGAATTTACATCGTACTTCGCCAATACCTTCGCCAGCAACGTATAGTCAACAGGTTTCTCCGCTGGAGCATCTAACTCCTGACGTAATCGCTCAAAGAAGCTCTTATCTTTACCTTCTAAAATATAAAAGGAATTCAAACGATGCGCTTCTAGCAATGAATTCGTCAGCACATGATCATTGGCTTTCACGACAACATAAGAAATTCCGTGAAGCGGCTTGATTAAGCTCTGGCTCACATCATCCCAAATAGTATTCTCCAGCCGATTGGCAATACTTTGGGCTGATTCCAGCAATAACATTTTGGTATTGTTTTTCGGGTCTTGGTAAGTTGCCGCCCCTAAATCGGGGAAACCTGTCGGTTGAAATCGACTACCTTGAAGGGGTTCGAGTTCAGCCTGTACCAATAACCGGGACGCATTTTGTAATCCATTAAAATTCATAGCTGGTAAACCTCAAGAAAAAATTGTGATTGTGGATGTTCTAATTGGCTAGCTGCTCCGAAGGTTTATCCTTTGGGTCATCCGGGTCATCCAGCAAGCGTACCTGGCGCAGTAGCCGTGCGATTGCCCAAGCCCCCAAAGGGAAGGCCAACGCCGCTGCCACCAAGCGCGTTCGATCACTGGACATGATTAAGCCCCGATCATCCAGCGCTGGTTTCAATCGACTTGACCGCAACCGCGCGATCGCCAATGCTGTCGCTTTTTGCCCATCGCCCCGTGCCAATACCGTTAACAGTGTTGGCACTCTTGGAAACGTCATATCCTGTGCAATTACCGCCTGCTTAAATACGCTGCTCACTTGACTCGCCACCAAATGCCGATGGTGAACTAACTTCAACAACGCATAATCGGCTGGAATTGCTTTGAAGTCCTGGGAAATGTCAATCCGTTTTGGTCGGATTAAACAGAGACCGCGCGCCATCGCTTCTAGGCGTTCTGGATTGACACTTTCATTCAGCCAAGCCTCAATATCCACCAACCCAACAAAGGGCTGGTTTAATGCTTGCGCGATCGCCGCATCATCCAAGATTTCCCGACTCTCCGGATTCTGTTCAACGTCTGCTCGCTGAAGCCAAATCGCAAGATTATCGATTAATCCCGCCGATGTCCAAATAGTCTTGCCATCGTTCTCCTTAAACCACTCTGGTTTTGAATTGCCCCGTTGGCGAACTTGTACTAGCCGTTGCCTCAAGCCAGCGCCTGCTAGAGCTAGCGCTAATCGGAATTCTGATGATTGATCATTCGCTTCATCAATCCAAGCATCGGCTTCCTTTGGATCGTCGATCCATAGTGGTCGTATACCTTTATCGATCGTAAACTTCATCGATCGGCCTAACGTCTGTTCCGCTTCTCCTAGTGCAATCAAGACCTCAATCAGTTTGACCTTCCCCACACTAAACTCATACAACACCGTCTCCAACCGCCGTGATGCGGTTTTAATTGCCTTCGGCGCATTATCATCTTGCGCCATCCGCCGAAACTGCTCCCGCCAACCATCGATCGCCCCCAATCGATCGACCGACGCATTGGCCTTCGCCTCCACCCGCCCCAATGGAATCGCAAAATAAGCCAGCCCATTACGTTCCTGAAAGCTATACCGCACAAACGCCGTAATTCCCCGCGCCACACCCCGCGTCGCGATTGCCCGGACAAAATCTACCCCATCCCTAGCCGTTCGTCCGCCTAACTTCGCTCGCCCCTCATTAAACAAAATCTGTAATTCCTTCACACCCACCGCCTGCCCCCACAACGGTGCCCAAAGCTCTGCCCGCGCATTTTCATCCGCCGCACTGCCATAGCCCACCAGCGAAGGACGCACCATAAACGGATAGGCCAAACTGCCATCATTATTGCTCTCATAACGTCTTGTCACCGCCGCTGTAAACAGCAAAATCCCCTCCAGCATCAACACATATTCCCAGGGATTCACCCTTGGTTCTGCCATGTAGCCCGGAGTCGCATTCACACCACCCGCCGCCATCGGATTAAATTGACCGATCGACCCATTAAACGGCATCCCCGGCAACGTCTCTCCAAACAATGCCGCCTTCAGCAAACCTGCCGCCTCAGGAATCGCTTCCCCCGTGCCAAAATCAAACAATTCCTGCAACTGCTGCATAAACGATCGGCTAAACTCAAAATTGCCATCATTGCCCCCCGTCCCCGTCAACGGTGGAAATCGCAAATCATCACTCCCAATCAATGCGCAAGTGTCCAGCCACCGCACTGCCTCATCTGGCAAGGTATTGCGCAACCGTTTGAGCAATTTATCCTTACCATCCTTCGGTTCCTTTAGTCCCAGATCATCCACCGCTTTTTGAGCTTTAGCCACTGAATCACGATAGACCTTGAGCCGATCGCAACCAGAATCCCGCATCGTTTGCAGCGTCGCTTTCATCGAATCGCGATCCTTCTCATAAAAGCCCGTACTGGCATTCCAGGGCGCTACCAATGGCGTGGGCTGATATTGATTTAAGAAAAACGCCACGATCGCTTCCGCATTCATCGAAGTGACAAGTTGAAAACAATTATCCTGCCAATAGCCTTTAATCTGGGGGTCTGGCCCCTGCTCCGCCAAAATCCGCAAAACCCCTAATGCTTTCAGATAGCCTGATAGCGGCTCAGGCCGACAGCCCTGTAATTGCGTCATGCGTCCGTCCCTCCCAATAAATCCTGCTGTGAATACTTCTGCGAAGCCCGCCAATCGCCAATCCGAATCACACTCTCCAAAAACGCCAACTTAAACGGGCCATATTTCTCCAGCAAATCCAGGCTTTGCTCGGCCCACGATCGCTTCCCCGCCAGCGTTCCCAACTGCATACAACCCAAATCAATTAACTGCGCTGGAATCGTCTGCACTTCATCGCCCAAAATTACGTCCACCGCCGGAATTTCGTCCTTATCCCACACGCCCAAGGCATACAGCCGATCGTCCGGTGGCTCTTTCTCATGCTCACGCGGCTGAATCATCATTCGCACCTTGCCATGATGCGCCGCTACGAGATACACCAGATCAAACGGCTCACCCTGTCCCAGCGCCACCAACGCACTCACCAACTCATGCCGAAACCCAGGCCGTTCTGTCATACGACCATAGTGATCAGACTTCGCCCAAGGCCCACCGGATTTATACGGTTCCATCGCATTCTGAATCAAAACCTGTTGGAACACTGGATGCGCTTTGCCATAGTCATGCCAACTGCCCGCCCGCACCAGCAATTCCGTCGGCAAGTCGAGCGACAACGCCTGACAAATTTTTGCGACCTCGGTGGCGACATCATTACCATGTTGTTTCAGCGAGATAAATCGCCCCACCTGCGTCAGCCGATCGCCATCATTCAAATCTGGTTCAATCACAGGCAATTCCACTGCCTCGGCTTTATCTGCCGTATTCCCAGTGAAACCAAGGTTTGAATCATATCCACCCGCCTCACAGTTCACCAGCAGCGTCATCCCCGCATAAAGTGCTGTCGGTCGCATCCATTCCCCGGTCAGCCGATCGCGCACCCAAGCCAGCCGATCCTTCCGCACCTGATCGAAGAAATCCTTACCCAGTTTGCTATACAGCCCCACGCGACAAATCTCATCCCGCTGCAATTCCCCAAAATTCTCCGGTGGTTTTTCGCCTTCCCATTGCCGCCACACCACCGCGACATCCGTCTCATCGCTATCCCGAATAAACGGTGACACATCAATATCATGACCCGCCAAATCGACTGACGTATCAAATAACTGCATCAAGTCCGATCGGCGCGGAATCAGCGTCTCCGCTTCGGTCAGCTTAATCTCCAGACCTTTCAGCGAAGCAGGCCCCACATCACGCATCTGCTGCAACTGCTCCCGCGCATTTTTCAGATCTTCGACTTGGT
This sequence comes from Cyanobacteria bacterium VAR_4_metabat_243, assembly GCA_031415035.1. Lineage (GTDB taxonomy): Bacteria > Cyanobacteriota > Cyanobacteriia > Leptolyngbyales > Leptolyngbyaceae > Romeriopsis. The sequence continues at coordinate 6,100 of JANOQX010000155.1, forward strand.
AAGGACTCGCAATGCCCTTCTTCTCCAAATCAAAATCAATCCAATACACCTGAGCATCTTCGATTCCCCCGTAGCGATTACAACGTCCAAACCGCTGCACCATCGACGACCAAGGAGCCAATTCCGTAAACATCACCCGTGACGTAATATCCAACCCCGCCTCGATCGCCTGCGTCGCCACAATAATCCCTTTAAAAGTCTTTTCCCCTTTGCCGACGTTCTGATTAATTACATTTCGATCCGCCGATCGAAATCGCCCATGCACCAGCAGCAAGTTATCATCCAGCTTCAGCTTTTGCAACGATCGATAAACCTCCTGCGCACGAGCAACTCGATTACAGATCACGATTGTCGTTGTGCCAGACTGATGTGCCGATGCAATTTCTTGAGCGATCGGTTTGAGATAATCTTTCTCGCTGCCGTTAAAAACCGTTGTTGCCTGTGCCAGCGACTTTCTCGCACTCACCCGCTGCTGAAGTATTTTATTGGCTAAATCATCATCAGCCAATTCAATGCGACCTTGAGGTGTCCGAAAATCAACTGTAGCAAGATTCTCATCATCCAGCGTTGCACTCACCCACAACGATCGTACTGCCCCAAACGACCCAAACTTCTCGCGAAATCCCTGAAGTTGGGCACTGGTTTTCAGCGAAGCCCCCATTAATTGGGTCTCATCAAATACCCACAAACAATCATTATTCAGCAATGCAAAATGAATCGGCCAGCGATAGCGACTCATGCTGTAGCCACGATTCAACGCTCGACTCACCAGTTGATCCTGCGTCCCAATTAAAATGCAATCCTTTTCTGGATCAGCATCCCAGCGATCGCTCACCGCGCCACCCATGAGCATATGCAAACCCACTTCATCCGCCAAACCAGCATTTGCCAGCCATGTTTTAGCGTCATTATAGGTTTGCTCCACGAGTGTTCTCATCGGCAGACAGTAAATCAACCGCCGAGGCGTTTGTGATTTCATCTGTTGATCGCGCCGTCGCCAGAGCCACCCGACAACCACAGTAGCAGTTTTGCCCGATGCCGTTGGTACATTCAACAGTTCAGCCAACGGCAGATCAGTCGCAAAGCGGATCTGAAATGGAAATGGCTGACACTTTGTCACCCTCTGGAAATAGTCGGAAAAGGTGTTCATAGTTTCTTGTATTGAGAAGCGAGCAAAGCAAGGAATAACTTGGGGTAATTACCTTGGCGCTTAGTCTGAGAACAGAGTATACCTGTTCTATCAAACAGTGTCTATCCGCTTGAAGTAAAATTTACAAAATGAAGAAATCCCTCAGTAAATCGTCATTTTGAGCAACAAAATAAAGTCTCTCTGCTGTTTGATCACAGAAAGACCGAATCAAAGCGACGATCGCGAGATTAAACCTCGATATGGTACGCGCACAACTCCTGTAGTCGATCCTGCAATGTAGCAAGATCTTTGCAAGCCTGACGAGCCAACAAATAGGCGTCTGGGTAGCCGATCGCACCGGACAAATGCTGGAGGTCGGATAAAGCGTCACAGACTTGGCTGTACGACAAATCTACCAGTGTCAAGCACTGGTCAAAACTACTTTTTGGCATTAGGATACTCCTTATGTATGTGCAACGGGCTGCAACCGCCAAAGTCCAAGCCCGTTGCCAGAATCGAAGCCTGTGGATCTGCCATATTAATGGTTTATCCGCAGGTTTCTGTGCTGATAGGGATATGCTATCCTGGATTCTCCGCATCGTCAACAAAAACCAGTTAAAAAATATTCCAATACCTCTATCTTTCACTACTGTCAGAAAAGATTTTTTAGATGAACCCGAAAGAAAAGCAATGGAGCCGCACCTGTGAGATGCGGTAGTTAGGGTCGTGACTAACCCCCATATGACACTATTGTCAACTTCAATGGAGCCACACAACAATTAGCGTGGAAAGCGTAGATTTAGCTTCAGCAATAGGTCTCTATTCAGAGTCCACTTGGTTAAGTGTACAGCTTTTGGGCGATAGCCACGCTCTCCCTGCCAAACAACCATAACGATAAGAGCGCACTGCTGTTCTTCCATACCCCTGGGGTCGCAAGTAAGCAACCACCCGACCGCTCATCACCTCGCCTCACCCGATCGGGCTTAACCTTTGGGGATAGTGCCTTCAGTTCAGTCAGAAACTGTCGCTGCCGCCGTCACCTCACTCAAAACCACATCTTCATAAAACGCCCCGATCGCCACCCTCAAATCAATACTGCTGAAGGTAACTTCCTCCCCTTCGCCATAGGCCATAAATTCCCAACTGCCCGAAGGATTGCGGCGGAAGACCTCGACGGACTGGGCTTCGGAGCCGACTAGAACATATTCCTGAAGGCTGCTCAAACGGGGATAGAGCTTGAATTTCCCACCCCGATCGTAAGCCTCAGTACTCGACGATAGGACTTCGATAATCAGACAAGGTGATTGGATGAATTGTTGGGCGGTACGATCGCGATCGTCGCAGCTCACACTCACATCCGGATAAGTAAATGGCCCATCTTCCGTAATGCCTAATTTACAGTCGGAGTTGAACGTTGTACAACCACTGTCGCGCACATGAGACTTGAGGACAGCCCCAATGTTCAACCCAATGCGGCCATGTGCCAGCGTCCCGCCCGCCATCGCATAAACTTCCCCATCAAAATACTCATGCCGTTCAAGCTGCTGGGCTTCCCAGTCAAAGTATTCCTGTGGGGTGAATCGAGGTGATTTGAGGACGGCAATCATGGCATTCAAGCTCCGGGCAGGGCATTTCACCCCCATTGTAAAGGAATTATCGCAATGCTTCCACCACCCGACGGTCTGTTAACTGACCGCGTAATCCGTATACTCGCGCAAATCAGGCGGATGTAAGCCCAAGACAATATCCGATCGAGCAACTCCCGCTTTCACCAGATCGGCAGCAATATCATCTTCTGTACTATTCCACTGTACCCAAACCTTGTCATTTTTCAGATCAATGTGAATCGCACAGCCATAAATATATTGATTCCCGTCCCAACCAACATGCACAACCTGATAGTGACCTCTTTCCCGATCGAACAGCATCTCTGTCTCAACGTCGCCATAGGAAATTTTGTCCTGACCATGCTCCGTCAGCAGGTCTTGAATGATTTGACGATAGGTGTCTAGCTTATCCATTGAGCGATCGTCTCCGTTTGAATGTTGTAGACCAATAGCCGAACCTGATTTTCCGTTAGCATCATCTGCGGGAACTCTAGCTGAAAAAAAGAGTCGTAGGTGCGATCGGGCACAGCCAAATAAAGTGGACGATCAGGATCGCGAATTCTCAGGGCACCACGATAGTTGATATACTGCCCCAGTGCCGTATGAAATTCCGAGATTGCCGAAGCCCCGACCAGAAAGCTTTTGACTTCAACCGCAATTCGCTCACCTTCACGTTCTGCCCCAACCAGTCGATCAGCACCCAGATCGATCGCCATCTCAACCGGGCCGATTTTGAGCCGTAGCGGATCGATCAGACTCCAGCCTTCTTTCTGTAAAGCGTGTTTCACCACATCATGGAATACGTCTTTAGCCACAGCCATTGCCTAACTGATGGACACTGCCTATTGTACCAGCAGTAAAACCGGATGGGGATGGAGAACGTGGGTTAGCGCAATGCTTCCACCACCCGATCGAGTCCAACTGCTCGCGAGGCCTTAAACAACACCCGATCGCCCGGTTGCATGATTTGGTTCAGGTATTTAATCACCGCATCGTGGTTCTCAAACTGTTGGGTGTCGATCGCGCTGGCCCCTTCCGCTATTGCCGCCGCTTCCGCTGGGTCAGCCAGAATCACCAATTGATCAATCCCTTGGGCCACCGCTCCGGCTCCCACTTGACGATGGAACTCGATCGAATAGTCACCCAATTCCTTCATCGTCCCCAACACCGCAATCCGCCGCTGACCCGGCGTTTGGGCCAACAACTTCAGCGATGCCAACATCGATTCCAAACCCGCATTGTAGGTTTCATCCAGGAAGACAATGTCGTTGGCTAATTCGTAGCGTTTGGCGCGACCGCCGGGCAGATCGACGACTAATCCATTGGTGAACTGATCCCAACTGAGATTCAGCGCCTTCGCCACCGCCAGGGCACCGAGGTAATTCATCGCATTATGTTCGCCGCTGAGGGGCAACGGGAACCGCTGACTCCCAATTTCCATGGTTTCGGTATCCAGCAATGTCCCGCGCACGTCGCCGCCGCTCATGCCAAAGCCGATCGACTGACCGTGCCACACCTTCGCCGCTGTCTCGACCAGTAACGCGTTGTCCTGATTGATAATGGCAATGCCGTTGGGCGACATTTCGGCGAAGAGTTCGCATTTGGCTTGGGCGATCGCGGCGGTCGAACCCAGCAATTCAATGTGGGCGGTACCGAGAGTGGTGATGAGACCGATCGTCGGTTCGGCGATCCGGGCCAGTTCGGCGATTTGGCCCAAACCGCGCATCCCCATCTCGACTACGGCAAAGTCATGCTCCGGCCCCAGACCCAGGAGCGTCTTCGGGACGCCGATTTCATTGTTGTAGTTGGCTTGGGTTTTGTGGACATTGCCAAATTGACTGAGCACGGCGGCAACAATTTCTTTACTGGTGGTTTTGCCGACGGAGCCAGTAATGCCGATCACCGGGATATCGAACTGACGCCGCCACCACCGCCCGATCGCCTGATAAGCCTTCAAAGTATCCGGCACGATGATCAGCTTGGCGCTAGCAGCCTGGGGATGGCTGAACTGCTCATCAACGATCGCGGCGGTGGCTCCTTGCTGGAGACAACTGGCGATGAAGTCATGACCGTCGAATTTGTCCCCGCGCAGGGCGAGGAAGACCTGGCCGGGTTTGACGGCGCGGCTGTCGGTGGTGATGCCTTCGGCGATTTCATCCAGGTTGGTGAGCTGGTGGCGGGGCTGGTCGAGGGCTTCGAGGATCCCCGAAAGTTTGGCTTGGAACGGCATAAATGTGGGTGGTGAGGGCGAGATCGCATGAACGATCGGAACTTGTCCGCTGACTATTGAACGATCTAAGCGCGCCCTTGGCAAGGAAAAACCGCAGATTGGGGGTGGGGCTGGGTCGATCGGGGGATTTAGGCGGGCGCGGCGGGGGGCGGGCTAATGGTCGAGATGACTTCCCACTCGCGGGCCTGCTGTCGGAGCCAGGTTTGGAAGAGGTCTTGGCGGATGTGCGATTCGAGTTCGGGGTCGAGACGGGCGGGGCGTTGGTGGGCGACGTAGATCAGTTGGTGGCCCTCACGGGTGGCGATCGGGCGGAGGACGGTGGGTGGGGCGGCGGCGAAGACGGGGGCGGAGAGTTCGGGGTCGAGGTCGCGGCGACGGACGACGCGGCGATAGTCGCCGCGCATCCGGGGGGCGGCGTCGGGGAGGTAGCGATGGACGATGGCGAGGAAGTCTTGTTCTTGGGCTTGGAGGCTGTAGAACAGTTCCATGGCGAGGGGGGCTTCGGCGATCGTTACTTGGTAGATCACGGCTTGGGCGTAGTCGAGCTGATGATCGGCGAAGTGGGCCGGGATTTTGGGGGTGCAGAAGTGGTCGGCGACTTTTTGGCGCAGCAGTTGGGTGTAGGCCAGATCTTCGAAGTCGTCGATCGTCAGATGGTGCTGTTCGAGCCAGTTGAGGGTGTCGCGGGCGCTGCGGAGCTGGTGAGTGACCCGGAGGGCATCGGCGGTGGCTTGGAGTTCGGCGGTGGCAATGACGATGCCCGCTTGTTCGGCGGCGGCGAGGATGATCTGGTGCTCGATCGCTTGGCGGACGAGGGTGGGCATTTGGAAAGTATATTTTGCCTGTTGGAAAATATCGTTCAAGGTCAAGGTGATGGATTGAGGCATGGAAAAACAACACTGAAGATTCAGATCACGGAATCGCTACCGTTTGATTGAAGGGATGCGCGGGGCAATGGTTCCCGGTCGGGATGAAGATCCATCGGAATGGATAGAATGTCGAGGTGGTGGATGCCGGAGGGGATAGATTGAGCCGGATGATGCCGCGATCGGATGATGGAATTTAAAAATGTGATGAAGGGTTTAGAAATTAAAGCCGCCTTGTTGGAGTTTGCGGAATGGATCGAGGAAGAAATCGGCAATGTGGCGCTGGCGAATGATGATTTCGGCGTTGGCGGTTTGGCCGGGTTTGAGGGCGATGGATTTTTGGCCGATTTGGACGGCGGTTTGGGTCAGTTCGATTTCGACGTCGAAGACGTTTTGGGTATTGCCTGGTGCGGCATTTTTGGGCGGTTTGGCGGTGGGGGCGATCCAGCGGATTTTGCCGGGGACGATGCCGTATTCCTGGAAGGGATAGGCGTCGAGTTTGACTTTGACTGGGAGGCCGACTTTGAGGAAGCCGCTGTCGGCGGTGGCAATCTGGGCGCGGAGGATCAGCGGTGCACCTTTGGGGGCGATCGTCGCGAGCATTTGGCCGGGTTGGACGACGGCTCCGGGGTGGGATTGGGGCAATTCGAAGATGGTGCCTTCGACCGGGATTTTGAGTTGGCTTTGTTGGATTTGGAGGGTGAGGGTTTGGCTGCGGCTGCGGAGGGTGGCAATGTCGCCTTGGATTTGGGCGATTTCGGCTTGGGATTGTTGGCGTTGACGCTCGATCGCGATGAGGGCAATTTCGCCTTCCCGGCGGATGCGCTCGGCGGTGCTGCGTTGTTTTTGCCGATCGACGTTGGCTTGGGCCATTTCCGATTGGATTTGTTTGAGGCTTTGATCGGTGATCAGCATGGCCCGTTCGGCGTCTTCAGCTTGGACGCCGGGGAGGATGCCTTGCTCGAAGAAGCGGCGAAATTTGGTGGCACGGGTGGCGTCCTTTTCGAATACCTGCTGGGAGAGGGCGTAGGATTTGGCAAAATAGCGCATCCGTTGCAAGGTGCGATCGCCTTCGGCGGCTTGCTCGGCGATTTGGGCCTGGTATTGGAGGCGTTGGGTGCGGTGGCTGAATTCGAGTTGTTGCTGCATCAGGCGCAAGGGGACGAGGCGATTGAGTTGGCCCGTGAGTTGGTCGGTGAGCTGTTGCTGTTCGGTTTGGAGCAGTTTGATGTCGAGGTCGAGCAGGGGCTGTCCGGCTTGGACGGTTTGGCCTTCTTTGACGTTGATGCGGGCGATCGTCCCGGCGATCGGGGCATCGAGCTGGATGGTTTTGCCCTTGGGTTCGAGTCGCCCGCGCGCGGTGCCGACTTCATCGACTTCGGCAAGGAAGGCCCAGGGCAGGGCGATCGAGCTAAACATGACGATCGTATAGAGCAAGCTGCGACTCCAGCGCTGGGGCAAGGCGTCGAGCAATTCTTGGGTACTGACCGACCAGTCTTCACTGCTGCCGCTGGCCCAATCCAAGTCGATCGGCAAATCGCGGGCGGTGGGCGCGGCAGTTTCGAGGTTGGGCATCAGTTCAGGCATAGTCGGCACAGTGGGGAGAGGGTTTAGGCGGTGACTAACAACTGCTGTTGGTTCAGGTGATAGTAGCGACCTTGGTGTTGGATCAACTGATCGTGGGTACCGGATTCGACCAATACGCCTTGGTCGAGTACGAGGATCAAATCCGCATGGCGGACGGTGGAGAGGCGATGGGCGATGATGAAGCTGGTTTGGCGATGCAGGATCGCGCCGAGGTTGTCTTGGATCAGCCGTTCGGTTTGGGCGTCAAGGCTGCTGGTGGCTTCGTCGAGGACGAGCAACCGGGGCTGGCCTAAGAGGGCACGGGCGATGGCCAGGCGTTGGCGTTGGCCGCCGGAGAGCATGCCGCCGCCTTCGCCGATTTGGGTGTCGTAGCCCATGGGCAGGCTGGGGATGAACTGATCGACCCCGGCGATCGTCGCAACGTCAATCATGGCGGCTTCCGAGGCTTCAGGATGGGCGACCATGAGGTTTTCCCGGATGCTGCCGCCGAAGAGAAAGGTGTTTTGATCGACGATGCCGACTTGTTGACGCAGGGACTTGAGACTAATTGTGGTTAAATCATGCCCGTCAATCGAGATTTTGCCATCGGTCGGAAGGTAGAGACCGAGCAAAAGTTTGGCGATCGTGGTTTTGCCGGAGCCGCTGCGACCGACGATCGCTACGGTTTGGCCGGGGGTGACTGCGAAGCTGAGATTTTGTAGGGTGTTGGTGGGGCTTTCGAGGTTGTAGCGGAAGCTGACGTTGTCGAACCGGATGTGGCCCTCGATCGGGGGGAGGATGAGTTGGCCCTGGCTGGACAATGATTCTTCGGCGGGGGAGTCGATTACGTCATTCAGGCGTTCGACGGCGATCAAGACTTCCTGAAAGTCGTCCCAGAGGTCGATCAGGCCCATAAAGGGGCTAATCACGTTGCCCATGACCATGGTGAAGGCCATCAGTTGGCCGATCGTTAATCGGTCATTGATCACTTGCCAAATGCCGACGAGCAAGAGGATGCGCGAAATCAGGGTTTCGATCAGGCTACTGGCAAAGCGCATCCGTTCCCGCAGGATTTGGCTGGAGAAGTTGAGTTTGATGTAGCGACTGAGCAGTTGTTCCCAATGCCAGCGGACGCGGCGTTCGATCCCCATGGATTTGATCGTGCCGATGCCGCTGAGGGCTTCGATCAGATAGCTGCTTTCTTTGGCTTGGGCGGTGAAGCTTTCGCGGGAGACCTGTTGGAGAAATGGGGTGGCAATTAGGGCGACGGCAGCGAGGAGGGGAATCAGCAGCAAGACCAGCCAGGCCATTTGCCAGCTATACCAAAACATCAATCCGATATAGATAAATACCGTGGACATGTCCAGTAGAGTATTGAGTGCATCGCCCGTGAGGAATTGGCGGATTTTTTGGTTTTCGCCGATGCGGGAGGTGATGTCGCCGACGTAGCGGGTTTCGAAGTAGCTGAGATTGAGGCGCAGGGCATGGCTGACGAATCCGACGATTAGGGCCAGATCGATCCGATTGGCGGTGTGGTAGAGCAGGTAGCGGCGGAGGCTGGTGAGTCCGACCCGAAAGACGCTGAAGATGATCAGGCCAATGCCGACGGCGACGAGGGTGGTGCCACTGCGTTGGACGACGACCCGATCGAGCAGCAATTGGGTCATGATCGGGGTGACGAGGCCGAAGACTTGGATCAAGAGCGAGGCCAGGGCGATTTCGCCCAGGACGAGCCAGTGGGGCCGCAGCAGTTCGACAAAGCGACCGAGGGAGGGTTTGGCCTCGGGGCTTTGCTGGAGCATGGCCGTGGGCTGGAGCAGCAGGGTGTAGCCTGTCCAGCCCGCGAGGAAGGTGGCGTGGCTGAGTTGGCGGGGTCCCAGTTCGGGGTCGGCGATGATCACGGTGCGGGGGGTGATGGCGTAGACGACGACGTAGTGACGGCCTTCCCAATGAGCGATCGCGGGGAGGGGCTGTTGGGCCAGTTGGTCGAGGCTGGCTTTGACGGGGCGGGGGGCGAAGCCGATCGCTTCGGCAGCGAGCATCAGGCCTTTGAGCGATGCGCCGCGCCGATCGACGTTGGCGAGATGCCGTAATTGGTTGAGGTCGAAGCGTTTGCCCCAGTAGCGACCAATCATCACGAGGCAGGTGACGCCGCAATCGACGGCGCTTTGTTGGCGGACGAAGGGATATTTGTGGGTGAGGTGGCGCAGGCGGCGACCCGTAGCGCCGCCGGGACGGGGGAATTGGGCTTTGTCGTTGCGGGGTTTGTGGGCAGTGGGTTTGGTGGGGTTGGGGGCGGACTGGCGTGGGGTTGGGTGATGGCGCAATCGCTCCGCGATCGGGATAATTTGACCATCGAGGCGGGCGGCCAGCTCAGGGAAGATTTGGGTGAGGTGCTGGATTTGGGCCGGGGTGATCGGGCCAAGACGTAGATCCAGACCCGATCGCAGGGTGTAGTCGGGTGCGGGCCACTGTTCGGGGCGGAGAATATCGCCGGGTTCGAGGCTGGCGATTAGTTCACCCTGACGATCGAGGTGACGGACTTTGCCCGTGAGGACGATGTAGATTCCCGGTGCGAGCTGCGCGCCGAGATCGACGCCAATTTCCCACCGATCGGGTTGGCGATCGGCAAACTGCTGTTGGAGCTGTTGTTGCAGTTGCGGTTGGGCCGCGAGGGCGGCGGGGGTGAGACCCAGGGCCTTGAGGTAACTGGCGGCAAAGGGAAATAAGGCGACGGTCATGGCGCTACCGGGTGGCGATGGGACAGGTGGGATTACGCGCGATCACTCGACTGGTCGATCGGGAGATCGGCAATCTCGATGTGATGGCGGTAGTGCGGTTGTCCCTGATGCAGTTGGATGCGCTGTTTGGTCGAAAGTCCCATCTGGCCGAGGAGACGGTTGATGTGGCGTTCGGTGACGGTGATTTGGAATTCGGCGAGGAGATGCTGCCGCAGCCAATAGGCCGTCCAACGCTGAAAGCTGTAGCCAAAGACTTTGGGGCTGTGGGAGACGAGGTGTTTGAGCCGATCGAGGTAGGCTTGATCGATGGTTTTGGGCCGCCCGACGGGTTGGGGTGGGGGATTGGTGGGAGCGGGCGCAGTGGGTTGATAGGTATGTTGACGCTGGGGCATCGCGTATTCCTCCTGACATGACTGAAGTGGAATTATGTCCGAATTTGCGTCCTAAATTCGGTCTAAAAACCTGGGATTTAGGGGTTGAAAAGACAAAATTTTCTGTTCCATACTCATAACAAGAGCGGTTCAACGAGATGCATCATTTGAGCAGTTCCTTCTAAGTAAATTTTGTGTAAATTTTCAGGAGGCCAACATGGCTAAGATCTTAATTGCGGATTTGTTTGCTGATACTGACAGCTTCTTGACTGAGCTTTCCGGCGCTGATCTCCAGGTTGCTGGTGGTGGTGGTCATGGTCGTGGTGGATATGGCGGCAAGGGCAGCAAGAAAGGCAGCAAAAAGGGTAGCCGCAAGGGCAGCCGTAAGGGCGGTAGTGGCAGCGGCAGCCGCCGTGGCGGCGGTCACGGTCATGGCGGCCACGGTCATGGTCACGGATGCTGGTAAATCTTCCCCAAGCATATCATTCTGATTCGGATAAGGTGTTCTAGAACACTCTGTCTAAAGAGGGATTTTGCCAGGAAGATTTAGCTTGATTGAATTTCTGTCGCAGGGAGTACAGGGACTATCCTGTCTGCCTGCGATGGATGTTTAAATCGGTTGATGGGTGCGGTATTGGATGTGACATGCAAGGCGATCGGCGGCTTGTATTGAAGGGTTTAAATAAATTAATAAATCGTGTAGTTGTAATGTTTGATCTGACGGCACAAAATGTTGTTTCATACCTCGTTGATCGAGAAATCTATCGCGAGAAGGATGACCGATCGACGAAAGTGACTTCGCTTTTTGGTAAGAATTTTAATTTGCGGGTGCAGTTTGCCGATGGTCAGGACTGGCTGGTGAAACAGGAAGCGATCGGGCAACATGGTTGTAACAATAACTTTGCGGCGGAGTGGGCGGTGCAATGTCTGGCCCGATCGCGCCCCGAATTGGCGGCGCTACGATCGCTGTTGCCCGTCGTGGAACAATATGATGCGGCGAATGCGATGTTGGTGAGTCGGTGGTTGGTGGGTTATGGCGATTTGGCGGATTATTACGATCGGGTAGAAGCCCCTGATCCAAAAGTAGCGCAGTCGATCGGCCGAGCGTTGGGGCAGATTCACGGGTTGACGTTCAACCAAAGGGCGTATCGCGATTTCCTCCTGACGATCGATGACAAGATTAATGTTTCGGGGACGGCACCGCGATCGCTTGGGGCGTTGCCGCGTTTGACTCCGGCGATTTTTGGGCATGTGCGATCGGATGCGTTGGGATTTTTTCGGTGGTTGCAGGCGCATCCGGAAGTGACGGCGGCGATGGCGGGTTTGGCGGCGCGCTGGCAGGGGCGATGTTTGGTACATCAGGATTTGAAATTGAGCAACTGGCTGTGGTGTGAGGCGACGGGCGACTTGCGACTGATTGATTGGGAGCAGATGGATTGGGGCGATCCGTTGACGGATTTGGCGGATCTGTTGGCGGGGTATTTGGATTCTTGGTTGGATAGCTGTGATTGGTCGCGGGGGGAGAGTTTGGCGGTCTGTTTACCGACGGCGGCGTTGCCGTTGGCGGTGTTGCAGCCGAGTTTGCAGGGATTGATGCGGGCGTATTTTCAGGCGTTTCCGCAGGTGGCGGTGCATGATCCGGATTGGGTGGTGCAAACGCTGCGGATTACGGGGCGCAAATTAATCGATCGGGTTGAATGTACGATCCAATATCATTTGCCGCTGGGGCCGCAGGCGGCGGCGACGTTGCAATTGGCCCAGCGGTTGCTGACACAGCCGGAAGGCGCAGGCGGCACGATTTTTGGGGTGGATTTGGGGCGGGAGTTGGCGACAGAATTAAGGATGAATGAGGTGGCCGCATGATCGCCAAACCAAAAACCGCAAAAACAAAAGCCACAGCTTGGGCGGCGATCGTGGCGGGTCTTAAACCCGATCGGCAGGGCTGGTGGGATTTGGGCGATGGGGAGGTGCCGGAGGATTGGTTTGGGGATTTGGCGATCGGCGAGAAACAGGCGTTGAGCCAACGGCGGTTGCAGGATTGGCTGTATCGGCGATTGGTTTCTGGGGTGTTGGTGGCGGATGCGGATCGGGATGGTCAGCGGCGGGTGGATGGCCTGGATTTGGCCTTTGCGGGCGCGTTGCACGCCGCCAATCAGGGGCAAGGCTATTGGGATGCCGATTGGGTGCTTGGGGCAGCGGACGAAACCGGACATTGGGCCGTGTCGAAGGCGGATTTGACGATTTATGTCTGGCCGGAAACTGACTTGATGCCGGATGTAAAATGCGTATCGGGCAACGCTGTCAGTGTCAAGCTACCGAAAAATCGGGTGATCGCCGATCGCTACATGGCCATCGGGAATGCGGGCCAACCCACGGGCGATCGGTGGCAAATTTATTTCCACTGCGATCGGGGGAGTGTGATCGAACTGATGCGATCGGTGACGGCGGATTTGAATCAGCGGGATTGGCGGTTTAGTTTGGCGGTGCCCTATGAGCCGTTGGATTATCCGCGTCAGGATGGGGGGATTTTGTTGGTGGAGCGGGCACAGATGGCGGCATTAGCACCATTGTTGCAACAGTGGGCGGGGTTGATTGGGGCGGCTGGGGCGGCGGTGCCGTTGGTGGCGGAGCGGCTATATCCAGGGATTGCGGGGGGGACGATCGAGGGTGACACGATCGATTTTGGGATGGCACAGTGTCAGGCGATCGCGCGTGGCATGATCGATGACCCACGCTATCATGGGCGGTAGTGATGATTGAACCGAAGTACGATGGCAGAGTATCAGCGGATTGAATATCGAATTGGGCCGGATGGCAAAGTCGTGGAGACGGTGTTGGGCGCAACGGGCGATCGGTGTGTGACGACGACGGCGGCGATCGAGCAAGCGCTGGGTGAAGTCGAGACGCGGGAATATTTGCCGGAGTATGAGGTGGCGGTGGAATTGGTGCAGGAATCGGTGTATCAGGGCCAGTCGGATTGATGAATTCAATGGATTTGACGGGATTTGGGGTGGTGCTGGGATTGGGGTTTTCGATCGCGCTGATTCGGTTGTTTGGGGGGCGACGCCGAAAGCCGATCGCCTCGCCGGATCAAATCCAACTGCAACGCCAGGTGTTTGAACAATTGCAAACCTTGCTCGTAAATTATCCGACGGTGGCCAAAGCCGCATTGGCCAAACCCGAAATGTCTGCGAAAAATATTGTGCCGCTGTTTACAACCTTGGGGAATTTGATCGCTGGTTGGGGGTATGAGCCGATCGGGCAGCCGTGGGAGTCGGTGGTGTTTGATCCACAGTTGCATCAGGCGGATGTTGCGGATATTCAACCGGGAGAATTGGTGTATGTCCGGTTTGTGGGTTATCGGGATGGGGCGGTGATTTTGGTGCCTGCGAAGGTGAGTCGGACGTTGCCGCAGATTTAGGATGGGTGTGTTGAACAGCTTTCTGTTTGTTGAAAATGCCACGATCCCCCCTAACCCCCCTAAGTCCTTCGGACAGGCTTCGCCAACAAAAGGGGGGGACAAGATTCAAAGTCCCCCTTTTGAAGGGGGATTTAGGGGGATCGTTGAGTGCGGCATCCGACAGTCGATACCTGTTAAAACATCCTCTACGATTGCGGCAAGGTGAAGGTGAAGGTGGTGCCGGGGCGGGATGAGGCGGCGGTGATGCTGCCACCGAGTTGGAGACTGAGCTTTTGCACTAAGGCGAGGCCCATGCCCATGCCGCAATAGTCCCAGGGATTGGGGCGGGGAATGCGATAAAACGGCTGGAAGATTTGCACCAATTCGTCAGCCGCGATCGTCACCCCTGTACTCATGATCTGGAGTTCGAAGGTGTGGTCGATCAGTTGGGCGCTGATGCGGATTTGCTGGTTGGGGGGCGTATATTTAACCGCATTATGTAGCAGTTCTTGGACGATGCGCTGGAGACTGGCGCGGTGGGAAAATACTTGCAGGGTGTCGGGCTGGACGGAATAGCACCATTCTTGCTGAAATCGGCTGGCCGCAAGATTGAACTGTTCGATGATTTCAGTGATGAGGCAATCGATCGGGATCTGGCTCATGGCGCTGACGGCGATCGGGGTGAGGGCGGTTTGGAAATTTAGGAGATTATTCACTAGGTCGTTTTCCAGTCGCCATTCGGTTTCTAGCGCTTCCAGATGATCGATCAGCTTTTGTTTGGTCTGATTTTGTTGGGTGCGAAAATCCAGTGAGCCGATCGCCAGTGGCTCGATTTGGTGCACTAAGGTCTCCATGCGGGTGATCGTCCGCTTCATGTTTTCGAGCGGTGTTTTGAACGCGTGGGAGATCGAACCGATAAAGTCGGCTTTGAGGTAGTTGAGCATGGACAAGTCAATGTGTTGGGCCTGGTCGATCGTTTCGAGTTCATCCTGGCGGGAAAGACTCGCGGCACATCGGACAATTTGGGTGATTAGCTGGGTTTGGAGTGGGGTGTTCCAGGCGGATGCCCCCGTGGCGATGACGCCGACTTCACCGATGACCATCGGCAGCTGGCCAATCCCTTGCTTCGCGACGATCGGGCAAATAATGACTTGATCTTGGGGCTGGATCAATGCGGCATAGGCCGGGGGGAGAAATCGCGGCGGCGGATCAACCCAACTCACACCCAGAAATAGCAGTTGATAGAAATCGGCGGAGTCCGCTAAGTCGATCGACTGGTGGATGAGGGAGGGCCGCTGGATCGGATTGAGGCGTGGCTGCGATTCATTGATCACCGTACTGGTGCGTTGGGCCAGGTCATGGCGAGTAATCCAGGCATAATCCAGATCCAGCACATTGCCCAAATATTCCAATAAATTGCGCGATCGTTGATGCTTGGGCGGCATTGAACGTTTTTCGTCGAGCAGTTCGACGAGCACTTGGCTAGTGCGGCCCAATTGCGCCAACTGGGAGGATTGGGCGGATACTTGGTTGAGGAGCTGGTCTTGGCAATCTTCAAGTTGCTGGTTGCGATGCCAGAGTTCGAGTTCGATGCGTTGCTGGAGGGTGATGTCTTGGAGCACGATCACACTGCCGATGCGATCGCCCTTGCTGGTGGTGAGGGCGGTGGCGGTGGTGCGGACGGCGATGCCTGCGCCCGTCTTGGTCTGGAGCAGGCAGGCCGATGAGAGGCTCATGCGACCGTCGGTGTCCGTGGCTTTGAGGCTGGGATGGGGAATCGGGGTGTGGGTGGTGAGGCTGATCAGCGGCACGACGTCCGTCACCAGTTCACCGATCGCGTCTACCTCGCTCCAGGCCGTCAGCTGTTCGGCGGGCGGATTCATGAAGGTGATGCGACCATCAAGATCGGTGGTGATCGTGGCATGACCGAGACTATTGAGCGTATTGGCGAGCCAGGACTGGAAGCGATGGGCGAGGCTTTCTTGGTCGTGGCGGTGGAGCGCCATCTGGATCGTACTGTGCAATTCGCGGGCTTGGAACGGCTTGAGGACGTAGCCGAAGGGACTGGTGTTGGCGGCGGCGGCCAGGGTACGATCGTCGCTATGGGCGGTGAGATAAATCACCGGAATATTGTGATTTTGGTAGATGATCTGCGCGGCTTCAATCCCGTCCATTTCGCCCTGGAGCTGGATGTCCATCAGCACCAAATCGGGCTTGACTTGATTGGCGGCCAGGATCGCAGCGGCACCGGAGGTGGCTTGGGCGGCGATCGTGTAACCCAGCGATTCTAGGCGCTCTTGGATGTCCCAGGCGACGATTTTTTCGTCTTCGACAATTAAAATGTGGGGCGTTTGTAGTGTATTCATCATAATCAATAGTGCCAATGCTAAATCAGTCAGTCAGTCAATTGATTGATTGATTGATTGATTGATTGATTGATTGATTGATTGATTGATTGATTGATTGATTGATTGATTTCCATAACATAATATATAATACCGCAAATTCACTCTGTCTACAAGCAAATTCCCGTAAAGTACCGCTCCTAGCTATTTAAGTCGCTGCTCCTCAAGGTTAAAACAAATCTTAAATGTGGTCTGCTGGCCCCGATCGATTTGCAAGGTGCCGTTCAGTTGCTCCACCAGATTGGTCACAAGCTTCAGCCCGATCGTCGGCAGCGCTGCGAGGTCGAAATCCGTGGGTAACGTATCGCCGTCGTTGCTCACCGCCAAGCTCAACTGCCGATCGGTCAGGGTGATTTGGACGGAGACGCTGGGTGATGAGGCATCGGGGGCCGGGGGCGCACCATATTTCAAAGCGTTGGTGACGAGTTCGTTGATGATCAGGCCGCAGAGGACGGCTTGGTCGGGATGGATCGGCAGATCGGCGGGGACATCGACCGCAGGCGCGATCGCCTCTGGCTGAAGATTACCGCTACTAAACACGTAGCTGACCAGCAGTTTGACATATTCGGCAAAGTTGAGCGCGGCGAGGTTGGGCGATCGGTGCAGCACTTCGTGCATCAGGGCAATGGTTTGGACGCGGTTTTGGCTGTCTTGGAGAATCTGGATCGCGGTGGCATCGGTGGTGCGGCTACTTTGGAGACTCAGTAAGCTGGAAATCACTTGGAGATTATTCTTCACCCGATGGCGCAGTTCGCGCAGGAGGATGGCTTTTTCGTCACCGATTGCCGTGGCATAGTCCCGCGATTGTTCAATCAGTGCGGCATGGCGTTTGAGCACATCGATGTCGATCAGATTAATCACGGCTCCGTCAATGTGGTTGTCGATCGTTTTGTAGGGGCGAATCCGGAGGCTGTACCAATGGCCGCTGGTATCTTGGACTTCCTGTTCGTGGGTGTTGAGCGTATTGATCACGTCGATCGTTAATGCGCCTAAATTCGGCAGTTGCAGA
The DNA here is from genome assembly GCA_031415035.1 of Cyanobacteria bacterium VAR_4_metabat_243. Classification (GTDB taxonomy): domain Bacteria; phylum Cyanobacteriota; class Cyanobacteriia; order Leptolyngbyales; family Leptolyngbyaceae; genus Romeriopsis. Next base: position 23,424 of record JANOQX010000155.1, read on the forward strand.
TTGTGTTGCATGTCACTGAAGGGGCGGCCGACATCGGTGGCGATCAGGTTAAACAACGATTCGGCCATGGGGGTAAAGCGGCGAATCCGCAAGTCGCCACTCAACATCAAAATCGGAATATTCACACTACTCAGCAGGTTGTGCAAATCGCTGTTGACTTGATTCAGTTGGTGATTGCGACTGCGGAGTTCTTCGTTGATGGTGCTGAGTTCTTCGTTGGTGGCTTGGATTTCTTCCTTGGCGGTTTCGAGTTCTTCGTTGGTGCTTTGGAGTTCTTCGTTGCTGGATAGGATCTCTTCGTTGGCGACTTTGAGATCCTGGTTGCTGGCTTCGTGGGCGGCAATGATGGATGTCAGATAGGCTTTGGCTCCGGCGAGTTCGCGGGTGAGCCGATCGCATTCTTGGCGGAGGGCTTGGGGGCTGGCGGTGGATTGCGGGTCGGTGGGGCGGGCCGGGGGCAGGGCGGACGGGGCGGGTTCAAATAGGATGAGAAAGTAGCGATCGCGTCCGGTCGGCGGGCCAAAGGGAATCACTTCTACGGTGACCGTCGCCCGTGGGAGGGTGGTGTCCGGGTCGGCGAACGGCAATCCCGGCTGACGGATGGCCATGCCCTGCTGGGTGGCCCGATCGACGGCCGATCGCAGGGCTAAGGCCCATTCGGGGCGGGCCATTTTGAGCAGATTGAGGCTGGCTTTTCCGGGTGCGGGTTCGAAATAGGCGCTGGTTTGGCCCCGAAATTGCAGGATCTCCCAGTCGGCGTTGATGATCACTCCGGCTGGCGCATAGCGATCGAGGACAATCTGGTCGGCGGCTTGGGTCAGGTCGAGATCCGTCCATGCGGCGGTGACGACGGGCACGATCGCGCTGGACTGGGTGATTGCGGTTTGATGGGTCATAAAGCGGAAATTTGGCGGGGCAGGGGCAGCTTTGCGGTGGTAGATTCGCATTTTCTTGTCGGTGATGGCAAAGCGATCGCTAAATTCACCCACGCTTTCCGCACTGCCGAGCATGAGGTAGCCATCGGGTTGCAGCGCATAGTGAAAAATCGGCATGACTTTTTTCTGGAGCAGGGGGGTGAAGTAGATCAGCACATTGCGGCAGCTAATCAGGTCGAGGCGGGAAAAGGGCGGATCGCGGGTCAAGTCCTGACAGGCGAAGATGCAGAGTTCGCGCACGGCTTTGCTGATCTGGAAGCCCCCGGCGGTGGGCACAAAAAACCGACTCAGCCGCTCGGCGGAGACGGTGGTGAGGCGGTTGGGGGGATAAATCCCCAAGCGGGCTTCCCCGATCGCGACTTCGCTGATGTCGGTGGCGAAAATCTGAATGGTGGGTTTAATCACCCGATCGGCCAAAAATTCGAGCAGGGTAATGGCGATCGAATAGGCTTCTTCGCCCGTCGCACAACCGGGAATCCAAATCCGCAGGGGCCGATCGTCGCCGGGCAGGGGCAGGAGGCGGGGCAAGACTTGGGTTTTGAGGGCTTCGAAGCTGGCGGGTTCGCGAAAGAAGCTGGTGACGTTGATCAAAATATCGTGGTAGAGGGCCGCGACTTCGATCGGGTGAGTTTGCAAATATTGCACATAATCGTCGATCGATGCGATTTGGCAGAGCGCCATGCGGCGCATAATCCGGCGGCGCAGGGTGCCTTGCTTGTAATGGGTGAAATCGACGCCCATGGCGTTGCGGAGCAGGGCGAAGACTTGATTCAGGGCGGCGGGGTCGTTGACGTGCGGCTCTGGGTCGAGCGACGCGGGGGAGATCGGAACCGATCGGGCTAAATCAGGCTGGCGGCTGATCTGAACCAATTCGGCGGCGATCGCCGCTGGCGTCAGAACAAAATCCACCTGACCCGTGGCGATCGCATTTTCGGGCATCACGGGAAATTCGGCGGAGTCGGGGGATTGGGCGAAGGTGATGCCGCCGCTGGCTTTGATGGCGGTGATGCCGATCGTCCCGTCGTTGCCGCTGCCGGAGAGAACGATGGCGATGGATTGAGGGCCTTGTTCGGTGGCGAGGGACTGGAAGAAGGCGTCGATCGGCAGATGTTTGCCGCTGGTACGGGAGCGGGGTGCGAGTTCGAGCTGTCCGTGCACCAAGGTCATGCGGGTATTGGGCGGAATGACGTAGACGCAGTTGGGGACGATCGTCATGCCATGCTGGACTTCATGCACGGTCATGGCGGTGGTGCGGGCGAGGATTTCGCTCAAGAGGCTGTCGTGCAGGGGTTCTAAATGCTGGATTAGGACAAACGCCATCCCGGTGTCGGTGGGCAATGCCTGCAACAGTTGGGTAAAGGCCTCAAGTCCGCCAGCGGATGCGCCGATGCCGACGATCGGCAAGTCGGGTTGGGGCGGGGTGGGCGGGATGGTGACGGGTGCTTGGTGGTGGACGATCGGGCGGCGGCGGGCGGCGGAGCGGGACTTGGCGGCCATATGCTGATCCCATGAGGCGGATAAAGTGGTGACAAACCCTGAATGCACTATATCCTGAATGCACTATATCCTGATTGAACGATATCCTGATTGATATTGCCTGACCCCACGACAAGATTTGGTTTCATGAGTACGATCGCGATTGATTTTGGCACCAGTAATACGATCGTCGCCTATGTCGATCCGGTGACTCAGCAGCCTCGCACGATGGAATTTGGCAGTTGGTCGCGGTCGCTGGCGGGGGTGATGACGGTGCCGACGCTGTTGGTGGTGCAGCCGGAGGGGGTGGCGATCGGGGAGGAGGTACGGAGTCAGCGATTGGGGATGGCCCAGCCCGATCGGTATTTTGCGATGTTTAAGCGGGATTTGGTGGCGGATTTTCAGCCGCCGGATCGGGTGATTGATGGGCAGACGTATCCGATCGAGGCGGTGGCGGAACGGTTTTTGACGGCGCTGTGGGCGGCGATCACGGCGCAGGTGCAGCCGACGCAGGTGATTTTGACGGTGCCGACGGGGGCGTTTGAGCCGTATTTGACTTGGTTTCGGGGGGTGGCCGATCGGTTGAATTGGCCCAATCCGGTGTGGCTGGATGAAGCGACGGCGGCGGCCTTGGGGTATGCGGCGGCGGCGGTGGGCGATCGGCATTTGGTGGTGGATTGCGGGGGGGGGACGGTGGATTTGAGTTTGGTGCGGACGATCGCGCCGCAGGTCGGTCAGACCTTGATCCAGGCGGAGGTATTGGCGAAGTCGGATGCGGCGATCGGGGGCGTGGATGTGGATATTTGGCTAGTCGAGGACTATTTGCGGCGGAATGGCATGTCGCGATCGACGATCAGCCCCGTCAGTTGGCAAACGCTATTGGAAATGGCGGAGCGATTGAAAATTCGATTGTCGGTGGAAGATTTGGTTAAAGATAGTTGGTTTGATGATGAATTGCTGATGGCATACGAGCTGCAATTTGATCGAGCGCAGTTTGCCGAAATTTTGGAGACGCAGCAGTTCCTTGAACAACTCAGGCAAGCGATTGATGAGGTGTTAACAATCGCGTTCGATCAGGGGATTCAGAAAAGCGATATCGATCGGGTGCTATTGGTGGGGGGGAGTAGTCAGATTCCGGCGGTGCAGCAGTTGGTGGTGGCGTATTTCGGCCGATCGCGGGTGAAGTTGGATCAGCCGTTGGTGGCCGTGGCCTATGGGGCGTTGGCGTTGGCGCAGGTGAGCGCGATTCAGGATCAGTTGCGGCATGGGTATGCGATTCGGTTGTGGGACCCCGATCGGCGCGATCATCAGTATTTTCCACTGTTTGAGGCGGGGACGCGCTATCCCTGCGATCGAGCGGAGGCGTTGACGTTGCAGGTGGCGATCGAGGGGCAGACGGAGATTCGGTTGGATCTGGGCGAATGTGCGATGCAGATGCAGGCGGAGGTGATCTACGATGCCACCGGACGACTGATCAAAAGTCAGCTGAATCGGGCGTCGGCGTTTCGGTCGATCGGGGCGGGGGAGATTTGTGTGGCACGGTTGGAGCCGCCGGGGCAGTTGGGGGTCGATCGGGTGGTGGTGCAGTTTGCGGTGACGGCGGCGCGGATGTTGGTGGTGACGGTGCGGGATTTGGTGACGCAGCAGGTGTTGGTGGATGGGGCGATGGTGGCGCAGTTGGTTTGATGGACTCCGGCTGAAACCGCCCTGGAATGGAATTCCGGGCTAATAGCAGAAGTCCCAAAGGGACTAAATTAGCAGTCCTGGAAGGACTTTCGCCTGTAGCCCGGAATTCCATTCCAGGGCGGTTGGGCAGCGAAGTCGGACAAATTCACAATTCACCCACAGCATGGCAAAGCAACCTAACGCAACAACAAGATCGACTGCAAAATCCCCACAACCAACCCCAACACCCCACCCAAATTGACGATCGCCTGGAGTTCTGTTTGCACAAGGTCATTAATGCCCGCTTCAAGGTCGGCGGGGGAGGTGGCGATCACTTGATCGACGATGACTTGTTCGAGTTGGAGGATGGGGATGGCTTGGGTGACGATCGCTTCGAGGTCTTTTTCGAGGTAGCGTTCGAGGACGAGGGCGAGTTCGCGGCTGACTTCGGTGAGGGAGGCGACCATCACGGGCGATCGCTGGAGCCGTCCGAGGATAAGCCGGGCGACGGCTTCCCATTCCACGGAGTCGCTCAATCCTTTCAACACGCCTGATCCTTCGGTTTGGAGGTAGCGGCGGACGGTTTCGCGCAGGTTGGTGCGGAGTGGGCGGACGGCGAGGACGGGGAGATTCTGGAGCGAGAAGTCGTGGAAGATCTGTTGGAGCCGCTGGGAGATCGAGAGCGCTTGGATCAGATCTTGAATAATCGCATCGCTGGCCTGGGGTTCGTCAAGGCAGAACGATCGCAGCCGCAGGAGGGAATTGCGGAGGCCAAACAAATTCGCCACGACCCAGTAGGTGCCGCTGGAACGGGCACGGAAACGTTCGTCGATGATTTGGATGTTGCGATCGGTGAGGAAATCCACCAGCCAAAGCCGTAGGACATCGGGGGTGGCAACGCGATTGAGCAGCCAATCGGCGAGGTTTTGGGACTGAGATTCATCGAGCCGAAATTCCAGCAATACTTGGTCGAAGATCTGGTTGAGCTGGACTTCGAGGAAATCTTCCTGTTGGGCGAGGCTCCGGAGCAACTTCGGCAGCGAAGCGCCAAATAGGTCGCTGAGGATATTGCCGAAGATTTTGGCGGTGTTTTGTTCGCGATCGGCTTTGACTTGGTCGAGGGCGAGCTGAAGCAGCCAGAGGATGGCGGCTTGCATCCGATCGATTTGCAGCAGACGGCGGGCAATCTGGGCGATCGCGTCCGGGGTGAGGAGCGAACCCGTAATTGAGTCGGCGACCCGCTGGGCGAGGCGGGCTTGGTTGCGGGGGATGACGCCGGGAGTGAGGGGAATTTGCCAGGTGCCGATGTATTTCGCCTTGTAGGGGCGAAATAACATGCGGATAGCGATGTCGTTGGTGAAATAGCCAATGCCTGCGCCGATGAGGGGCGGGCCAAGGTAGAGCCAGTAGGTTGCGATGTCCAAGGCGTTATTGCGTGGGGTTATTTGGTTAAGACCAATACCCCCATTGTGCCTTGCGCGATCGGATAATGCACCACTGAGCGAAATCCGGCGGCTTGGCCGAGGGTGACTTGCTCGGCTCCGGTGGGGAAGGCGTCGAGGCTGGGGGCGATGTAGGCGTAGTCGTCGGTGAAGCCTTTGCGGGCGGCGGCGGGGACGACGATGTTGTCCAGGTACCATTGCTGGAAGCCCCGAATGACCGGGTTCTCGGGCCGATGCATGTCGAGGATGGCGGCGGTGGCTCCGGGTTTGAGGATGCGGTGGAGTTCTTGGAGGGCCATGGGGATGTCGGTGACGTTGCGCAGGCCGTAGCTCATGGTGGCTCCGTCAAACCGATCGGCGGCGAAGGGGAGGTTGAGGGCGTCGCCTTGGATCCAGTCGATCGGGGCGGTGCGCTGGGGATCGGTTTGGGCTTGGCGCTGGGCGGCGACGGCGAGTTGGGCGGCGGCGAAGTCGAGTCCGGCGACGTGGCCGTGGGGACCGACCCGATCGGCGAGCATGAGGGCGACGTCACCGCTGCCGCAGCAGATATCGAGGGCGCGATCGCCCTTTTTGAGATTGCACCATTTGACGGCCATCTGTTTCCAGATTTTGTGTTGGCCGAGGCTGAGGGTTTGGTTGAGTTCGTCGTACACCGGGGCAATCCGATCGAAGAGGGATTGGACGGGATTGGCGGGGGTTTGACTCATAATTCCAGGAGGCAATCGACCGTAAACAATGTTGGTGATATTGTCGCACGGGGAATTGCGGGGTGACATGGCAAAATCCCGGCCGAACCGCCCCCCGGCCCCCAATTCTGGGGGAGCAAGAAGGGATCAAAGCCCCCAGAATTGGGGGTTTGGGGGCTGGTTCGGCCGGGATTGAGGTTGATT
>JANOQX010000156.1:0-35229 GCA_031415035.1 Cyanobacteria bacterium VAR_4_metabat_243
ACAGAGCAAGCCATACACCATCCAGCCCAAGGCTTTCAAATGGCGTAAATCGGCGGCTTGGCTGTATTGACGCAAGTAGGTCAATAGTTGAATATACAGTTGGGGGGAATGCTGCATGGGATCAAGCTGGGCGTGTGGTAACAATCAGCTTCCCATAGCCTTCCCCTCCTTGCAGCAACATTCCCGGCCTGATTGCCTTTTAACCACTTCTGTCAGGCAGTCAGGGGTGGAAGTCAGGCTTTGATTGGGCCTGCGGGTTGCGGGAAATCGGAAATTTTGCGGACGATCGTGGAGCGGGGGCCAGCTCAATTGGGGCGAGAGAAAGAGACTTTTCTTTATATCGACATGCGTTTAATTCGCGATGAACCGGGATTTTTTGAGGAGTTATGCACAACGTTAGATATTGAGAGCTGTGACCAAAATCAGTTGCGACGTAAGCTGCTCAAAACCAAACGCCCTTATGTGTTGTGTCTGGATACAGTTCATGTGTTGCTGGAAAGCCCCTTTCCAAAAGCCACGCCAAACTGGCTCCGAGGAATGGCTGAGATTCCAAACTCACCCCTTCAATTGGTTGTAGCAAGTCGGAAATATTTACAAGAGTTGGCGACGGAGCACAATATCAGTTCACCTTTAGCAGATTTCTTTGCGGGGCAGACGGAGCGACTGGATTACTGGAACTTAGAGCAGGTGACAGCCTTTGTGGAGGAGCATTTGGTGGGGACGGGGATGACGTTCACGTCAGAGAAGATTGGGGATTTGCATGAGAAGAGCGGTGGACGACCGAGGGAAGTGAGATCGGCAGCGGCCAAGCTGTACGATCAGATGATAGCTGGGGTGGATCAGGTATGATTGAGCTAGCTTCAGCGAGGTTGAACTTTTGTTATGACGATCGCAACTGACGACCGCCCACTGCTTTCTCCCCCTCCGGCCCCCGATTTTGGGCGCGCGGATCAGCTTTTGCTGCTGCAAGGGAGTTGGGAGAAGTTTGAGCTGATTCAGCAAGGCTGTGAAGACAATAAAGGACTGCGGCTGTCTTACTTTGATGGAACGATCGAGCTACTCATGCCTGGATTACTGCACGAAATTTTTAGCCACGCGATCGGGTACTTGCTGACTTGTTTTCTGGCCCATCGAGGGATTTTGTTTTTTGCAATGGGGCAAACGGATCAGAAGAAGAAGCCGATCGCGGCGGCACAACCTGATCAGTCCTATGCGATCAGCACCTTGAAGAAGATCCCGGATTTGGTAATCGAGGTAGTCTTTACCAGTGGTGGCATTAACAAATTGGCGAAGTATCAGGCGATCGGGGTTTCGGAGGTCTGGTTTTGGGAAGATGGAACTTTGAGGTTATATCGGTTGCGGGGTGGAGTTTATGAACCGATCGATCAGAGTGAATTGGATGGATTGAAGGATTTGGATTTGGCGGTTTTGAAGCAGCACCTCATGATGGCGGAGACGGATTTGGGGGAGGCGGTGCGGTCTTTCACGAATTATGCTTTGCAGGAGCAATGGGGGGAGAAGTAATGGATTTAACAGAGGCGCAGAAGCAAGAATTAAATCGGCGTTCTCTTGCGTATGATGCGAATGCAAATGATGTGATGACGCGGGAGGAAGTTCGGTCTTCGATTCTCAGGCATTACGCGGCGCGGGCAGATTATGCGGCTTTTGATGCGGTGATGGCGAAGGTGCCAGATGTGCCGCCGATGCCGGAGGATGAGTTGTGATGTTTGAAATATTTATAGAACGACTAGCATTACATCAATCGACAATTGAGCAAATGTTGACTCAGCATCGAGATCGATATGATGATGTAGTTCAATCAGATGTCATTATTGACCGAGAGCTTGATCATTCTCAGTTAGCAAATATTGTATTGGGATTTCTGAAACTCCATTTAACAGAGTTCGCCTTATGTTGAGCAGAATTCCAGTTGCTAGTGAACTTGGCTACCCCAACTTCCTTCTCGAACCCATTGAGAACCCCTACATCGTTGGCCCACCCGTCACTGGCCACCTCTTCGTTGGGCGCGAAGACCTGTTTAGCCAACTCGAAGAACTTTGGCTGCGCCCCGGCCAAGTCGAATCCGTCGTCATCTTCGGCCACCGCCGCATGGGCAAAACCTCCATCCTCCGCAACCTCCCTGGACGCCTCACCCCCACTACCCACATCATCAATTTCAACATCCAAACCCTCGGCACCCTCAACACCGCCCAACTCATCCTCGCCCTCGCCCAAACCCTCTACGACGACCTCCCCGCCCACATCCACATCCCCGAACCTCAAGCCACCGACTTCCCCACCCCCGAATCCGACTTCCGCCGCTGGCTCAAAAAACTCGAACCCCAACTTCAAAAAGACGATCGGTTCATCATCGCGATCGACGAATTTGAACTAATCGAAGCAGGCATCCGTGAAGGTCGTCTCAGCCCCAGCCTGATCGGCCACTGGCGCGGCATCCTCAACGACTTCCCCTGGATCATCTTCGCCTTCGCCGGACTCCACACCCTCCAGGAAATGACCCAAGACTACTGGAACCCCCTCTTCGGCAGCGTCAAAAAAATCCCCATCACCTTTCTCACCCAGCCCGCCGCCACCCGCCTCATCACCAACCCCTCCGAAGACTTCCCGATCGACTACGACAGTGACGCGATCGACCTGATCTACCACCTCACCAACGGCCAACCCTACCTCACCCAACTGATCTGCCAAAACCTCATCACCCGCTTCAACCGCCAACGTTTCGAGGAGCAACGGGAAATCGAACCACGCTTCACGATCGCCGACATCAACACCATCATCACCGAACCCAACTTCTTCAACGACGGCAACGCCTACTTCCGAGGCATCTGGGAACAAGCCCAAGAAACCCACGGCGAAGCCCAACTCGCCATCTTGCGCCAACTCGTCGATCGTCCACTCAATCAAACCGAATTAGCCGATCGCACCCACCACCCGATCGACAACGCCCTCAAACTCCTGATCGAACACGATGTCATCCAACCCGACCCCCAAGATCACTACCACTACCGCGTCGAACTAATGCGCCAATGGGTCTTGCGACTCCAGTAACGCCTCACGTGGCAGTGTCATAATCTGTTGAGTTCGTGCAAGCGGATCCAACAATAGAAGTTTCGGGATGAGCGCTTCGAGTTCTGGGTCGATCGTCCCAAACTTAAATGTCAGCATCGCTTTCAGAGAAGCCCGATCGGATTCCTCGCGACCTTCCTGCCGCTTCTCATGAACCCAAGCCTCATAGATCGGCTCAATGTTCACCATGATCGCTTGGTCTTCTTTGCTCAGCGTGCGACTACTTTTCAGCATGATCTGGTACTTAGTGATTTTGTCGAAGATGAAGTTTTTCAGAGGCTGTTCTGGCCATTGTACCAATTCTGCGACGGCTTGGCGTTGGACGGCATCCCGCCCCAACAGGCGCAAAAATAGTGTCTCCGACACCACAGGCAATTGATGAATCACCACAAACCCAATCCGCAACGTATCCCCCCAGAAGAAAAATCCATCCGGCCAGCCCGATCGGGGTTCGGCATGACAGCCCGCCAAAGTCTTCACCGAAGCGGTCGGCACGATCAGCCACAGATAGGGTCGATCATCGGCTGCAACCTTCCGCTTTTCCCGTTTAGTCAGACGTTTCAGTTCCCCCCGCACCTTACACAGCTTCTCAATACAGCCGAACAAATCATCCTCACCGATCGGATTACGAAACACCTCCAGCAGCGATGGCGAAACCACCATCCGTCCCAGCATCCCCAACTCCGCCACGGGCTGCCGTGACTTCGGCACAAACCACACATCTACCTGCTGCGACTCCCCTGGTGGCACGGCTTAACGCGGCCCAAGTTGCGTGGTGCGATCGGTCTGACGTGGGGAACCATAGCACTGTCGTGCGATGCGGGATGAGCGAACCGCGCATCGATTCCTTTGAGTGTATTTTTATGAAATCTTCCTGGCTCCATACCGTCTCAACTGTCGCCACCACCATGAGTTTGGTCACGATCGCGACTGCTGCTGTCGCCCAATCGGCACCCACCCACATTAAAGATCTAGCTCCCGGCGCGTTCAGTGTGACGCCAACTGCCCACAACCTTGATACCGCCGCAATCTCGATCGAGTCACTGCCACTATTCGCGATCGATGCACCGCCCATGGCCCATGCGCCACAGGTCGCCGAAGCGATTCCCGCCGCCCGGACGTTGGTGCCCCAACCCGTTGGCCCCGCCGATCTGATCAAAGACCCGAATACCGCTTGGCAGCGATTTATGACCCAACAACCCCGGCAACCAAAGCCGATCGATCCCCTGGCTTTTTTCGAGCTGCCAGCAATGGAGTCGGGATTGAAGATGAATTTGATGAATTTCTAGAATTAGTCTTGACGTTGAAATAAATAAATCCGATCGCGTACCCAATTGAGCTGAAATTGTGGGTCACTTTGGGCGCGATCAAAAACCTGTTGCGTCAGCGCGGGTGTGCTTCCCCAGCCCGGATCCTGGAGATTGAGCAAGATATATTTATAGGATTCCAAACGGGTCGGCGGGGCGAATGTTTTGGTGTATTCCAACCGCGATCGATGGGTCAGATGCGGCACGAAATAACTGGTGGTTAGTACTGGGTCACGGGTGGATTGGACTTGAGCAATGGCTGCTTGCATTGTCGGTAATTGGTCGAGCCGAGTTAAATATTTCCCGGTGAAGAAACCATACTTGGCTAAGGCGATAAAACTGACGATTGACCACAGCATAATCCAGCGGGGTCGATGAATCCAAGCCGTTTTCTGGCTTAAAGTCGCGATCGCGAATACCACGAGGAATGGGATAACGGGCAGCGAGTATTGATGTAATAAATCCCGTTGTAGTGATACTTCTGAAAGTAGATTGATGATTAGCGTCGGCAATGCTGGGAGTAGGTAAGTTAACTGTCGCCAGGATATGCCCCAACCAATCGGTACAAGTAATAGCAAAATATAAAAGAGCGATTCGATCGAGAAAATGCGGCCCAGAATGAGTTGGGGTTTTAGAACGAGATTCAACACGATTTCGGGGACTGAATTGCCGAGGTAGGCGTAGCGGGCCACGGATTCGACCCCCGCTGGCCGGAAGTGGGGAATCAGCCATTGGGTGGCAATCAGTAACCAGGCAATGCCGAGGGAGAGCGCGATCGCGCCGTATACCCGCCGATTTTCAAACAGGATTAACCACAGACCCATTGCCGCGATCGTGATCGACAAGGCATCCCGGCAGCCAAGGCTGAAGATAATGCAAATTGTGAATACGACCAACCGCTGCGCCCGTGCGGCCCAAATCGCCGTAATCATCAGTGGCAGCGCCATCACCTCGGGATGGAAGTCGAATAGGTTGAGATTGAACACCAGCGGATAGAGCAGGTACATCAGCGCGATCGCCCGACTGTGCGCTTGATTCAACCCCGCTTGCTGCGCCAGGGCAAAACTCGGAATGGCCCCGAGGGAGAGTGCGATCGCCTGAATCGCGAACAGCCAATGGACATCGGGATGAATCCGGTAAAATCCCGCCACCAAATACATGATCCAATCCGCGTGCCCCCCCAAGAAGTGATAGCCCCAAAACGAGACGATCGGCGGCAAGCCCTGACTAATTAAATAAGCCGCCTGATCGAAATAACCCAAATCCAACGCACTGGACTGGAACAGCGCATGGCGGGCCGTACTACAAAGAAACAGCATCAAGCTGGCACCGCCCACCACCAGCGGCAAAAACCGGGGCATCACAGTCGGTTTGTCGCTCGTCGGCATGGTCGCACCATCGCAAAAATTGGGATTAGTAGATTATGTCCCCTGGATTGTGCTAAAACCAAGCATTAATTTCGTACCCTGCATAGGACACATTTCATCATGAGCATTCGCCGCCGATCGGCCAAACAGGCTTCCCTCAAAACCATTCGGGCCATCCTCCAAACGATGGTGACCCTGGCGACGGCCTCCTTGGGGTTGGTCGCCGCCCTGGCCTGGAATGATGCGATCAAAGCTACCTTCCAGCAATTGTTGCCCAAAGGCGAAGGGCTGACGATTATGTATATCTACGCCAGTGCGGCGACATTGCTCTCGATCCTGGTTGTGGGTGGGTTGTCGTGGCTCTCGGTGCGGATTGGTGGGGAAGCCGTGATCGATCGGGAAGTCGAAGGTTAGTTTTGAAAGAATTGCGTTTCTGCGCTCAAATTCGATCGGCGAGTCATCGGCACAGATCACCTGAGGTTCAAACCTCAGGCTCATAGCCAAAACCCGTTAAAACGGGTTGAAATGCTCAACATGAAACTTCTTCAGTCCGTTTCAACGGACTTACGCTATGAGCCTTGGGTTTGAACCCAAGGTGGGTCAACAGCGGCGTCGAGCAAATTCATCCTAAATCAAAGCCCCCAAACCACTGGTTTGGGGGCTTTGATGCAACACATCCAATCACCAATGCTCAATACGAAGTCACCAAAACCTCGGCGATTTTGCCGCGTTTGCCGCCTTTGGAATTGATGTGCCGGGAGGCCTGGATCGTGTGGATGTTGAAATCCTTGTACAGATCCCGCACAAAGGGGCAATCGGAATTCGAGAGCATGACTTTGACCCGACGTTTGGCCAAGCCCGCAAAGATGTCGCGGAGCCGGATCTGATCTTCCGTATTGAACGAACCGCGACTGTAGGACGTGAACTTACTGGTGTCGCTAATCGGGAAGTACGGCGGATCGAAGTAGACAAAATCCTTGGCGGTGGTCGCGTGTTCGGCAATCACTTCGAAGGACTGGGCCTCGATGCTGGCGTTCTGCAAGGCGAAGGATGCCGCCTGGAGCAGGGTCGGATCGAGGATGGGCGGATTCTTGTAGCTGCCCATGGGCACGTTGAAATGGCCCTTGGAATTCTCGCGGTAGAGTCCGTTAAAACAAGTCTTATTCAGATAAATAAATCGGGCGGCGCGCTCAATGTTGTTGCCATTGTCGAACCAGGCATCCGGCGACACCTGTTGCCCCCGAATCCCATAATAGTAATCCTTCGCATGTTCGGCCTGATGGATCGTCAAATGATCGATCAAGCCTTGCACATCATCTTTCACACAGCGATAGACATTGATCAACTCCAAGTTGATATCCATCAAGAACGACTTCACCGGCGGGTTGGTCGTCTCAAATAGATGAAAAAATACGGCACCACCCCCCAGGAACGGTTCGTAATAGTTCTCGAACTGTGTGGGGAGGCGCTCCCGATATTGTTGGAGCAGTTGAGTTTTTCCACCGGCCCACTTGAGGAAGGGGCGGGGTGCACAGGAAGATCGAATTTGGGTCAGCATTCACTTATCATATAAGGAAATATTAGAACGCGCGAACTTTTTACCATGCAAAATCTTTGGGATACTGTTTCGAAATACCCAAAATTCCTGATCAGTGTGATTTTGGGCGTTTTTTTTAATTTGGCAAAGCCCCTGGTGGCGATGTTAAAAAACCCCGTGATGGCGATCGCGCTGGTCGGGGCATTGGTTGGGGCGTTTCTCTGTGTAACCTTTGTGCTGCGCGGGATGCTGGTGTTGGGATAAGGTCGATCGAATGCTAAATCGATCATTAGATCGATCATGAACACTATATCTAGCGTTTGATTTTTGGCCCCCTACTAGATCTGATCGAGGTGACTTTCGGGTTGGGGCGATTGCTGGATCAATTGGTGGATTTTGGGTTAGCTTACGGAGCTATTCGAGTTGTTTTAAGGTGATATTGAGACCCTCAATCGGGCCAATCGCCGCTGATCAAAAAACCCGATTCAGTTCTTGAACTGAATCGGGTTTTTTCCATATTTAGCGTAATTGAATCGCTTTTATTCGATGGTAACGCTACCTGTAAAGGCGCGTTCCGCTGGCCCGGTCATGAAGATCTTGTCGTCTGCGGCCCATTCAATTAATAGTGGGCCACCGGGAAGGGCGATCGTCGCTTTACGATCGCTCTTGCCATTCAGTACTGCCGCGACCAGGGCAGCGCAAGCGCCGGTGCCGCAGGCCAAGGTGATCCCCGCACCGCGCTCCCACACGCGCATCTTCAGGTAGTCGGGCCGCACGACTTCGATGAACTCGGTATTCGTGCGTTGGGGGAAGGCGGGGTGGTGTTCGAACTGGGGGCCAATTTTTTCCAGGTCGATCGCGGCGACGTCATCGACGAAGGTGATGCAGTGGGGATTGCCCATACTGACGTTGGTGACTTGCCAGGTTTGGCCCGCGATCGTCAGCGGTTGGTCGATCGATTGGCCGTCGGCCCCGACCAAAGTCGTGGGGATGTCGCTGGCGGCGAGTCGGGGCTTGCCCATGTCCACGGTCACCTGGCCGTCCGCCGTGAGCTGGGGGACGATCAATCCGGCCAGCGTGTGGATGGTGTAACTTTCCTTGGCCTTGGCCCCTTCGAGGTCGGCGATGAACCGGGCCATGCAGCGAATGCCGTTGCCGCACATTTCCGGCTCCGAGCCGTCGGAGTTGAAGATCCGCATGGTGTAGTCGGTGCCGTCTTGGCCGGGGAGGGCGAAGATCACCCCGTCGCCGCCGATGCCGAAGTGCCGATCGCAGAGTTTGATCGCCTGTTCTGGGGTGACCTTGGGCGTCGTACTATCCCGGTTATCCACCAGAATGAAGTCATTGCCCAAACCTTGGTATTTCGTAAATTCGAGATTCATCATGAAAGACTGTGTGTAGACTGAAGGCAGTTAAGGAACTATAGAAAAGCCACGACTAATTTTCAATCGGAAGGAATTAACCAATGTCAGTCGATTTTGAGACCGGGTCACCCAGCGTACGCCAACTTCAGAACTTGATCAAAGAAGGCCAGGAAGTCGAGATGAAGGTCGTTACGGGTGATCTAATCAACGGCAAAATCCGCTGGCAAGACCCCCATTGTATCTGCGTTATGGATCACTATGATCAGCCGACGATCGTCTGGCGGCACAGCATCGTGTTCGTGAAGCCGAAGCAGTAGTTGCGTTGGCGGCGGTGCTTTACCCCGTTGTGGCGTAAAGCACTCGTCAAGCCTGACTATCCCACCAAATATAAATCCCCAGTCCAATCAGCACGATCGGTACCACCTTCGCCCCAAACCGATCGATCCAAGGCATCAACCGGGGATGCCGCACCAGCCACAGCGCGCCGCCACACCACAGCGCGACCATCACCAGAAATACGCCCAACGTTAGACCCAACTGCGATCGGCTCTGCCCCGCGAAGAAGGGCAGGTAAATTCCAATATTGTCGCCGCCATTGGCGATCGTCATCAAGGCCACGGATAGAATCAGCGAACGCCGCGCGATCGGGGCGGCGGAGTTGCCTGCGGTTGGCCTGAATAATCCGCGTAACCCTAGCCCGATCGGCACTAGCCCCAACCACCCCAGCCAAGCGGGCGCAATCCACTGGCCGCCGATCCAGCCGGGGAAGCTCAAGGCCACTAGACTCAGGAATCCGAGGTATTGCCCCAGGATGATGCGACCGATTTGCGATCGGGTTTTGGCGGTGCTGAACCAAATGATTAGCAGGGCCAAGTCGTCGAGATTGGTGACGATGAAGGTGATCGTGGCGGCAATGCCCGTTTCGGCCCACATCTAGGGTTGGGGGATGGGGCGGGCCGATAGCTGGGGTGCGGCGGGTTCGAGGTTGGGGGCGATCGGGTTGGCGTCGGGGGCGATCGCGGGGTCGGGGCTGGCGGTGGGAGCCGCTTGCGGCTGCAAGGCCAACTGACGCTGCAAGGCCAATTGGCGCTGGAGGGCCAAATCCCGTTGGAGAGTCATTTGCTGGGCGGCGGGTTCCATTTGTTGGGCGTAGACGGCGCGCTGTTGCAATTGCTCGCTGGAGGAGAGCAGTTGGCCGAAGCCTTTGATCACGTCTTTGAACTGCTGGCGCACGGCCGGATCGCCCGTTAGTTCATCTAAGTCGGCGGTGATTTTTTGGGCGTTCTGGAAGGTGGCGCGGGCGGCGTCGAGGGTTTGCTGCAAGCTGGTGAGGGTGGCGGGGTTGTTGAAGGATTGGGAGGCGTTCTTCAGGTTCAGCGAAGCGGCGGCGGCGTTGGCGGAGAGGGTTTCGAGGTCGGTGAGGAGGCGGCTGCGCTGGAACCTGTCGATTGTCCCTGGCAGTTGATCGACGCTGACGCGCAGGGTGCTGCTGGTCTGGTTGATATTCTCCAGGGTCGAAACCAAGGTGCCGCGATTTTCGGCCATCAGGCCATTGATCTGATCGAGGCTGACACTGGCTTTGCTGGCGGTGAGTCCGGCTTGATTGGCCGCGAGTCCGGCTTGATTGGCCGCGCCACTGAGGGAGACGGCGGTGCCGGAAAAGGTGCCGAGTTCTTGGCGGAACGATCGGGCCAGGACGCCAAATTCCTTACTCATCGTGGCGATTTCGCCCGCCGCTTTGCCGGAGTTGGCCGTGAGGCGATTCAAATTCTCATAAAACTCCGGTTGGCCGTAGAGATCGGCAAAGCGGATGCTGGATTTGACCAGGGCATCGGTGCTGATCCCCAGTGTGCCGCCAATCTGCGCCCCATCGCAGAGGATCATCGCCCGATTACAGTCCGGATCGAGGGGTTTGGCGCTGACCTGGGGGATTTCTTCGGTTTTGGGGGAGAGGTTGAGCACATTTTCGCCCAGGAGGCCGGATTGGTCGATCGTGGCGAGGGCGTCCGCCGGAATCACCAGATCGGCAGGGGCAACGGAAATCTTCACGGCGACCCCCGTGGAACTGGTTTTAATATCGGTGATCCGGCCCACGGCGACGCCGCGATAGCGCACGGATGAACCAGTCTGGACGCCCGCGATCGTCGGAAAATTCACCAGGATCGTAAAACTGCGATTGGCCGGATTCATGCCCTTCAGCCACATGATACTGGCCCCAAACACCGTGGCTCCCGCCAGGATCAACAGCCCCAAGGAGCCTTCTCGCATGATTCGTGAACGCATATGCCTCTACCCAGTAACCTGAATCGGTCCGTCGATACTACTGCTGAAAAATTGCCGCACCATCGGATGATCCGTGGTGTCGATTTCATGGACTTTGCCCTGCCACTGTACCTTCCCCTGATATAGCAGGATAACCCGATCGGCGGTACGCCGAATCGTACTGTCCTGGTGAGTCACCATGATGTAGCTGCCCCCATTGATCTGCTGCAACTGCCGCACCAGATCCTCAATCACCGTCGAGGCGATCGGGTCAAGTCCCGCCGTCGGTTCGTCATACAGCAACAGGTCGGGTCGCTCTTCGGGGTGGTCGGGATTGGCCATGATGGCCCGCGCAAAGCTGACCCGCTTGCGCATCCCGCCCGATAGCTCCGCCGGATAGCGATCGCTGATATCCGACAGGCCGACCATTTCGAGCCGTTCCCGCACTAGTTCGCGGATGTGATGGCGCTTCAGCCGCGAATGTTGATACAGCAGAAAGCCGACATTCTCATCCACCGTCAGCGAATCAAACAGGGCCGCCTGCTGAAAGACCATGCCAATGCCCAGCGGTTCGCGCTGATCCTCGGCCAGTCCCTGACGCAATTTGCCCCGCATGTAGACTTCGCCGGAGTCGGGGGCGGTCAAGCCCGCAATGATCCGCAGCGCAGTCGATTTGCCTGTCCCCGAGGGGCCAATGATGGCAACGGCTTCACCGGGATAGATATCCAGATCGATGTGGTCGAGGATCAGGTTATTGCCAAAACTTTTGCTGACGCCTCGAAATGCGACTAATGGCTCGGTCATGGTCTTAATAGTGGCAGAACGGGCGGAAGAAGGATCCGGCAAAAGAGTGGGATCAATGATCCACCGGGATCACCCTATCGTAGCTTCTCATTAAGTTAACGCAAAAAGTTCTCTGTCCATGGGATGAGATTGCGCGGGTGTGGCTCGATCGCGGGGCGTAGTCCTGGGGACGTGGCCCGCACCGTTGGTGGCGGGCCGATTTTGGCGGAAATTCCGGCGCGATCGCGCCCCATCCCCTGGTTAATCCGCCCGATCACGGATCAGCGGCGACCCAGCGACTGGGTACAATGGAACGTTGAGTCCTCTGAAGTGACGATCGATCCCCAGTCGAATTTCCGTTTTCCCATCGCGATTCCCATTCAGGTTGGCCCAACGCCTTGATTTATGCGTAAACCGTTCAATCCGCATCGGCTGTGGAAATCCACCCTGCGCAATCTGCGGCGGGATACCCCAGCGGAGATCAAAAGTGCATTTGAGGATCGGGCCACGGCGATGGTTGATCGGACGCCGCTGTGGTTGAGCCAAGGCTTTAAGTGGTTGTCGCCGGGGTTGTCGCTGAAGCGGTGGATGGTGATGAGTGCCAGTGGGGTGGTGCTGGTGGGTTTGGGCATTGCGATCGCGACGAAGCTGCAGCCCGTGGCCGATGCCGTGGCCCGATCGCGGACGTTGCTGTTGGCCTTTACCCAGGTGGTGCCGAATCATGTGAGTGGGCCGATCGTCGTGCTGGTGGGATTGGGGTTGATTTTTTGGGGTCAGAAGCGGACGTTGGGGACGATTAGCGATGTACTGAGTCCCGATCGGGATGAACATTTGGTCGATGTGCTGCTGAATCACCGCCGTCGCAGTCGGGGCACCAAAATCGTCGTAATCGGCGGCGGCACCGGACTCTCGACCCTATTGCGGGGCCTGAAAATCCTCAGCACGAATCTGACGGCGGTGGTGACGGTGGCCGACGACGGCGGCTCCTCCGGGCGACTCCGGCGCGAGATCGGCGTCCTGCCACCGGGCGACATTCGCAACTGTCTCACCGCCTTGGCCGACGAGGAAAAACTGCTGACGGAACTGTTTTGCTACCGCTTCACGGCGGGGGATCTGAGCGGCCACAGCTTTGGCAACCTATTTCTGACGGCGATGAGCGAGGTGACGGGGGATCTGGAGCAGGCGGTGATTGCCAGCTCGAAGGTGTTGGCGATTCGGGGGGATGTGTTGCCTGCGACTTTGAGCGATGTGCAGTTGTGGGCGGAGCTGTCGGATGGGCGGCGGGTGGAAGGCGAATCGAATATCACCGAAGCAGGCGGTAAGATTGTCCAATTTGGCTGTACGCCGGATAATCCTCCGGCCTTGCCACGGGCCTTAAGGGCGATCGAGGAGGCCGAATTTATCGTGATCGGGCCGGGGAGCTTGTATACCAGTGTGATTCCGAATTTGCTGGTACCGGAGATTGCTGACGTGATTGCCCGGCGGCGGATTCCCAGCGTCTATGTCTGCAATGTGATGACCCAGCCGGGAGAAACGGATGATTACACCGTGGCCGATCACATTCGGGCGATCGATCGAGCCTGTGGCCATCGCAAGTTATTTGATGCGGTGCTGATTCAGCGGCGGTTACCGTCGGAGAAGGCGTTGCGGCGGTATGTGGCGGAGAATGCGAAACCCGTGTATTTGGATTTTGAGGAGGTGTTGCAGTTGGGGCGGCGGGTGATTCGGGCCGATGTGATCGATGAAGATCCCAACACGGGCTATATTCGCCACAATTCCGAGCGCTTGGCGCGGGTGCTATTGCGCTGGTACGATCGAGAGAGTACGGAATTAATTGAAGGGTACGATCGGTATTAGGTCATGGATGAGATGCAGGAACCAATTCTGGGGGAGTTAGAGGGATGCGTTAAATTACCCGATGCCGCAGCGACTCATGCCTTTGGGGTGGCGTTAGGGGAGCAATTGCCGCCGGGGACGGTGTTGTTGTTGCAGGGAGATTTGGGGGCGGGGAAGACGAGTTTGGTGCAGGGGATTGGGGCCGGATTGGGGATTCGCGAGTCGATCGACAGTCCCACGTTCACGCTGATTAACGAATACCACGACGGTCGGGTGCCGCTGTATCACCTGGATTTGTATCGGCTTGAACCCGCTGAAGTGGTGGGGTTGAACCTAGAGAGCTATTGGGAAGGGATTGAAGTTGAGCCGGGGATTGTGGCGATCGAATGGGCCGATCGGTTGCCGTATTTGCCGGAGGATTATTGGCTGGTGACGTTGAGCCATACCGACGATGGCGGACGGGAATTATCGATCGGGAACCGGCCAAAAAATTCCTAACTTGCCGCATCAATCACTGGCAGGGATTCAGTTGCGTCATTGGCCATCACCAGTAACCGCAATCCAAACGGTTCTAACCAATTCATCAAGTCAGCGATCGACAACGGGTTGGCGGTCTTCAGTAACGTATTGAGTCGAGATTGATGGGCTTGCAGGTCGTGTGGAGCCATCTTTGTACCAAGCGCCTCGGAAACATCAAGCAGTGCAGATTTGAGCAAATCCGCTTCCGGTTCGGCTTCTTCTAAGATCGCATTCAAAAAAGCCGCCGCGTAGGTAGGATTTTTCAGCCGATCGATCAACGATGGATGGTAACTTATGCTTTTGATCGTCATGGTCGCTCCTGATAGGCTTTCCAGTACTGTTTTGCCGTTGTAATATCCTGATTCTGAGAACTCTTGTCCATTGGATGCGTAAATTCTGGATGGGCGCAGAAAACGCGCCCCTACCGCCGCGTCGCAAACCATTCCACAATCCCTGCGGCCAATGTATCGGCTAACTTTTCCTGCTGTTGCGGATTCCTGACCCATTCAAATTCGTCGGGGTTGATCATGTAGCCCAGTTCGATTAATACCGAGGGCGCAGTGGCCGGACGGGTGACGGCGAGGTTGTTCCACATGACGCCATCGGCGCGTCGCCCCATGTTCTGCACCACATATTGCGCCAAAAAGCTGGCCAAACTCTGGGCCTGGGGATGATACCAGAAGGCCGAAACGCCACGGGTATTCAGGGCGTCGCCGTCGTCGGGGAGGGCGTTGTAGTGGATGCTGAGGGCGATCGTGGGGGCGGTGGTATTGATTTTGGTGGCCCGATCGTTGGGCAGGATGTCGTCGTCGCCTTCGCGGGTGAGTTCGACCGTGGCTCCGAGTTTGACTAGGCGATCGCGGAGTTTTTTGGATACGACTAGGGTGACGTCTTTTTCGGGGAGTCCCGTTGGCCCCGTGGAGCCAGGATCGGCGGCGCTGCCATGGCCGGGATCGAGCAGGATTTTGATGCCTTTGAGCGGTTGTTGGGGATTGGTGGCTTTGGGTGGGGGATTTTTTAGCGAGACGATCAGGCTGCTGCCTTCGTAGCGCAGTTTGTAGCCCCATGCCTGGGCGGTTTTGAGTTGGAAGCGGTAGTCGATTTGGTTGGGGTTGATCTGCTGCCAGGTGACTTGCTCGA
The DNA here is from genome assembly GCA_031415035.1 of Cyanobacteria bacterium VAR_4_metabat_243. GTDB lineage: Bacteria > Cyanobacteriota > Cyanobacteriia > Leptolyngbyales > Leptolyngbyaceae > Romeriopsis. Next base: position 15,203 of record JANOQX010000156.1, read on the forward strand.
TCGTCGGATTATCCACTAGCTTGATCGTGTCGGTTTGAGCTGTGGTGTTGTAGAGCGACAGGACGAAACTCTGGGGCAACTGCTGCACTGCCACGGGCACAGGCGTTTGCAACGGGAAAATCATTTCTGTCCAATCCCCCTGCTGGCGGGAGATCACGCCTCGGACTTGGCTGCGGGGTGGCAGGGGTTGGATCACGGCTTTGGTTTCCACTTGCTTGATCCAAGCGCCGTAGTCGAGCCGCAGCCAGTCGCCTTCGCGGCCCGTGACACTGGCCCGCGTGCCCTTGGGCAACGGCGTCAGCCGCGAGAAATCCGGACTCGGCCCCGTGCGGGCCACGCCTTGGTCGGTGATCACTTCCGCCACGGCCAGTTGGCTCGGATTCAGCACCTTCACCTTGCCGGGAGCCGTGGCTTGGAGGGTTTTGCCCTGGAGGCGGGTGCGATATTGGACGGTGGTTTCCCCCGGTTTGGTCAAGGTGACACAGCCGCTATACTGCCCCGCAAAGCTTTCCTGGGCTTGGGCTTTGCCCGTTAGCACGGCTTTGTTGTCGGGCAGGATGACTGTGGGTTGGGGCGCGAGATCGATCGTTTGACCCGCGATCGTTGCCTGCACCGTGGCTCCCGCCGCCGCGATCGCCCCTAGACATATCGGTTCCCCGGATAACCGACTCTGATCGGCGATCGGCTGGAGCGAATCGGCAGCGAAGGTTGCGCCTGTGACGGGGGCGATCGTGGTGGCTTCCCGCGTGACATTGATCGTTAGGGTTTGGCCCTGGTATTGCAGTTTGAAGCGGTTCTCACCCAACTTCAGCGGGAAACTCGGGACAAAATGCCCCGCTGCCGATCGGGCGATCGGTTGGCCGTTGACTAAGACGGTGCCCGCGATCGGGGCTGTCCCGATCAAGAAAATCTGCTTCGCGGTGGTCGTATGCTTTGCGGGCGGGTAGACGACTTTGAATGTGGCGGGAGCTGGAGTCACGATCGGCGGCTGAATCTGGGCCAATCCCACTGCCGGGAATCCGAGGATGAACATACTCGCGGCTAACCAACTTTTCATACAGCCTCCTCAAATTACCGAAACAGCTCTGCGACCAATGCGATCGCCACGCCCAAAATCCCGCCGATCGTCACCTGCAACGGCGTATGCCCCAACAATTCCTTCACCCGCAGCTCGGTCAAATGATGGTCGCCTTGGAAGAGTTCGCTAATGACCTGATTCAATAGCTGCGCCTGCTTCCCCGATGCCTGCCGGACGCCTGCGGCGTCATACATCACGATGATTGCGAATACTGTAGCGATCGCGAATTCGACGCTATTCCAGCCCGTGGCCGCGCCGACGCCAAAGGCCAGGGCCGTGACCAGGGCGGAGTGCGAACTAGGCATCCCGCCCGATTCCACCATCACCTTGAAATTCAGGCGGCGATACTGGGCCAATTCGACAAATACTTTAGCGCCTTGGGCGATCAGACAAGCGGCCAGGGCCACCAGCAGGATACGATTCTCCAAAATACTGGTGAGGGACGGCATGGGCTTCAAATTCTCCAAGGGTTACAGCCTACAAGCGTACAAGGTGACGGGCATTCCGAACAGGCCCGGCTAGTGCTTGCGGGCGGTGATGTAGTCGGCGATCGCCATCAGGGGCGCGGCTTTGTCACCATAAACCGCGACGATTTCCTTCGCCTCGGCCACGAGCAAATCGGCTTGGCGGCGGGATTCGTCGATGCCCCAGAGCTTCGGATAGGTGAGTTTTTCGGCGGCCAAATCTTTGCCAGCGGATTTGCCCAATTCTTCGCTCGTTGCGGTGATGTCGAGGATGTCATCCACGATCTGGAAGGCGAGGCCAATATTTTTGGCATAGTGCAGCAGCTTGGCTTGATCCGCGTCACTGGCCCCGGCCAAAATCGCGCCGCTCAAGACGGAGATTTCGAGTAGTGCCGAGGTTTTGTGGTTGTGAATGTAGGTCAGGGTGTCGATCGTCATGTCGCTCTGCCCTTCGGACATAATATCCACGACCTGACCGCAGACCAGCTTGTGAAATGCCTGGCCTAATTGGATAATCACTTGGAGGACGCGTTCGATCGGGACGCCCTGAGTGTCCTTGGCCACGTGTTCAAACGCAAAGGCCAGCAGGCCATCACCAGAGAGGATCGCCACGGCTTCGCCGTAGACTTTGTGGTTGGTGGGTTTGCCGCGTCGGAAGTCGTCGTTGTCCATGGAGGGCAAGTCGTCATGGATCAACGACATCGTATGCACCATTTCCAAGGCGCAGGCCGTGGGCATCGCACTGGCGATCGTGCCGCCTAGCATTTCTGCCGTGGCGAGGCAGAGGATCGGTCGGAGTCGTTTGCCGCCCGCGAGGAGCGAATAGCGCATCGATTCGTAGACAGTTTCGGGGTAGGTCACAGTGAGACAGCGATCGAGGGCAACCTCCACCAACGGCTGTTTTTCCGCTAGATAAGCCTTCAGATCGAACTTTTCACGCATCATCACCATCACCAACCGCCTCCAGATTAAAACCGCATTCAACGCTGGCCGCCCCAGCACCGGACTTTGTGAAGCAACGTATCGCCAAGCCTAAGTTTTGCCGTACCGCCAGCAATAGCTTAATACCGTATTCTGTAGCAGCATCGCAACCGTCATTTGGCCAACGCCGCCGGGAACCGGAGTGATGTAGCTGGCGATCGGCAGCACCGCCTCGAAATCCACATCGCCGACCAAACGGCCCTTGCCATCGGCTGTGTCAATCCGGTTAATCCCCACATCGATCACCACGGCTCCGGGCTTCACCATGTCCGCTGTGACTAGATTGGGCCGCCCCACAGCCGCGACGAGAATATCGGCGGAGCGGGCGACCGCCGCCAAATCCGGGGTGCGGGAATGGGCGATCGTCACTGTGGCATTCTCCTCCAGCAGCATCAGCGCCAGCGGTTTGCCGACTAAAATGCTGCGACCAATCACCACGGCAGTTTTGCCCGCGATCGGCAGATTGTAGGCTTTGAGCAGTTCCATCACGCCCGCTGGGGTGCAACTACGCAAGCCCGGTTCGCCGCGTACCAGTCGTCCGAGGTTATCGGGGTGAAGTCCATCGGCGTCTTTGTCGGGGTCGATCGCCAGCAATAGTTCAGTCGAATCTAGGTGGTCGCCGGGCAGGGGGAGCTGCACCAGAATGCCATCCACCCGATCGTCCTGATTCAGGGCGTGGATGGTGTCGGTCAATGCGGCTTGGCTGACGTCGGCGGGAAAATGTTTGCCATAGGAGACGATGCCGACCTTGGCGCAGGCCCGTTCTTTGTTGCGGACATAGGCAGCGCTGGCGGGATTGTCACCCACCATGAGCACCGCCAGACCGGGGGCGCGACCATGTTGGGATTGTAATTCTTGGACTTGGGCGGACATCGCGTCGTACATCTGGGCCGCGAGCGCCTTTCCATCAAGCAATTGAGCGGGCATAAAACCGTGGGAAATAGATCGTGTTTCTAGTCTCGCAGATCCCGCCCCCGCAATGCACCCGATCGGGGTGAAAATTCAGGTTTCGCAATATGGCGGCAGCGGCCGATCGGTTCTCCGCAGCTAAACCGCATTTCGGCGTCTGAAAATTAACCAACTTCACCCAACAAAATACGGAGCAGGCGGGAGATCTGCGGCTAAACTAGACCCTGATTGCTCGTTTGGTGTCCGAGGTTTTGCGTATGTTGTCCCGTCGTCTTCCCCTAGTCTTTCTGACCTTCGCCCTCAGCGCCGGAACCACCGCCTGCGACCACAATCCCGCCGAAGTCCTTTCCGGCTTGGATCCAACGCCTGCCACCAAAATTGGCGACCTTGGCCCCCGCGTCGAAGGCACCGCCGTCGTCGTCCAAGGCAAAGTCGTGGCGATCGCCCCCCTGATCAAGCAATCGCTGTACGAAGTCCAAGATGCCTCCGGCAGCGTTTGGGTCTTGACCCGCAATCGTTCGCCCCAGCGCCACGCCCAAGTCAAGGTGCATGGCATCGTCCGATCGAGCAACGGCGAACGCTATATTGACCAAAAATAAGCCTGATCAACGATTCCCCATGCCTAAGCCTGATCGAAGAGATTGCCTACCCATTACCCCAAGTGGCAAAATTTCGGGTTTACCGTGATGCAACGGCGATTCGCCATGTCTTCCATGCGCCGTTGATGGTGGGTTTAGACGAATTGATCCTGGGTGAAGGTTGGGACATGGGCCTCCTGACGATCGCTGACATCCGATCGGGCACCCACTATTCTCCAGTGGCCCAAGCAAGTCGTCCGATCGGCCCCATTCACCAACAAATCCTGACCGAATTCGCCGCCACCATCCAGTGATTTGCGCCATTCCCCAGATACAACAAAAACCCCTGCTAGAGGGGGTTTTGACCAATCGGGATGATAGGATTTGAACCTACGACCCCTTCGTCCCGAACGAAGTGTTATACCGCCACAAGTGCTTATAGTTAAGGGTTTCCGCTATTGCCAGAACTGGTATACCGATTTGATACCAGTTCAACGGCTAGAGAGATTCATAGAAAAGTGTGAAAAGTATCTACAAAATCTACAAACGTTAAAAACTACCTTATAAACCTTATATAGCAGTAGTTTCAGTTGTAGATAGTGACTATCTACAACTATCTACAAACCATCTACAAAATATTGATTAGACACATATCTAATAGCGGTAGATGTGGATCCATAGAAAAAATGGTGCTAGCCGAAGATGACTAACACCACAAACCTAAAGCTGATAACCCAACTATCCGGCCTTACGACCGTTACCCCTTCGCTGATTATCTTTCAGCCATGCTTCCATGGCGGCATGATGTGCCATAGGGTTGCTATGGCGATTCTTGATCCAATCTTCAATCAGCGGGCGATTGTAGGTGATTTTTTGCACTGGCTTAAAATAGTGGATCCCTTCGTGCCAGTGGGCATCGCGGTACCGCTGTAGAGTCTTCGCGGAGATGCCCCCCAGCATCAGACGAACTTCGGCGGGGAGCAGTAGATCTAATGCTTGCATTAGGCCACCTCCTCAGACCAGTTGTATTCGATCACTGCGGCTTCGGCAGTTGGTTCGATCGAAGGCGACTCAGCGATCGCAACTTGGCGTGATGGATATGCGGTAAAGGTCAGCTTGGCACCCGTGCCGGAAACCTCACCATAGCCATCCCGTTCGAGTGCCGTGAACATTTGCCGAATATCCGCCAGTTTTGCTCCTCCCCGCTGTTTCGGTGTCATTCCCTGGAACGCTGCCCTGGTGCTCTACCAATCGACGATCGGGGGCGGCTTTGGTAATGTCCAGGCTCAAATGCAACAGGGGCAAGCCACCCGCCAACAACGGCAAGCCGATGGAGCCGAAACCCAAGCCCGCCAAATCGCGATGGACAAGCTGAAACAGCAAGCCCCGATCGCTGATGCCCGTTATGCCGCCAACTGTCAGTTGATCGTTTCGTCGCTCAATGAACGTGACAGCATGGCGATCGTCATCGGTGCCCCGGTATGGGTGGCAAAGTCTACCGTCCCGTTGTCGGTGGGGAATGTGGTCTGTGATGCCAACGGTTTCACCGCCCAAATCATTCCCGGTACCTGGAACGGCAAGCCCGCCCCGGTGGCTGGACTGGAAGCACGGACGATGGATCAGGGTGTCATCAAAGCCGCGATCGAACGCTACCAGCAACGCGGTATCAACATCAAGCAAAACGCACAATAGGTAATCACCATGACCACGACAACTGACAACACGCCCCAAGCCGAAGGTGAAAAGGGCAAGGGCAAAAGCACTGAACAGATCATGAAAGACGCTCTACAGTCGTTCTTTGAGCAGTTCAAGCCAGGGAAGAATCCCGCCCCCAAGACTGATGAAGTTCCCGGTGTTGAATTCGAGAAAGGCACCGCCGCCACTATCCCGCGCAAGTCTGGATCAAGTGCCCTGTTACGATCGGCCCGCTTTGCCCTGTACATGGTCGCGGGTGGGATCGTCCTGTCCAATGTCCAACCCTACGTCAACATCTGCGGGATGTTTGGGGCAAGTTTGGCGAAGCTGGGGATTATGCCCATGCTGCTGAAAGTCCCGATGTTGGGTTGGCTCCTGTCCGGGGGTGGCGCATTGACGGTGTTTCTGGCCGGATTAATCCTGTGGTTCGTCTTGCAGATTCTTCAGATGTTGCCTGTCCTGCTTTCCGACAGCCCGCAAATGATGTTGAACCTGATCGCATGGGCCGGACAATACCGCGCCATCAAGACCAGCGACGATGATTCTGAAGCCGTCGCCAATCTGAAACGGACATACAACGCCATTCCAACCAAGTGGCTGGATGATGCCAACTCAGCCCGCGCCATCGCCTACCTGATCGATCTATTCCTGGTGATGCGGTTTTACCCGCCGATCGTTGGTGGATACGATCGGCTGGGGGTCTTCTTTGCCGCGCCCCAGGTGAGTGACATCGACCTTCAAAACGTGGCGGTGGGTTTGTTCGCGATGTTCGGTGTCGAAGTCGCCTACAAGGTGTGGAAGCTATTTAACGGCTTCATCGACCTGGCCCGCAATGCTGCTGAATAGTTCCACCTGAATAAATCACTTTGGCCCGATCGGACTCATCCCGATCGGGCTGCTTTTTGCCAATGGAGGCAATCGACAATGAACTCTCTCTCTCGAAATCAGATTGAAGCACTCCTGAAATCCAATGCCGATGATCTCCAGATTGCCAAGACTATCGCCATTCAGTCCAAGCCTGACCAAACTAAAACCCTTGTCGGTGGTGTATTGCTAGCCCTATTGGCGAATGTGATATTCCCCGGTGTAGGGCCGTTGGTCGTCCTAGCCTTAACTGCTGACAAGTTTATGGAGCAACGGCGCAAAGCCAACGAAGTCACCCACAAAATAGAGCGGGGTGAGGTTTGGGATTTTATCCCAGAAGCCGATCGCGCCTCCTTTCCCTCGCTTGACCCGGACAAACAAGCGATCGACGTTCCCGCTTCTTCAGTTCCTCAAACAACCACAAAAAACCAGCCAGAACCGACAACTAGCACAGCTTTAGCCGTTCCCCAAAATGAACGTTCCCTATTCCTACAATTGGCCGATAACCCGTTTCTCTGCTACTTCATCCTCGCCAGCCAGCGCACAGGCAAGACCAGTAGCGCCGCCGCCGCGTCATTGGTGATTAAGCGGGAGAAGGGCACGGAGGTTTACTACATCAACTTAAGCGACCACGGGCAAGGCAACCGTGAAGCATTCGCCCATGCTGACCGAGTAGCGATCGGCGACATTAATGGCGGCAATCCTGCTGATGCGATCTCACTGGTGAAGGATGCTATCAGCATCATTGAGCAGTTCCACAAGTCCAACAATGCGATTTTGGTAGTGGACGAATGGGTTAATTTGGCCCTCAAAGTCCGCACCGGAATGGATGAGTTTTGGAATGTCTTGTCCCCCAAGGCCGCTGCCCTAACATCCAACGGTATCGGGTGCGGTCGGTCGGTGTGGGCAATCGCGCCAACATTCCAAGCCGCTGTGATGCGCGAGGAAGCCAAAGTGGTTAAGTCATTCGTCCCGCTGATTCTATCCGTCGCGCCAGGGCAATCGATCGAATGGTCGAACCCTGCCACCGGAGTCATGAGCAAGATTCCCTACAACGGTTCGTTGGTGGGGCAAGCCGCCCGTAATTGGCCGGATGCTGGGATTGTCGAACCCACGGCGGAGGAAGCACGATACTGGCAGCGAGAAGGGGCAAGCCGCATCTTTTGGGCTGACAAACAATGGTCAATCCTGGGCAAGCCGCCCGCATTGCCCCAACGGGTACCCGCGCCCTTGGCTGCTGAAACCAACACAGCCAAGAGCTTTCAGCAATCAAAAGATGTGGCTAAACTAGAGCGGGATTTAGCCGCCCCGATCGCACCGCCTGAAATTGACTTGCTCCAAATCTGCGTGGACAAGTTGACATCGGCCGAATCCTACATGACAATCTCAAAACTACGCGGATCGCTGTCTACAGTACAACGTGAGCTATGGGATGAGGATTTTGAGGTGCTATTACTGGAAGACGATCGGGTGAATTGGGTGGATGTTCCGATTAGTGGGAATCGCATTTCTACTCGATTGGAATACGTGCCGCCTGTCACTATTTCGGAGTAGTTGGGATTGCCCGTGGCTGCATGGCTCTATGCCTGGGGTGTGCTAAACCCTCAAAACCATAGAGCCAGCCATAGAGCCACGGGCCAGCCTTAGAGCCACGACGCCACGGGGTGAATTAATTTACACCCCTACAAATTGACTAATTACTATTGACAAATAAACCCTTTGATGAATCATGAGCTATCACCAAATGACCCGCATCCTCAAACAATATGGTTACACGTTCGATCGGCATTGCCGGGGAAGCCATGAGTTTTGGGCCAATGGAAACCGCCGAATATTAGTCACCAGATCGGGACTGAACGATACCCGCGCCAAACACAATTGGCTCAATCGACTACGGAGAATCGCCGCATAGCCCCCATGAAAAAGGGGTGCATTACAGCACCCCTAGCAGAAACACAATGAGCAAGAAACCAACGACACAAACGAGGAACAGCGGGCCGCATCATCGCCACTCGCAGGCGGATAAGATACGATAGTACTATTATACCATTTTTACCAATGATTAAACTACCCCGCCAATATGGCAATCTGACAGACGCGGCACTAACTGCGCTCGGTATGTTTCATGAGCAAGACGATCACATCCTCATACACTGGATTAATCAGCAAGTGGATGATTGCCCGGTCTATATCGCAGATCCGAAGTTGCTGGATTGCTTTTGTAATGGGCCGTTGCCACCCGCCGATCCCGAATACAAAGCCGTCCTACCATCATTCACCGTCGCGTTACCGCTAAATTTTATGACCCGTGAGTATGGGTATAAGGTTGATTTTCTTTGGTTCGCATATGCCGAAAAACACGATGCTTACCGAGTCTTCGCGATCGCGACTAAGGACGGCAAGCTGTTTCAGATCCGGGGTACATTTTCCCCTCGCCAACCGATACTAAATCCAGACCAGCCCGAACCAGATCTAACCCATCTAATCAATAGAATCAGTATAAACGTACTACTGACCCTTAGCTATGGCAAAAAACTGATCGGCCCCTGTGAGACGAGGGGTCGGGTATATCAGCCCAGCGAGAAGCCCCCTACAGGGCGTTATTATCGCTATCTCGGTAAAGACTACCAAGGATGTAGTAACGAACCTCTAGGAGGCTCTCATGCAAGCCCTAGATCGCACTGGCGAAAAGGACATTATCGGTGGCAATCCTGTGGGCCTAAACACGCAGATCGACGCATGACGTGGATCGAATCGATGTGGATTGGTGATCAGAGTTAGCGACGTTGCAGTGGTGCCATAATGCCACCATCGCGCATGGCCCGCTGTGCTTCATCGTGCCAAATTGTTCTCACTGTATCGGTGAACTTTTTAGCATCGTAGGCTTCGTTACCCGATGAGTTGATGGTGATACCACCCGCGATCGTGAGTCCTCCAGGGGAGTTTGACGTGGCACCATTAACGAGTGCATTACCCATTGCTGCACCGCCTGGTGTACCCCCTGCAAAGTTCCCAATACTGGAACCCATCAGCTTGCGGAGTTCGGATGTCTGTTTAGCCGGGATCACCATTTCCCCCTGATTCAGCACTGCGAGGATGGGTTGGAGTCCTCCGCTCTGCACACGTTCTCGGTTCATGGCGTCGATTATGCCACCGCCTGCATAGTTGGCGATACCACCGTTGTATGCCGTTGGAAGAAACCCACCCGACAGCTTGATCGGTGCGGTGCCACCCAGGCCAAAGCCACCGCCCAGTAATCCACCGAATAACGATTGCAGGATATTACTAGAAGCAAGTGAAAAGAGCTGCTTGCTGAAATCCCCCAACATGTCACCCAATGCCTGCCCTAGGCTTTTGGTGCCATCAAATAACCCATCTAAAGCCGTTTGGAAGGTTCCCACAAACATCCCCGCAACCTCTTGACCCAGCGTTTTGATGTTACCCAAACTGTCTTCAGCCTTACGGGTAAGCTCTAAATCAGAGTTGCTAATCAACTGATTCTCTTGACCCTCCGACCGAACCAAGCCATTTTTATTGAGTTCCTTAGTCTGTGCCCTAATGGATTCCCGTGACCGATCACGGTCGATGGCAAACTTATCACGGATGCTTTGGGCTTCCATGTTCTGGCCCTGCGAATCATACTTACCATTGCGTCGGTAACGCTGTTGGGCATCACCTGCCAAGCGATCGGCATCCGATAGCGCGACGTTTTCGATTTCGGTAGAAGCAAGCCGTGAAGTTTCTTCAGCGATTTTGCGGAGATTTTCCAGGTAGTCTTGGCTGGCCTTGAGTTCCTTATCCGAGATGATTTTTAGCTCGAAATTCGCCTGTGACTGTAGGTCTGTGAGTTTGAGCTTAATCCCGTCGATGGCTTTGCCCAATTGTTCGTAGGCCACGCTGTCAGTCGGCAGTTTGCCCCGTTCTGCGGTTTTGTCGGTAATGTCCTGTTCCAGCTTCAACCGCTCGGACGCGAACTTAGCCAAGGTTTCGGCGGAATCAATATCTAAATCAATCAGTTCACGCTGTCGATCCGCTTCATCCCCCACACCCACGATTTCGGACTTCTGGGACTTCAACGAACGGAGTAGGGCATTTGATGCGTTGACCTGTTCCTGTGCGGTCTGAGCGCGGTCTAGGTCGCGATTAGCGAGTTCATTGGTTGCATCCTGTTCGAGATTGGTTAAACGCAGATTTTCAGCGTTGATTTTACTGATATTTTTAAGCTGTGATTCCTTCGTCTTGATCGCGGCGGAATAGTCGGTGGTGCTGTCGGTTGCCCCATCCACAAGGTTGGGATTCTTCGACTTGAGATCAGCCGATTTCAGCGATCGGGCCGTCTTCAGGTCGGCAATCTCACGCTCGATTTTCAGACGATCCGACGCTGCATCGAACTCTAATTTATAGAGCTTTTCGGACTGCTGACTACCTTCGATGGCCGTGCTGTCAGTTAGTCCGATCCGACTCTCCCTAAACTTATTCAACTGCGTCTGGTTTTCAGTCTCGCGCTTGGTATCTTCCTGCAATCGTTTCTGATCCAGCGCTGTATCAATTCGCTTCCGGGCCTTGCTGACGGCTTCAGCAGCCGATTTGTACGCATCCTCCGCCGCTTGCTTACGCTTGGCATCCTCCGCCGCTTGCTTGATACTTGTATCAGATTTTACACCGCCCGTAGTACCACCCTTGTAGGTTTCACCGCCAGGAACGGTGAGTTGGAGTAGCGGGTAGTTGGGTTGTGTGGCCTTGGATACCACTTGTTTGGCTTGTGCCGTTGCCTGTTGCGTGACCTGCTTGATCTGTTGTGTTGCCTGCTGTGTGGGTGAATACCCACCACCCGATGACCCGCCAAACTCGCTTAATGCCTGACGTGCATATTCGGTGCGGTTGCCAAATTCCCCTGGTCGAATCCATCGGCGCACAAGTTCAATTGATTGATCGAGATTTTTATTATTTTTTAGATCGGGCTTAATCTTAGTGTAATCGGTATCCATCTCATGCAATGAATACGCCAACTGACCACGGAAATTACCCGGCGTGTATTTACTGTCACGTCGATCAGGATGCCATTGCAAAATCCCGTTAGCCTGCCCGCCATCACCTACAGCGTTCGGATTACCTTGGCTTTCTTGTTGGATCGCTCCCACAAGTGCCGCTACAGCCTCATCACTAAAACCTTGATGCTTGTAGGCATCCCATGCTTCTTTGCGCCATGAACCGCCGCCACCCCCACTGGACGGCATGGCTGGCCCCATCTGTTCACGTTGACCGATGCGCCCGTTCAACCCACCCGCACCACTAGCTAAATCATTAGCTAGCCGATCGCGCATCGCCAACGATGCAGCCGTTGCCTGGTTTGAATCTTTACCGTAAAAGTCCACTGATGTGTGCGCTCCGGTCGTTGATCCGGTTCGACCTTGTGTACCCAGTACGGTACCCACTGCCACTTCATCCCCGACCTTTACGGTCAATTTATCAAAGTGGGCATAAAGCAAGTCAACAAACTCACCGGATTTTTCATCCAATGTGCGGACAATGGCGACATTACCATAACCTTGCTCACCCGAACCGTCGGTAAGCTCCCGGTTATCGTTCCGAACCTCGATTACCTTACCAGCGGTTAGCGACGGTACCCAAGCACCCCTACCACCGTTACCATTATTTGCTTCGGTGACATAATCCATCCCCGGTTGGCCGTCACCATCAACCGCAGACGTAACGACTACATCCTTAAACGTGTTACTTTGACTGCTGAGAGGGCCATTATTAGCGTTATTATCACCACCATTGCCACCCATGCCAATCAACCCGGCTAGATGCTCCTTAGCTGAGATGATCGGCTGAATCACCTTCTCATTAATCCACCCGAAGACGTTTGAGAACGTCTGTTTCATGCCGTTCCACTGGTCTTTGAATAGCCCTGTCTTCTGAACAGACTGATCGATGATGTTGTAAACGTTGTTGAAGGGTGATAGTACAGCTTTCACCACACCGACAATAAACTCCCAAACCTTGCCGATCGCTTGGCTCACCCATTGATTTTTGTCAAGCCAACCTTTCATCGCGGCATAACTTTCGTTGCAGCGTTTCAGCACAGCATCCTGAAAGCTGGTAGCCTCGCTAAGATCACGCGCAATACCTGTGATGGTTTTTAGGATGAACATTGCGCCGAGGGAATCGACAATATCCTGCACAACACCCAAACACCATCCCAGCGTTTCACCGAAGGATGAACCCTCCTTATTTACATCGCCAAAGATGACTCGTAAATCATCGAAAATCTCGGTCAAGGCGGTACTACCGCCCCCCGCATCCTTAAACCCCTTAGCGAGATCCACAACAAACCCCACAATCCCGCCAACGGTTTCGGCCAAAACTTTGGCACTGTCGATGGTATCCTTAATCGCGGTGGGGTTTTCCTTCAGATACTCGGTGAGTTTTTTCGCTTCATCGGCGATGAACGTAAAGCCTTCAGTGGCGAGACTGGCAATAGCATCGCTGATCTGCTTGATAACCTCTGGATTATCTTTGAGGGTATCAGCAAAGGTTTTGGCCCCCGCGTTCAACTGCTCAAATAACCCCGCCGAATTGAGATTTTCCAGTACACCCGAAACGACGTTCATGATCGCTTCGATCGCGGGTGCCATTGACGTTTCAAATTGAATCTTGATGTTGCGGGCAATCTCACCCGAACGCTTCTCAAGGTTCGCCATCGACTGTAATTGCAGCTTAAATGCGTCCTCACCGTTAGTCCCGCTGATTTGGCTACTGATGTCACCTAATGCCGCAAAACCCTTGTTGAAGACTGGCATGATTGCCGCTGTGGCTTCGACTGACCCGAACAGTTTTAGCAACGTCCCGTAATCACCACCGCCTGCATCTTCGATTGTCTTCAACACACCGACCAACCCCTTAGATTTGAGGGCAGCGCTGTTAAACTCAATCCCCAATTTAGCAGCCAGTTTTGATGCTTCGCCCGATGGTTTTGCGATCGAACTAATCGCCTGCCCTGTACCAGTGATCGCACTTTCCGCCTTAAGACCATTGGCTGTGCCGATCGCGATGACGCTATTGAGATCAATTAGTGATACGCCCGCACTAGCCGCCCCAGCGGTGATTTTACCAATCAGTGATGAGTATTGTTCGTAAGAAATTTTACCCGCATTAACCGCACCAGCCATTTGGTTGGTAACTTCGGTTGCGTCGGATGCGCTCATGCTGTAGCTGTTGAGGATACTCGTTACCGCATCTTGTACGGTCATTAACTCGGTGGCACCCGCTACAGCCGCCTTTTGTGATGCTGTGAGGATTTGGGCCGCATCAGCAGCTTTGGAAAAGCCGGATGAATTGACCTCATACATCGCCGCCAAAATATCGGCTTGGCTTGTGGTGAACCCGGTATCTTTCTGTACTTGGGTTGCTAGCGATCGGGACTCCTTCTCGTCACCGCCCAACGTCCCAATCTTTCGAGATTGGGTGTCAATCTTACGGGTTTCGGTGCGATCACCAATTACCCCTACGGCATTCTTGGCCCCAGCGGCGACGGCATTGGTGATTGTGCCTGTGATACTCGCAGCGATACCAGCGATCGCGCCTGTAGCCCCGGCTGATAGCGATTTGCCAAGCGATTTGCCCAAACCATCAAACGATGATTTCGCCTTGCCCGCGTCAAACTTGAGGTCAATATTTTTTAGGGATTTTTCGTGTAAATCCTGGAGCGATCTCTTAGCAGCATCAAGATCACTACTGTCGAGTTTCAGCTTGGCTAAATCACCTAATTTGCGGCGATGACGTTCCAATTCGATAGTTGTAGCTAATTGTTTCTGCAATTCAGCGGTATCCTTCCCCAGACTCTTATTAACGCCAATATCCGCCTTGATACTCATCTTTGCAGTATCAGCCGCTAATCGGGCCAATTTCTCGATCGCGTCGGTGGCGGGTTTGGTATTGGGTGTGGGGATTTTTAGCGGCGGTAGATTAGTGCCGCCTAAGCCACGTAAACGGCCCTCTAAAGCGTCGATACTCTTGCTTGCGGCGGGTGTATCAATCTTTAATGCTCGGGGCTTTGCGAGTAGCTTATCCAGCGCGTCGAAACTATTTGAGCGACCCAATGCAGCGTTTAATGTATCGCTGAAAATCTTAGCGGCTTTTGTGGCTGCTCTTGCTGCTGAAGCTGATGCCTGAGCTTCGTCAATTTGAACCGAAACGACGGCCACGCCTAGCTCGAACTGATTACTCATGTGTTTTTGATATAGTAAATAGTATATATGTACTATTATACCATATTTTGATCTCTAAGTGCCGCTATGCGCCTGTTTGTGTGGTATAATAGTACATATATACTATGGTGTTAAACACAATGAGTAACGAGCATCAGGAAACGAAGCCGCTGGCTGATTTGGTACAGGCTTTGAGCGAAAAGGTAGACGCCGTTCTGGCTTTTCGCGATGCCACGATCGAGAGTGTCGCAAATGCAACGGAAGATGAAAAATTACCCAGCATCGATCGGAACGATATGACGCGAAAGGGTTGGGGTAAGGATATTAAGGGCGATCCCTTGAAGCAAATCATTTCGGGTAAATTGCGGGTGAATCTATGAGCCGTAGTCTCGATGTGATCGATGGCCTAAGCGCTGATCAATTGGCCGCTGTAGAGTTGATGGTTGCGGGTCTGAAGCAAAAGGCTATCGCCGATCAGTTGGGGGTGGGGGTGCGTTCTTTGCGGGAATGGCAACACAAGCCAGAGTTTCGCGCGAAACTGCGTGAGTATCGCCGCGAGATTACCGATCGCAATGCCACCGAATTATCCCGGTTGTCGATTGCTGCGATCGAGGGCATTTACAGCCTAGCGATCGACAGAGACACGCCCCATAATGTCCGGCTGGCGGGTTATAAGGCCTTACTCGATAGCAAAATCAAAGCGGTCGAGTTGGTGGATTGCATCGATATGATCGAGGAATTGCAAGCCAAGCTGGAGGGCAAATCATGACAAAGCTTGAGTTCAATGCAGCATTGCGTGACATTGCCCTTAACCCCGGTGTGAGTGTTCGCGTTCGACAAATCGCAACCGTCATGCTCCGTACCGAAGCACCAAAGATTAGCGATGCGGAGTGGCATGATTGGCTGATCAATATGGACGCTATTTTAGATGCAGAGGAAAACGAATTGATTGAATCGGGAGAGATTGAACTGACCCCATTAGAGATGGCCGCTTATCGAGTTGAGCAATTGTTAAATCAGCCGAATGAGATGTTAGCAGTAATCGCCAAGATTGGCGCAGGGGTGGACATCAGCGACGATGACTATGGTGTTTTGGTTGAATTAGAAGCCAAAAGCAAAACACTTTTGAACGAATTGGATGCACACGAAAAGCAAGAAACGGTAGGTATTAACTAATGGCACAAGCTCCAAAAACATTTAAGCTAGAGCAAAAAATCCACGGTCACATTGAGACGATCAAGGGTTTTCAGTTGACCAATAGCGGCGATTTTACGCTACTCAACGTATTGAGTGCGATCAATCAGTACGTGCGGTTTGGCATTAAGCCAAGCCCCGAACAACTGACAAAATTCGCGGCTTGGGGTGACGAGTTTGCATCATTGATGGATGCTTATGCCGCGTTAGGTAACGTTGTGAAAATTGAGAAGGGTGTGGTGTTTGCCGAGTCAACACCTACTATTAAAATCCTCTGTGATGCAACGCCTCAGGGCTGGCGATTTATCGACGCCGATGATTTCGATCCCGAATTTGACACTATTTATGAGGCTAAATAAATGAGTATTTACGATGAAGCCCAATCCTTTTTGGATCGGGTTGCTGCTAATAAAAATGTGATGCTTTTGGGTAATCCCAACCTTGCACAATTTCAGGTTGCCGCGTCGGTCGGTGCTGTCGATGAATTAATTGGGATGCTACAGGCCGTACAAAAGGATTACCAGGCACGGCTGGAACGTGAGCAAGCTGTGATTGATCGTGCAGGATTTGACCCTAATCGCCCCGCGCGGGAACGCCGAAACGACCCCAAACCCAAACCCCACGATCCCGTGAAAATCAAGGATGACAGCGCTTTGGGTCACAGGTTTGTTAATTTTTGTGATTTGGACTTAGCTACGATGGAACTTTTTGGAGATGAGTAAATCACAACGCCGCATCATCCGTAAAGCCGCGATCGCTGACGGGCCATTGATTTGGCGATGGCACTACGGGCCGGATATTTGGCACCCGGTGACGCTGGGTACCAACTGGCAGTTTCGAGGGTTTGCCGATGGTCACTAGAGCTTCGATCGCACGGCTAAAGCGTGATTTGGCAAAATCTCAGCCAGCGGCGGATAAATGGGGCACCCCCCTGGATCTGCGGTCTTGGAGTGATCAGCAGATTGCAGATCGAATGGCGGAACTACAATCGTCGATCGTGGTGCCGATGGATGAGTATCAAAATATGGATGTGCCCGATCTAATCGCCGCTTACGTTGCTTTGATACAGTAGTGCAGATGATCTAAAAATGGTACAATAGCAATAACGGACGAGCCGTTTAGGAGCGCCCCGATCACCAGATCGGGGCTTCGCATTTTGGTATCATGTTGATACAAAACGCTGTAAGGCCTGCGCTGTTGGTGTTTCGCCTGGCGAGCCTGATGGACACTTACTGGGGACTTGAGATAACTACCGCCGCCAGTACCACAGCAACCGGATACCACCATTAGCCCTCGCAGCAAGACCGTTAAGGTGGGTTAAATTAGATTTATGTGTATTGCTACGTTTTGCTAGGATGCTCTATAAGAGCACTGAGAGGCGCTGTAACGATAGATGATTAGCGGGCAAGGTCTTGGGCGGGTGCGAAGTGGGTAAAATACTCCGGTGCGTAGTTAATGCCGTAGCGATCGGAAAAGAATCGCTCTTGATCCGTCATGTCGAGGGGATTATCATTTTGCTGCACACGCCGCCAACCCATCGGCAAAGATTTAATCATAATTCACGGTTATAGTACTAATGTACTAATTTTAACATAACCGTGCTCGGATAGACATCGGGTACCATTTGCCGCCCTTAGACGTTGTGAATCCTTCGGCGTTGAGCGTATCGGCTATACGCTTGTACCCCAGCCCCGCCGCCCGTAATTCTTCAGCGCGATCTATAGCGGGTTGGGTTGCTTCCCGTTTGTTGGCTGTTGCTTTTGCCCTTCCTGCCGTCCCGTTGGGAGTTGCACCACGCTCTTTCCTGGCTTGTAATGCCGCCTTAGTTCGTGCCGCAATCATTTCCCGTTCTTCCTGGGCGATCACCGATTTAATCCGAAGTTCTAGCATCGAGGCTTGTGGAGAATCGGCTGTGATTAAGTCTGGGGTCATCGCCCCGTAGAAATATTTATCGCAATAGCCTGCAATGTGATAAACCTCCCGGGACAAGCGATCTAGCTTTGCCACCATCAACCGCGCCCCATGTTCCTGGGAGATTGCCAGTGCTTCCAAGAATCCGTCACGTTCCCGTGGGTCATCCTTCCCACTGACTACCTCACTAATATTTCCCACGATGGACAATCCCAGCGACCGGACTACAGCCAAACATTGCGAATCTTGCGCCTCAAGACCTAACCCGCTGTTTCCCTGTTCGTCGGTGGAAACTCTGCGATAAATTACAACCTTAGTTAAGTCCCATTGGATGCGGTTGGGTTTCTTAGTGTTTTTTGCGGCGGGTTGTGACAGTTGCATGGTGTTTGTATATTAGTCTTACGGGCGTAAGACTAATATAGC
Source organism: Cyanobacteria bacterium VAR_4_metabat_243 (assembly GCA_031415035.1). Lineage (GTDB taxonomy): Bacteria > Cyanobacteriota > Cyanobacteriia > Leptolyngbyales > Leptolyngbyaceae > Romeriopsis. The sequence continues at coordinate 33,513 of JANOQX010000156.1, forward strand.
CAACGTTAGAAGCATACACAAATAGATTTTTGTCTATGATTTGGGTGAATATGATAGGTTGGGTTACACATAGATAAACCCTTTTGTTACTATCGGGTTATTCAATAGCTTGACTCAGGCCAGCAGTTCCTCATGGTTGATTGTGGGATGATGGTAGACAGTCGTAAACCGAGTAAACCCATGAGCCGCCGATCGCTAATCAGTGCCAAAATGCCAGACGACTTACACGCCGCTGTGAAGGGCAAAATGGAGTCTACCAAGTTAACCCAAAGCCAAGCGGTGATCGAAGCGTTGCGGCTATGGTGTGGTCTACCTGCTAGCGATCGGGATGATCGGTTGGCACTGATTGAATCGCGTCTATCGGCATTGGAACAACGGTTTACACCAGTAGACGGTGTAGACAGACCGAAGCCGCCTAAGACTGTTGTGCCTGTGCCTGCTGAGTCTACAGGGTCAACGGTGGTAGACGCCGATGGTTTGCAGTGGCTTACTACATCGCAGGCGTTTGCGGTGGCGACGACTAGGGGATGCGATCGGGGGTTTGATGCCTTTAGGTCTTGGTCTAAGAGGAATCCGGCTGAGTGTGAATCGATGTATCGGCTCAGGCATATCGCGCATGGGACAAAGTCTAATACAGCCGCATCGTTTGAGGATGTGAGTAGGCAATAAAAACCCGCCTGATGATTTGGCGGGTCTGTGTGAGATTGGGCAATGTTGCTGTTAGCGACTGACCAGATTGGCGAATTTCGCTAGTTCCTCGGTATAGGTGAATCCGAGATTTTTGGTGATTGGCTTGGCTGTATCGACATAACCCACGATCGGGTATTGTTCAGCAGTCCAGTTATGGGTGAAGTTGTGCGCACCGATGGTGCATTCGAGATCTGCCACCGAATCATGTAGGTTGTGCGATAGCCGATCGGCAAACACTAGGAGACAATCGGTCAACGGTTGCCAGGTTCCAGCCCAAACTTCAACAAACCGCAATCTAAGGCCGTGTAGATCACCAACCTCGTTGGATTGCTTGACCAACCCTCGCACCCGCAACGATTGACCCATGAATTGCTTCAGTTGCGGATTGTACATCCGCCCCGCACCGGGACTGATGACGTTACAGCGGAGCTGGTAATCACGCACCGCCTGAAATTCGGGGTCGGGGTCGGGACATTTCCAGTTGGCTATGTCGATCGTGCCAGGTACATATTTAAGGGTTTTTTGGGAATTGCTCATTGCGGGTTCCTCCTTCGGTATCACTATTATAAGCAATTATCGGCGGATCCGCTTACCAAGTTTCGGAGGTAGAAGTAGGTTTTTTCGCAATCACCGCCGAGACTTTTCAGATACTCCATAGCCGCAACAAATAGTTCCGGGCCTTGCGACTTAGCGACCCGCTGAAGTGTTTCGCGGTCTTGGCACGGCATCAATGCCCCCGCCGCGAGATCTACCTCTGATGACCCTTCAGCGGGGTTTGAATCATCAAGGTTTGATTCATAGATGAGTTGTAGTTCGGTAGTTTCGACCATTGGTTCATCAATAAAATCTTGCACTTCGATCGGCAACATTGGGAGGGATTGCCGGGTGTATTTTTTCTCGTCGGAGAGTTCTTTTTGGATTCTTGCCAGAGATGCGGCTGAAAGGGTTGCATGATGGTTGTTTTGGATTATGGTGTGTTCTTTCTTCCGTTTACGGATCGGCGCGCTACTGTTATTAATACTGACAG
>JANOQX010000157.1:0-45197 GCA_031415035.1 Cyanobacteria bacterium VAR_4_metabat_243
AAACTCACCCGATCGGCAATCTGCCAGTCAAACCCCGCCCCCGCATTGGTATTGCCCAAACTAATAATTGGATTGCGTTGCCCGAAGAGCGAGAACGCCCCTTCCCCATAACCTTCCAGGGGATTGATGCCGCGAAAGGTATTTTCGGGATTGACGCCGATCGGGCCAACCAACACCCCAAAGTTCGGCGTCAGGGCAAAGCGATAGGACAAGTCGCTCAGCACCACCTGATTCGCCGCGCCGGATTCGTAACCCAAGCGGGCCATATTGGTGAATAACTCCGGCGCATTCGACCCCAGATTCCCGGTTTGCAATCCGGTGAGCAGGAGATCATTGCCCGTAAAGGAAGTCGCCAGACTCAGTTGCAGGTTGTAACCCAACGTCGTCTGGGCTTCGCCTTCGCGTTCCGCCACCCCGTCCCGTGGGAAGAAATCGACATCGGTGCGGTTGCTGCCTTGGAGTCCCATCACCGCTTGGCCGTAGAGCTTCGTCGTGGTGGAGAATTGTTGGTTTTCGAGCTTAGCGGCCTGGGCTTCAATCCCATCCACCCGCCCCCGCAACGCTGCAATCTCCGTCGCAAATTCCTGTTGTAAGCGGGTCAAATTTTCGAGGTCAACCTTCGATGCGCTGTCCCCAAACCCCGCCGCAATCAATTCCTGCACCCGATCCATACAGGCATTCAACGCCGCCGCAAATTCAAAGCGGGTCAAAGCCCGATTGCCTCGGAACGTTCGATCGGGATAGCCCGCCACACAGCCATAGCGTTCCACCAACCCCTGCAATGCCTGGAACGCCCAATCCGTGGGCCGCACATCGCTCAATTGAGCCACCGACGTGACCTGAGCCATGGCTTCAGGCGGTGCCGCCACGATCGTCGGCGTAGCAAACAGTCCGCCGATCGCGGCGATCGGCAGCAGACGCAAGATTGATTTCATGGGTGAAGGTTGCGATTGAGATTGAGTCCCGCCTATTCTGCCATAGTCCGATCGGTTTGAGCGAGATATCGGCTGACTACGCCCCAAGCCCAACCTTGACGCGCGGGGCGGTTTCGGCGATCGACCTTGGATCGGATTTCGGCGACTAACCGATCGGTTTGCCGGAAGATTTCCTCAGCGCGATCGCCGCACCAACTCCCACCCATAATGTTCACCCAAAATCTCATATCCCTCCGGCATCGTCGCCACCATATTCGGGTCAACCCAGGCCGTCTCCACCCCGTCCCACTGCGGCAAATGCCGCCCATTGTTTGGCGTATAGAAACTGATCAATAAATAGCGCTTCCGTTCCCCCCGATCGAGTCCGGCATAATTCACCACAAAATCCACGGTTGACCTTGGCAAAATCTGCGCGATCGGGGGCGTCACTAACATCGTCCGCAATGTCGGCACATAATCGCCCCACAACCCCGTCAAACCCAGCAGCCCCAGCACCAACCACACGGGCAAAATCAGACAAACTAACCACCGCTTCGCCGATCGGAAAATCCATTGTCGCCGCCGATTCAGCCAAGTCAGCAGGAGCGCGAACCACCCCAAGCCCAAGCTCAACAACAGCCACGCCACACGGATCACTTCTTCGCGCTCAATGCCCGGCAGTTTGGGAAACCGATCGGTCAACCCAAATATCCCCAATACCGTTAAACTCAAGCCCAATAAGCCCAACAGCCAACTTAATCCACCCAGCAATACCGTGGATTTTTGATTGCGGTAGAGATAGAGCACCCGATCGATGGCGATCGCGGCAAAGATCGACAACCACGGCAACAACTGTAACGGGTAATAATGCGTCCGGGTTTTGAACACCGTCAGTTCAGCAAACAAGGTCAGCGGGAAGCCCAACACCAAGGCCCAATGGCGGCGGATCAGATTATGGCAGTGGACATTGCGGAGGCTAAGAATGATCCCCGCGATCGCAAAAAACACCCACGGAAACCCATTCGCCGGAATATTCCACAGATAATATAAAGGACCCGCATCGTAATTCGTATGATTTTGCAGGTGAAAAAGTTTGAACACCAGCTCTTCCAATGGCGCTTTGCCATATTTCTGCGTCGCGGCCCAGAGCCAACCCACGACGGGCATCCAACCGAGGATCAAACCCAGGTACAACCAAGGATTCGCCAAATGCCGATGGGGGCGAAACTGCAAAACCAAATACGGCAAAAACGCGATCGCGGCGGGAATCGCCATAAAGCCCTTGAACATGAAGGCCCAGCCCAAAGCGGCACCCGTCAGTAACAGGAGCGATCGTTTGCCACTGACTTCACTTTCGAGCATCGCCCAAGCGGCCAGCAATTCGACACAAACTAAGACTGAATCCTGCGTCCCCAACTTGGCATACTGCACCGCGATCGGCATCACGCCCAAAATCGCCGCACTCAGCCAAGCGATCGATCGCCGTCGCAGCACAATTTCCGCCATCCGGTACAGCAACAGCACCGAGGCCACAAACGCCACCTGACTCGGCAATCGCACCACCGCCTCACTGATGCCAAACATCCGATAGCCCACCGCCATCAACCACTGCATCCCGATCGTCCGATCGAAGCTCATGCCCTCCGCCCACTGCGGCGTAATCCAATCGCCCGTCTCGACGATCGATTTGGCCTGGATCGCGTAGATTCCCTCATCATGGGCCATCAGACTCTGCCCCGGACTTTGCATCAACACCAGGGGCACGACCCACAGCAGCAACGTCAGATAGGGAAACACCGGATGCCGCTGGAATCCACCGGAGGCAGTTGAAGGAGACGACGACATAGCAGGTTCACCAGCGCAAAATCCTTACTAGGATACTGGTGTGACGCCCCATTCGATCGGGATACCCTACTCCGGATACAACCCATCATACAAATCCCACAAATACTGCGCCCCCAACATCAACGATCGCGCCGACTGCTCACGGGTTTCCGGCACCAACCAATGGGCACTCGCCAAAGTCAACAAATCGCGCGATCGGTCAATCTCCAACGCCTCATGGATCATGCAATAAAAATCACTATCCTGATGCGCCCAGCCGCGATGCTGAATCACTTGGGCCAACGTCGCACTCACATCCACATACAAATATTCAATCATGCCCAACATCGCCGCCCCCGCCCCGATCGGCTGGGTCAAACAATGGTTCAGCACTTGACGATTCGCCGCCGCCTGCCCGATCGAGCAAGCGGTTGATAGATTAACCCTCGGCGCTAACCCCTGCAAACACCGTTGGAACGCCAGTCGCGGCGGATTAATTGTGGCGATTATAGATGCTGGCACCGCTGGCACCGTCGGACATTCCGCCCGCTCAAACACCGCCGTATAGGCATCCGCAAACGTCTCGATCGCGTATTGGAACGGCACTTGCGATTGGACGAATTGGGTTTGGGTGGCCGAGTGCGATCGCATCCAGATGAAGTAGGGATGCCATTTAAACTCGTAGATTTCCGCGACTTGTTCGACGGCGGCTTGGAGCGTCGCGCAGTGGCTCAAATCATTCCACGCGGCACCCGTCAGTTTACCCTGCCAGGGGAACATTGCCACCACAGGGTCAACAAATTTCAACATGATTCTAGAACTCCAGGAAAACACTCGAAGTCACAAAGTTGAAACCACAACTCGAATCGTAAGGCCAACGTGAGCAAACATCACATTGCGACAAACCAATTCATTGTCAATATCAACTCAGTGGATTAGAGGTGCGTTGGATCGGTAGGATGATCGGCAACGGCGATCCCGGAAATAGTTCAGGAACGAAAGGGATAGCCATTCGTTGGTGCAACAAACCCCGATCGCGGCTTTACCAGTCGCGATCGGCCCAGCACGGCAACCCATGCTGGTGATATTTGTTGTGGGACGATCGGGTGCAATCGTGGTCGATCACACCCGTAACAGGGGTGACGAGTTTGGACTCCAACCATGTAACGCAAGAACATTTTCAGGGAACCGTTGTTCAATCAGCTTACAGACTAACTTGGGTTAGCAAGTTCGATCCTTGGCTTCGAACCTCGACTTCATCTTGCTCGATCGGGGCGAGGCTGAAAGAACTTGGTGTGTCGCTTCTTCAATTGGATCGGTGATCGGCTCCATTGACCGTCGCCAGTCGATCAGACTCGCGGCTTGGCGGGGATTCAATCGATCGCGCAACCGGGGCAATAAGTCCGATCGAGGGAAAAATCGTTTACAGAGTTCAAAGGCCTGTGGCTGTTGGGTCGTATAGGCAAAAATCAACACCAATCGTTCACCTTCAGTGGCGATCGCGCCATGGTGAAACACCTTCGCCGTATCCGTCAGGATCGCTGTGCCAGCCCGCCCAGTGGCACTTTTCCAATGCCGGGGGTGGACAATCTTCCCAAATCCCTGATCGTGGTTGTAGCCGGGCCGAAAACGCACCAAAAACCGACTGAAGCCCCGGTATTTTGGGTTAAATCGCTGCTTGGGTACATATTCAAATGGCCCCGACGCTTGACGCACGTCATTCAGATAAATCAGGATTTTGAACACATGCTTGTCTTCGCCGTCCATATGCCAGAGGCGCGTCCCGATCTGTTGACCGTTGGGGCGATCTTGGCGAAGGGCAACGCCGATCAGGGCGGGGGGACAGCCCATCAGGTTTTCGATCAGGTCAAGTAGGCGATCGCCCAAACCCCACAGCAAGATTTCTGGATAATCCAGCACAAACTTTGCCGCATCGGCATGGACACAGTGCGCCTCAAAGTTCTGTACCCCATCGCCTGTCCCCGGCGTCGGCGCAGGCAGTGTCGGCACTAATGCCTGGGCAGCGGCCCACATCTGACTCGAATCGGCAAACCGCAGGTCATCTAAATGGGTTTCCACCGCGCCCTGTCGTTGAAGCTGTTTCAACAAGGCGCGATCGTTCCCTGCGAGTGCAGGCAAAGTGGTGCGGTTGAGGCGCGATCGTACGCGCTGCCATAGTTGCCTAGGGCGGAGACGGATACGCATGACAAATTTTTAAGTGAGGATTTTCAGGAAGACGAAACAAATAAAATCAATTTCTACAACGTCACGATGATGCGATATGAACTAAATTTATAATCAAACCCCGTTGGGCCTGATGGTATCAATTACAGCAATATCTCCACTGATATAACTGATCAACCTGACGCGATCGAATGCCCAAAGTCATCCTTCACCGAATCTTTAGATCAATGACCGGGCGTGTAAAGATTGTTACAGGGTTGATTGGCAGAAGTTAACCCACGCTCATCTGCTTCAGTACGGGATTAATCACAGCGGGCGTCACTTGATCCGTCACGGTCACGGTGCCAATGGTTTTGGGCAAGACAAAGCGCACTTGGCCCGCCTTGACTTTCTTATCGGTTTTCAGCTTCGCGACGATCGCGCCCAAATCAATCCCCGCTGGCAACTGGGTCGGCAACCCACATTTCGCAATCAGGGCATTCTGTCGATCGCCCTCGGCCCGACTCCACCAGTCCATGGCCACGGCGATTTCGCCCGCCGCCACCATGCCGATCGCCACACCTTCGCCGTGATTCACCACTCGATAGCCCGTGACGCTTTCCACCGCATGACCGATCGTATGGCCGTAGTTGAGGATTTCCCGTAAGCCCGCTTCCTTCTCGTCCTGGGTCACCACATGGGCTTTGGCTTGGCACGATCGACTAACGATCGTCTGGAGCAACTCATCACTGACATAGCGCAATTGATCCAGCCGTTGCGCCTGTTCCAGCGCCTCAAACAAATCCCGATCCCAATTCACGCCGTACTTAATCACCTCCGCCATCCCCGCCCGAAACTCCCTGGCCGGGAGGGTTTTGAGTACATTCGGATCAATCACGACTAAACGCGGCTGGTGAAATGCGCCAATCAGATTCTTGCCCTTGGGATGGTTCATCCCGGTTTTGCCGCCGATCGACGAATCCACCATGGCTAGCAGTGTCGTCGGCACTTGGATCACATTGATTCCCCGCAGCCAAGTCGCGGCGGCGAACCCGGTCATGTCGCCCACCACACCGCCGCCGAGGGCGACCATGGTGGACGATCGTTCCAAGCCCATGGCCAAGGCCGCATCGTAGATTTTCTGCACCGTGGCGGCGGTTTTGTAGCGTTCTCCCGGCGGCAAAATGCAATGCTCCACCGTGAATCCCGCTTGGGCGATCGCGCTCACCACCGCCGCGCCATAATGCTTGAAAATGCTGGGATTGGAGACGACTAACACCTTCTGGCCGAGTTTCAGTTCGGGCGGCTGCATGGCGACCCCGATCGTGGCCAAATTGCCAGCGGCGATCGTGATGTTGTAGGGCGTTTGGGGCAGGGCAACGGCGATGATTTGGCTAGCAGTCGGCGTGGATGAATCCAAGGAAGTGGCAGACATGGGCGATCGGCAGAATGGGGAGTGCTTTCCATTCTGGCATATGGTTGGCTTCTCTCCGGGACTGGCGTAGTATAGTTTTATCGCGCTTATTTTGGGAGAAGATTCATGGGTACCATGCTGGCTTTTGTGGGATTTTTGGCGGCTTCGTCGGTGTTGGCTGTGGGTTTGCTGTTTGGGTTGCGGGCGGTAAAGCTGATTTAGTCGGCGATGCCGATCGTCGGTTCAATGTGTGGCTCAACCGACCAAAACCGCCGATTCGGGTTAACCCGAATCGGCGGTTTTGCGGTTTAATGCCCGATCGCGCGGCCCATACCCGAATTTACATGACAAATCCGGGCTGACGGTTGGACGCGATCGCCGCTAAGGCCGCATCCATTGGCTGGGCCGATCGGGGCAGTGGCAGATGTAGCGGTGTTGAATCGGATTGCGCCTGACTCGATCGGGACGATCCAGCGGGATCATCCATCCCTTCATACAAATAGAACTGAACAAAATCCTCCGCTGCCGCTGCCTGGACTTGCATCAAGGCCTGCTTGATCTGGGCCACTGCCTCGGCGGAAGGATCACGACTTTCACTCACCCATCGACTGACGTTCGATCGGTCAATGCCCATCGCCGTCGCCAGTTGATTCTGACTGATGCCGTAGCGTGTGAGCACACGCTTCAATGCTTTTCCTGCCCTAGCCATGACTCTAATCTCACCAAAATCATAATTAAACTCAAGTTGATTGACACTGACTTGGTTTCAGGGGGATCACCAATTCAAACCAATCTCACTGCTCAAAACCTTGATCAATCTTGCCTGGTAGCATCCGCCTACCCAGAGACATAAATCGGCATCGATCGGCGAAATTGGTGGGGCACAAATGGTTGAACACAACTGTTCGAACAAAAACGTTTGGACACAAACTATCGAAGAGCACAATTTTTGAACTACACAGCAACCCTAGGGCAAATAATTTCCCCTGAAGCTGTACCCATATTCGTCACGATCAACGGTGACACCACACCCTTGACCACCAAAACCCGCCAGGAGTTCGATGGCTAGGCCAATCCTAACCTGCCCTTAACCCATGCAACTAGCGCGATTGTGCTGAAAAAGTCCGTAAAATTGCGGTGAAATCTGCGCAATTGCGATCAAAGCCCGCTGCACGGGGATGCGTGCAGCGGGCCAGTCGGGGCGACGCGTTGGGTCAAACCCCAGGCGTCTGCTAGGCCGCTTCCACGACGGCTGGCATCGAGGGCAGATTGGCCGCGAGTTTGAGGCAGTTACGGCCATCAATCTGGGATTGATACTCGACGCTGTCCATCAGCCGATTCAGAATCATCCAGCCGTAGCCATGCTCTTGGCGATCTTCGGGCGAGGGTTGCTTGTAGGCTTCGGGATTGTATCCGGCTCCGCGATCCCAGATTTCGAGTGCCATTTCCTGGTTCTCGATGTGCAGACAGATCACCACGGGCAGGTGCGGCTGTTCGCGGTGGGCGTGGCGCACCACATTTGAGTAGGCTTCGGCCAGGGCCAACCGCAGGCGGGCCGCTTGCTTCGACCAATCCACCGTCTCGCCCACTTCCAGCTTCAAACTGCCCAGCAGCCAGTCTTCCGCCAGCATCAAAAAGCGAATATCGCTTGGAACATGCAGTTCAGTTTTCATGCCTAAAGCACCTCTAGAGAGAGCATAGTTTGGTCGTCTTCCTGGGCGACAACGGTATGTTGTCGAATGTTGTCGAGCAGTTGCTTGAGGTCAAACTGCTGACGCTGCTCCCGCAACAATTGCCAGAGGCCTGACTGTTGCAGTTGCACTTGATCCACGGGTTCACTGGGGGCACCGACGGTGGCGGGGACACGCACCGAGGCTTCGGTCAAGCCATCGCTGGTGAGCAAGAAGAACTCGCCCGATCGCATGGTACGACTGCCCGATTCACCTTTCCACGTGGGCAGAATGCCCAGGGGAATGCCGCGTCGGGTCAGATATTCCGGTTCTTCCGTCGCATCCAAATCCGCCCCCGCCCAGATCATCGGATAGAGATGCCCGGCATTGACGTAGGCCAATTCCTGGGTACTCGGCGTAAACCGCGCCAACACCATGGTGATGAAACAGTTGGTACTGACCAGATCATCCATCAAGGTGTTGTTGAGATTTCGCATCACCGTTTCCGGTTCGGGTGAGACTTCTTGGGTCGTCTCCCGGCGCAGCACGGAGATTGCGCTGGCCATGAATAGGGCCGCTGGTACGCCTTTGCCGGAAACGTCTCCCACCGCAACCCAAATATCGCCTTGGGGATGGTGGTAGACCTCGAAGAAGTCACCGCCGACTTCGCGGGCTGGATGACAACAAGCCTGAACTTTGACATGCTCGAAGTCGGGGATGTCTTGGCGCAGTAAGTTGCCTTGGATTTGGCGGGCGACGGCGAGTTCGGCCCGCATTTGGGCGGCTTGCTGCTGGATCTGCTGGTGCAATTTCGCTTGGGAAATTGCCAGGGATGCCTGTTCCGTCACATCTTGAATCAGATCGATATCGACTTGATTCCAGGGATTTTCGACGCCCGATCGGACGAGATCGAGGATGGCCAGGACATCGGTTTGATACCGGATGGGGACGACCAGATGGTGCCAAGTTTGATCCGCTTGTTCGACGCAGCTGACCTCCGTCTGGCGGCTGGCCATCACTTGATCGAGCACCGGGGCAATCTGGGTGTTGAGCAGGGCCATGTCGGCTTGGCAGTCATCGGCTTCATAGAGCAGCGGCGCGCCGACGCGGTGGCCATCCTCGACGGGATGCAACAGACCGCAACTGGCTTGGAAGGTATGGCCGATCGCCTGGACGATCGTCGGCAGCATACTGCTGTAGTCCAGTGATTCCCGGATGGCCGTAGTCACGGTATTGAACGTCGATTCGCGGCGCAGGGCTTGCTGCAACTTATCCGTCCGTTGCTTGACCAACTTGTAAGTCTCCGCCGCTTGGCGGACGACCGCCTGGAGCTGCTGCTGCGTCCAAGGTTTGGTGATGTACTTAAACACCTTGCCCGAGTTGATCGCATCCACCAGATCTTTGACATCGGTGTAGGCGGTCAAGACCATGCGGATCGTATCGGGAAAGCGTTCGACCGTGCGACTGAGAAACTCGGTTCCCAACATCTCCGGCATCCGCTGATCCGAAATAATAATCGCCACTTCACCATGACGATCGAGCAGTTCCAGGGCGGCTGGGGCACTTTCGGCCCGCAGAACTTGAAACTCTAAACGAAACGTGCGATAGAGCAGATCCAGATTGTCTGGCTCATCGTCCACGATTAACATTTTGAGTTTTGGCTGGGAATCAGGATTCATGCGTCCCCACATCGTAAATGGCTTGAGACATCGGCAGAACTCGCTGATGTGTTCTTCCCCAGAATGCCCAAGCGATCCCCCAGAGTAACGGGTGGAACCACGAGTCCTGCCCCGAATGCTGCCGATCTAACCGCCAATCCCCAGCCGCCCCGCCAAACTCGGCGTCAGCGGCAACAGCACCGTAATCATCAGAAACAGCGCCACCAAGGCCAATCCCGCCCGCGTATCATCCGGTTCAGTCAGCTCATTCAAGCTGGGCCGCTCCAAGGTTCGTTGCAAAAATAAAATCAAAACCGCCCAATATAAGGCCAGGGGATTAGCTAAGGAGACAATTGTCAACAGCACCAGGGTGGCGATCGTCGTAATCTGGGCGGTCTTGCGGCCATAGACGGCCTGGACGATGCGGCCCCCATCCAGGCAGCCCGCTGGCATCAGATTCAGCGCGGAATAGATCAGCCCAATCCACCCGACGATCACCAGCGGATCGACATCGACGATCGATTGTTGGAGCGATTCATGCAGTACGGCCTTGGCCAAAGTGCCCACCAGCACTGATCCTTCAAAAAACTGGGTCGGCATCGGGAAGGCACTACCCGCATGGGACAGCCCCAAACCCGCCAACAAGAAGATCAGCGAGAGCAGGCCCCCCGCCGCTGGCCCCGCGAAGGCAATGTCAAACAGCGTCTTCCGATCGGGCAGCAGCGACTCAAACCGCGTCAAGGCCCCGAATGCGCCAATCTGCCAGGTGGGTAAAAAGAACGGCCAACTCAGCTTGATCTGGTGTTTTTGGGCGACATACCAGTGGCCCAGTTCGTGGGTGGCCAGGATGCTGATCAGCCCCAGCCCGATCGGCAATACTTCCCGATACCGCTGTGGAGCCTGATAAAAATCAAAGCCCAAGAGCAATCCGGCGGTTTCCAAGCAGGTGGCGATCGTCGCGATGCCGAGGGCCACGGCGACAAATTTCTGGAACGGGGTCGAAGGCTGGGGGTCATTGCTACTGGGCAAGATGACGATCGTCGGACGGCCCTCGGGATTTTCGATCAGGAAGAGGCGGTAGCGATCGCCCATGCGATCGTGCAGCCGTTGGGTCAGATCCTGATGGACTACGGTGGGTTCGCCCCGCAGATTGCCATTGAAGATCACGCCATTCTGGTAGGGCAACGTCTCCGTCGCAAAAAAGCCATCCAGCCCAAAAATCCCCTTGATCGTCGCAATATCGGCATTTGGCATCGGCTCAATCAGCGGTAAGGCCGCTTCGATCGAGGAACTCGGGCCTTGGGGATTGACGGGGATCGACGCTGGCGGGGTGGTTTCTGGGCTAACGGCGCTGTCCGCATTCAGCGGCGCGGCGGGCATGACGATGTCCTGGAGCCGCTGGGCCATATCCTGTTGAGCGCTATTCTGCTGTTGGGCCAACGATCGTACCTGACGACCCAACGCCACATAGGCCGCCGTTGATCCCACCAACAGCAACAAAATTCCGACTAAATCCAGATAAACCCCGGTGGCAAACAGCCCAAAGAACACCAACCACGGGAACATCAGCGATACCGACTGAAGCCAGGCAAACAGGCCCAAGCGGCCATAGGGCCGTGCCCGGTAGTAACCCACGCCGAGGATGGCCACAGCGCCGATCGCCGCGAGTGCGGTAATTACATCGCCAGTCATAGAGCATATTCCCTTGAATCACGAACCCACTTACCACTTTAGAAGATGTTGGCGGATGGGACGTGATTCATTCATGGGCAGATAGCCGAACGCTTGCAGTGGCAAACCACTAGCCCGCCGCCCTACTTCAACGCCGGTTGGACCGCCAAACTCAACAGCGGGTGGGTGGCTTTAGCCGTGGGCATCGATTGGGCGTAGCGCCGCCTTGGCGACTCCAACGAATCCTTCACTGGACTGCCAGGACGGTTCGTGGGCGAAACTTCCGGCAAGAGCAGTTCCAATTGCTGGGCCGAAGGCGCGATCGGCGCTGCGCCTTGGCGATCGGACTTGTCTTCGGGACTGGTGAAGGTCTTTTGATTCCAGGGATCGGCGCTGTTGGTGGGGGTTGCCTCGGCGGGCGCACTGTCCGGGGTCGCCTCGGCGGGATCGGGCTGGGGTTCAGCGGACTCCGAGGGCGGACTGTCTGGAGTGGGCGAGGGCACGACCGTATTCGACTTGGCATCCAAGATCATCGGCCCAGTCATCGGCTCATCAAAAATATCGGAGACATCTTTGATTCGATCGAGAATCTTCGCACCGCGATCATCCTTCACCACGCGGGCTTGGAAGTTGCGCACTTCCACCGGGAGAAATTCGACCCGCATTTGTTGATCCTTGAGGCCAACTTTGAGAATCGCCGTGTCGTAGTCACTGACGCTTTGTTCGGGCGTTTGGCCACTGAAAATAAAGTTGCCGAGGGAATAGGCGATCAGGCGACCTTTGTAGATCTCCGCGCCTTGCAGTACCTTCGCATGGTGGCCCACGACTAAGTCTGCGCCCTGATCCACCGTGAATCGGGCCAGATCAATTTGCCAGTCACCGGGGTATTTCGCCATGGCTTCGCCCCAGTGGAAGTTAACGACGACCCAGTTCACCTGTGTCCGCAGCGCTTTGATATCAGCGGCGATCCGATCGTTGCGCCGGGGATTGGTGCCCGCTGTGCCATCGGTGGCGGCATGGAGATCGGCGTCGTAGTAGCTGAGATAGGCCACCCGTTGGCCTTTCACATCCATAATTACGGGGCGGCGGGCGGCGGTGGCGGATGTGCCCGCGCCCACACTGGCGATGCCCGCTTGGTTCAGGGTGTTGATGGTTTCGTTCAGGCCGGGGCCTTGGTAATCCATCGTGCTGTTGTTGGCCAAGTTGACCAAATCCACGCCCCCATGGCTCAGCACATTCACCCGATCGGGGGCAGCTTTGACATTGGCTTTCTTGCCGGGTAAGGCGGTGGTGGCTTGGGTCAAGGGCGTATCGAGATTGACCATGCTGACATCGGCCTGGCGCAGCTCCGGCAATTGGCCCAAAGACCAACCCTGATTGCTGCCAACGCTGGCATCGTAGGTGGGACTAAAGCTCACATCGCCCGTGAACATTAGATTGATATCGGGGCCGAAGCTGATTTCTTTCGGTTTGATCACCGGGACGGTTTCCAGCGCCGTCTGCACCTGGGTATCGGTTTGGCTAAACTTTGCCATCACCGCCGAGGCTTGGGTCTGCTCCGATGGCGCATCGGCGTAGCCCAGCCAACAGCCCAGCACAAAGGCCGCGACCGACGAACCGCTGATTAACACCGATCGCAGGGTCTGAAATTGTTGACGTTTGCGCGACACCTGATTCACCCGGCGCTGCAAGGCCTGGGGCGAATTGGCCACGTACATCCGGCGGGCCGGGGAGACGATGCGGACGGATTGCTTCCACAGGAGCTTCGACTGGCCGACGTAGCGGGCGGCGACGATCGCCCCCTCGATGTGGGGTGAGTTGAGCTGCCAGAGTTGGTGGCAGACATAGCGCACCAACCGATGGCGGAAGGCCGGGGTGGTCGCCTGCTTTTGGGCATTGGCCCGCAATTCAATCACCACGCGCAGATGGCCCGATCGGGTTTGGTCGACGCGGGCGAAGAGGCGATAGTTCGCCAGTCGTGCATTCAGCCAGTAGGAAACCGCTTGAAGATTTCCCTGGCGGGCTAACGTGCCGACCGATGCTGGGTTTTGACCGTCTGCGTAAACCATAAATGAACGCTCTTTATATAAGTCCGAATCCGGACCGAAAGTAGACCGATGCGAAGCCCTCAAGCGAGGTAACCAATAGCCGTGCTAAATATTACCCCGATTTAATCCTGCAAACACTAAACTTGCAAGTTTTTTTGAGAGCCGACGCTACAGGTAGAGTCTAGACCGAATTTTGGTGGGACATCACCGGGAAATCGCGGAAGCGCGCTGGGCGGACGTGGGAAAACCCATTCAGCTTCCGAGAAAACACCACTGCTTGGGTGCGCTCCGAGTGTAGCGAACTTTTGACACTATTGGTGTGGCGATCACGAAATTTCTCGATTGGCCTGGTTCATCCAGTCATCACCGATCGGCGGCGAATGTGCATGGAATATTTATTGAAGGATGAATATATTGCTTTAAGCTAGGTTCATGCTGGGGAAGCCGATTTTCTGGCGAACTGATCTATGTTGTGGGGCAGTATGGCGACCAAAGCAACCAAACGTCTGCCTTCGATCCGTCGATCGGCGGCGATCCTGTGCGGATTCTATGGCTTGTACCTATGTAAAACCGCTTTGGGCATTGATTTATTGCCGCACTTTAGTGCTTGGCGGGTGTTTAAGCAGCCGATCGCGCCGATTTTGGAAGCGCGGTATGGCAAGCACTGGCGTTAGGGGCAGCGACGATGCGCCAAATCGATCCAGGGGACTGCATCGCAATTCAGGGTTGAGGGTACTATGGTGACGGAGCGGCTGTTTCGCTCTGGCAAAAGCCCCTTCGTTTTGGAATATCCCGCTGGCATGACGATCGAACCCCATCAAGAGTTGCCCAATTGCCCATCGGACTTGGCCCGATGCTCTCCGAGCGACCAGCGGTCATCGCCCCTGGAACCCGTGGAGCAGCGAGTGACCCGCATGGTTGCGCCGCCTGCGACGCTGGGTCCTGGGCCGTTGCCGGGTCTGTTTGCTTATCCTTGGTCTACCGATCGATCGGGGGCAGTGGCTCCGGTGATGTTGGTGGGATTGGTGACGGCGATCGTCTGCGTGATTTTGGGTCTGAGTTTGGGGAGTAGCTGGCTGGGTCTGGCGCTGCTGGTGTTTGGCACATTCATCGCCTTCGCCTTTTCCCTGCAAATCCTGGCCCCACCGCTCAAAACCTACTTTGCGACCTTTCTCACGGGCAGTACGCCGCTGGTACTCGCGGGCACGGCGATGGTCTTTGGGATCGTCGGCGGGTTGAAATTACTGGGCGTCGATCGGGCGATCGCGCGGTGGTATGCCACGGCCAATTGGGATGCGCTCGGTGCCTTGGGTGAGGTGTTTGGGGCGTTGGGCCAGATTATGATTGCGGTATTGGCGACCTATGTGGCTTGGCGACAGTACGTAATCTCGAAGGATTTGACGATTCAGCAGAACCGGATTACCCAGCAACAGACGATCGATGCCTATTTTCAGGGCGTGTCGGAGTTGGTGTTGGATGACCAGGGTTTACTTGAGGATTGGCCGCAGGAACGGGCGATCGCGGAGGGTCGATCGGCGGCGATTTTGGGCAGTGTGGATGCGACGGGACGGGCCAAGGTGTTGCGGTTTCTGTCCCAGGCGCGGTTGTTGTCGCCACTGAAGCGGGATCAGCGGTTGGGTCGGCCGATTCTCGATGGGTCGGGGGGCTATGCCGAGGATCGGCTGTATGGGATTCGGGTGATTGATTTGGGGATCATGCTGGCGGGTACGGATCTGTCGAATTCGGATCTGCGTTGGGTGGATTTGAGTGATGCTAATTTAATCCGATCGCAGTTGAATGATTGTGAACTGGTGAAGGCGAATTTGGCGCGGGCGATCTTGGTCAATGCCACCCTGAAGAATTCGGATATTAACTGCACCAGGTTCTTTTACGGCAAGGCGGAAACGGCGAGTCCCCGCAGTCGGGTGGACACGCCGGACTATCGCACGGGTGCCCACACCGGGGCGGTGGTGGAAAATGCGGACTTTACGAATGTGGAAGATATGTCGCCGGAGCAGCGGTATTACGTTTGTGCTTGGGGTGGCTCGAAGACAAGGGCGACGGTGCCGGGTGAATGCGGGGAGATCCCGAATAAATTGGGGCGGTAGCTTCGGCTTCGCTCAGCTACCTTGAAGAGCTTCGCTTGTGGCATCGCCCTTCGACTTCGCTCAGGGCTGGCTTGGGGATAATTTTTTTGGATGATAGAGGTTGTAGGGCTGTGGGTGATGGGTTGGACGGTTGGGGTGATGGTTTCAGTGGGCTGTTAATGCTGTTGGGCGGGACTTTTCTGGCGGTGATACTTCTGGTTGTTTTGTCTGTGGTCTATCGATCGCGCGATCAACGTCGTGGCACCTCAATTTCTCCCTGGTTGGCAGCGGTGGTCATTGGTGGTTTGGGGATCTTTCTCGGGGCGATGGTGAGTCTACTGGGGCTGTTCAACCATACGGAGCAGCCTGACGAATGCAACTTTTTGAACGCGCAAAGCCGCCGAAATATGTATAGCCCCAAGGAACGGGCAGAAAAACGCAAGTTGTTTGAAGCCAAGAATTGCCCAGCGATCCTGAAAGCCTATGAGCAGCAACCTCAAGTCATCCAAAATCTTTATGTGTTTGCAGGTTTATTCAGTCCCAGTTTGGGGTTGCTGACTGGCTTTTTTGGCACGCTGACGTTGGCACGGTTGCTTCGTCGGTGATTGGCAATTCTGTGGGTGAATTACAAATCCATCCGACTGCGCCCCACCCCCGCCCCGCGCGTCAACGGCAGGGCTAGTAAAGCAACCCGGCTAAACCCGGCTCCAATTTGGTCGGAGTCCACTTCAGTGGACTTTCCTTGCTAGCCCAACCTTGACGCGCGGGTGGGTTATGTCGTAGTCAAAGCATTCACAAAGCCACCTACAGCTCCACCAATTGCCCTGTTTCCGCCGCCTTCCGCGCGGCTTCCGCCACCTTCATCGTGGAAATGCTATCCGTAATATTCACATACAGCGGCGTTCCATCAATCAAATGATCCAACACCGCCGTCGTATCGCGGGCAAAGAGTCCAGTGCGGCCAGCGGTTTCGATCGACCGTTCCCCCTCCGCCGTAATTAAAGTCCCCTGCTCACCCTGGAACACAACTGCCCCCCGATCGCCCTGCACCTCCAACTTCCGCTCCGGCACCCAAACGCCCTCGCCCTTGCCATAGATCACATCCGCAATCAACCCACTGGCAAACTGTAACTGCGCCGAACAAATGCAGGATTTGTAATACCCTGGCACCGCCGCTGGCAAATAATTCGCTTGACAACCCACCTGCGTCACTGGCCCAAAGGTATGGGTAAACCGATGTAACCGCGACAGTGCCCCCATCAGCGGAAAGCCAAACAGCTCATGATTGAATGTCCATTTCTGGGGGGCCGGATGTTGCGGCGTCATCGTGGCGTACCGCGCATAGAACGGTGTCCCCACTTCAGGTAATGCCGCGAGCAATGCTTGATGCACGCCGCCCAGTAGCTCGATATGCTCCACATGCAGCAAGCAGCGTTTGTTCTGGGCCAGGGCCAGGAGCGATTCAGCCGTTGAGACATCCAGGGCCAGGGGATATTCGACTACCACATGCTTTCCGGCGAAGAGTGCGGCACGGGCGATTTCTGCGTGGGCGCTGTTGAGGTTGGAAATGATCACCAACTGCACGTCGCTGTGGTTGATCAGGGCTTGCCAGTTGGGAAAGACTTGAGTTTGGTGGGTGGCAGCAAAGGCTTGGGTTTTGTCGGGGCTATTGCCGGTGATGCCCACGAGGTTGGCGCGGGGTTCGGCGTTGACGACTTCGGCCCGGACTTTGGCGGCATAGCCGGTGCCGACGAGGCCAATCCCGATGACCTTCGGTCGGTCGGAGACCATCGGGCAATTCACAGAATTCAAGGTCGTCATGGGTAGGAAGTCGGTGCGTGAGGACTTTCACCATTATTAGGGAAATGGGCGACGATCGAAATAATCCGATGAAATTTGGATTTGCTACACTGGACTCAAACCATGATTAATGTGTGATGCGTTAATCGATCGTGAGGGATCCCATGCCCTATCCATTTCCCGGAATGAATCCCTATCTTGAGCAACCCGCCTTCTGGTCGTCGGTGCATAGTCGTTTGATCGTCGCGATCGCGGATACAGTTGCCCCCCAGATTTTGCCGAACTATTACATCGAAGTCGAAACCCGCACCTATTCCGAAGATCCCAGTAATGAGCTATTGATCGGCATTCCCGATGCTGTCGTCCTGACTCAACCCAGCATGGCGCGATCGTTGCCAACCAGTGCCACCGCCCTCCAAACGCGGCCCCAACAGGTACAACTGCCGATCGGCTTAGAGGTGAAAGATCGCTACCTCGAAGTCCGGGAAACTGAGACGAATGCTGTAGTCACAGTGATCGAGCTACTGTCACCCAAAAACAAACGCGCTGGCAAAGGCCGATCGGCCTACGAAGCAAAACGCGATCGCATCCTGGAAAGCATGGCACATCTCGTCGAAATCGACCTCCTGCGAATCGCCGATCCCATGCCCCTGCAAAATGATCTGTCCTGGGACTATCGGATTCTCGTCAGTCGAAGCGAAGATCGCCCCAATGCCGATCTCTACGGCTTTACCCTGCGCGAACGCATCCCCGATTTTCCCCTGCCGCTGAAGCATCCCGCCGAATTCGTCTCGATCGATCTGCAAAGTATTCTTCAAGGCGTCTACGATCGGGCGGGCTATGACTACCGCATCGATTATCAACAGTCCGTGCCATTGCCTGCACTGGCGTCAGCCGATCAAACCTGGATCAAGCAAATCCTGGCCGAAGCCGCATGAAGCATCACGATGGTCAAAGACTCCGAGCATCGGTCATCGACTACATCGATCGCACTGTCCACAAGCCCAATCCTCCGATTGCTCCACCCCAAAGGCCGCTAACAAAAATCGCCACCGACAGCCCTTCGCCTTGAGATAATCGCGCATATCTGGCATCGATCGGCAGGTCACGGTTTTCGTCATCTGGCCCAAAATCGCAAACTCAAACGGGTCATGCCACACCAGTTTTTCCTGGGTCTGCAATAAGGCCAAGGCCAACCCGATCGACGGATGCTCCCGGCGCAATTCATCCACATTTCCCCGCAATGGTAAGTCCTTCACTAAGCTGAATGCCCTTGCTTGGAGGGTTTGTTGCTGTTGGGCGAAGTATTGCCAGCGCTGCCGATCGCCGCCATCGAGCCACCCCGTCGGCTCACTTGCCAATAGTAAAATCTGCGCCATCGCGCCATCCCGTCCCGATCGGCCGATTTCTTGCAAATATTCACTCAGTTCCAACGGCGCATGGAAATGGGCAATCCACCGCACGGCCGCTTTATCGACGCCCATGCCAAAGGCGTTTGTGCAGATCACGAATTGCAATTTGTCGGTGAGCCATTGTTGCTCGATCGTGCGCCGATCGGCGGTCGTGAGTCCCGCGTGATAGGCCGCTGTAATAAATCCGGTGTTTCCCAGCCATGTGGCTAATCGTTCGCTTTCATTGCGGGTGCGGACGTAGACGATGCCGGAAGTGTGATTTTGGGATTGGATAAATTGCTTTAACTGCTGTTCGCGTTGGTATTGGGTGAATACAAATTTTACGCTTAATCGGAGGTTCGATCGATAGGGTGAAGTTTGGAAAATCTGCGGGTCTTGCAATTGCAATCCCTGGCAAATTACCTGCTGTACATCGGGATCAGCCGTGGCCGTAAAGGCCGCAAGATTGATTTTAATCCCCGGTGGTTTGGTTTGGAGCAAGGCCGATCGGACTGCGCCTAAACGGAAGTAACTGGGCCGAAAACTGTCGCCCCACTGCGACAAACAATGGGCTTCATCGACGATTAAACTCGAAATCACTAATTCTGGTTGATTCAGCCGTTCCCAGATTGGCGGACTGAGCAGCATTTCTGGCGACACGTACAGCAATTGCAAATTGCCTGTGGTTAATTCTGCGAGCGCTTTGCGCCGATCGACCTTGAACATTTGGTAATGGACGGCGGCGGCGGCAATCCCGCGCGATCGCAATGCCTGCACCTGATCTTCCATCAGCGCAACTAATGGCGACACCACGATCGTCAATCCGGGCTGCAACAACGCCGGAATTTGGAAACACAATGACTTGCCGCCGCCTGTGGGCATGACAATCAAGGCGTCGCGCTGTTCGATTAGCGTCTGAATAATTTCGGCTTGATTCGATCGAAAGGCGTCATAACCCCAATATTTCTGAAGCAGTTTTTGGGGCGTGGGGTGGGTGTAGGCTTGGATCGACATGGCATGACCAACGACAGAACAACGGCATGACACAAACCCCAAATACTGTTGTTAGGTTGCCCAAAAGCGCACCCGACCCGTCATCGCCTACAATTATGGCATCTTCGATTTGACGCGCAAATTTCGTTATGGCTTATCGCAATCCCGCTCCCACCGTTGACATCATTGTGGAAATGCTCGATCGGCCCGATCGCCCGATCGTCCTGATCGAACGCCTGCATGAACCCTTTGGCTGGGCGATTCCCGGTGGTTTTATCGACTATGGCGAAGCGGCGGAAACGGCGGCCAAACGCGAAGCCATGGAAGAAATTGGTCTGGCAATTGAACTGGTCGAACTCCTCGGTGTCTACTCCGATCCGGCGCGTGACCCGCGCCAGCACACGATGAGCGTGGTGTACATTGCCACGGCGACGGGCGCGCCCCAAGCGGGCGACGATGCCAAACAAGTGCATCTGGTCAATCTCTGGGAAATTCCCACCAACCTCTGCTTCGATCACGCCAAAATCCTGGCCGATTACCGCAAATATCGCAATTACCATCAACGGCCCCAACTGCTCGGTTGAACGGGGAAGTTGATGCTAAATTCATATCAGTTCTGTTTGGTTGTAACTCCATGTCTCGCACCATTATTCAAACCCCGAATGCCCCCGCCCCGGTTGGGCCGTATAACCAAGCGATCGCGTGCAGTGGCCCCATGCTCTTCGTCTCCGGTCAAATCGCCCTTGATCCAGCAACGGGGGCACTGGTTGGGGATGGTGATGTCGTGGCCCAAACGGAGCAAGTCATGGCGAATCTTCAAGCCGTACTCAAAGCGGGCGGCAGCGACTTCGCCCAAGTGGTGAAAACGCAGGTATTTCTGAAGGATATGAATGACTTCGCGACGGTGAATGGCATTTATGCGAAGTATTTTGATGCGGCGACGGCTCCGGCGCGGGCTTGTGTGGAGGTGGCGCGGTTGCCGAAGGATGTGTTGGTGGAGATCGATTGTATTGCGTTGGTTTCCGAATAATGGCTGATTCATCCCAAATGTTGGCGAATATTCTGGAGCAGCCGATCGTCGCCGATCGTTGCCTCGCTTTGGATTTATCGCCGCCGTCGATCGCGGATATTCGCCAAATCACCTTTGCGGCCTGTGGTACCAGTCGTCATGCGGCGTTGGTGGGGCGGTTTTGGTGGCAGCAGTTTTTGGATTTGCCGATCGGGGTGGCGGATGCGGCGGACTGGCAACCGATGGGAATTGGGGCGAATCATTTGGTGTATCTGCTCAGTCAGTCGGGGCAGACGCGGGATGTGATGGATGTGGCGACGGCGGCCCGATCGGCGACGCTGTGGGGCATGACGAATGGCAGTGCAACGGCCTTGCACCAGGCGACCCGCTACATGCTCCAAACCCCCGCTGGCGAAGAAAAAGCCGTTGCGGCCACGAAGACATTTTTGTCACAATTGTTATTGCTATTGCGATTGGGAATGAAGTTAGCGGATCACGCGATTGATCTTGCCGCCATCCCGGCGCAAATCCAAACGACCCTCAACCGGGCCGATCGGCCCTGCCAAATCGTCGCCAAAGCCCTTGCCGCCGATAATCGTGTCATCCTTCTCGGTGCGGGGATCAATACGCCCATCGCCCTCGAAGGCGCACTCAAACTCAAGGAAACGGCCTATCTCCATGCGGAGGGCTTGGCTTCCGGGGACTTTATGCATGGCCCGATCGCGATCGTCGAACCGGGATTTCCGGTGATCACGATCGCTATTCCCGATGACCCAAATTACACCAAGACAATCGCCCAAGCCCAGCGGGTGAAGTCCTATGGGGCATATCTGGTGGGGATTACGCCGGTGGATGCGCCGGATGTGGGGATATTTGATGTGGTGTTGCCGATCGCGCCTGTGACGGCGCTGCTTTCGCCTTTGCTGACGGTGTTGCCGTTGCAATTGTTGGCGTATTACACGGCTCAGGCGAAGGGGTTGAATATCGATGCACCCCGGAATTTGACGAAGTTTATTGGGTGACGGGCTTGGGTGTTGGGTTCCGCGTTGCTCTACCCAACCTACGGGATGGTTCGCGATCGGCATTTCTAAAGGAATGCGGAAGTTCTGCGGGTCGATCGCCGCCTTGGCCTAGGATTGAGGCATTACATATCGTGGTCAGCGCCCTATGGGACTCAAAATCATTGAAACCTATGATGCTCAGTTTTCGCTTAATCCCGATGCGAAGACGGCGTTGTTTGCGTTGCTGAAGCAGCCGGAGTTCTTGGCGCAGGTGGCGGCGAATAGCAAATTGGAGGCGATCGAGTTTACGGAGTTGTTGTTTCAGCCTGTGCCCTATAGCACCGAGACGCCGAAGGGGATGCCAGCGGAGTTTGAGAAGTTTCATGAGTCGGCGGATCACGCGATTGTTAATGTGCCACCGAATTTTATGTTTCAGGCGAAGATCTTTAAGCCCAGTCGGCTTTGTGCGGTTTATCGGAAAATGGCGTAATCCCTGCCGAGCCGCCCCCCGGCCCCCAATTCTGGGGGAGCATGAGCCATTTGAAAACCAAGTCAAAGCCCCCGGAATTGGGGGTTTGGGGGCCTGATTTATCGCGATCGAACATTAATTTTAGTGTAACCAATATGACCGCCGAAGTTGAAATTCCCAGCCTTGCTAGCCTCGATCGACATCCCTACATCAATGATACAGGCAATCTGCCGTCCGAATTCCAGGGGAAGGTGGGGATTTATGCGATCTTTGACGAGGCCGAGGCGTTGCAATATGTGGGCTATTCCCGCGATGTGTTTTTGAGTCTGAAGCAACATCTGGTGCGACAACCGCTGGAATGCTATGGGGTGAAGGTGCAGACGATCGACAGGCCCAATCGGACGATTTTGGAGAGTACCCGTGAGGCGTGGATTGGGGAAAATGGGTCAGTGCCGATCGGGAATGGGGATGCGGCGGCGTTGTGGAATGAGCCGATTCAGGTGAAGGATTTGATGACGGCGGAGGAGCAGGTGAAGTATGCGAATCCGTTACAGGATGAGGTGGATCAAATGAAGGTGATGAAAAATGCGGCGCGGCGGATTGAAGCGGGGATTATGCAGCAGCTTCAGGCGCGGGGTTTGCAAGAGGAGATTCGGTTTCAGCCGAAATTGAAGGAGCAGGGATTATTGGATTTGAAGTAGGTTGGGTGCAGCAACGCGAAACCCAACGTTCATGGGGATGATTGTTCGATCGATTGGATTAATGATTGGTTAAACAATTGATTTAAAGGTCCCCCTTTTGATGGGGGATTTAGGGGGATCGTGACTGGTGCGATCGACCCTTGAATCCTACATTGGTTGGTGGAACTACGCTTGGAGGTGTGATCCCCCTAGCCCCCTTCAAAAGGGGGAACCGGAGAACTATGGAGATTTTTGTCACTGTTGTGTTGGTGGATGAGGCGGATTAAATTTTAATCTTTCCGTTGCCGCTGCCCGAAGCTCTGGGGCAGTAAGAGGCTCAAGATCGCCCGTAGCTAAAGCTCAGGGCTAGTAAACGAACCCGACTAAAGTCGGCTAAAACCCTCTCTGAGTGCCCTTCAGGGTACTTTCTCTACTAGCCCGTGCTTTAGCTACGGGTGGGCCTTGTCATCGTCGAACCGATCGCCCCTGCCACCTTCTCCAATGCCCGTAACCCGACGATCGCCCCCCGCACCAACCGCAACCCCTTCCTCGGCTCCTTGATCAAACCGATCGCTAACTTGCCACTCTGCAACTTGCCATTCTGGTCGATCGCCGCCGACAAATCGGGAATATCCCCCGCTGCATCATCACTCACCACCCGCACGATCGTCACCGGAATCGCCAACGCTGCAAAATATGCTAAAACCGCCGTACCTTCCATATCCACGACATCACAGCCATACCGTTCGCGGATAAATCGCTTTTCCGTAACCGTAGCAATGACTTTATTACTGCTAATTGCCCTGACTGATTTAGCATTCGCGATCGTGACTGCTTCACATTGCCAAACCTGTTGCGCAAAATTTTGGCAACTGGCGTAAACCACCGCCTCCCCGATCGCCAAATCCGCTGTCAAACTACCGCATAAACCCAGTACGTAAACCCGATCGATCGATCGGACGTCCCATTGTTGCTGGGCCAAGAAATTCTGTACGGGTTGCAACCCGGCGGGTATCGCCACAATCAAGCACGCCGATCGCCCAATTCCCCGTTTTACCGCTTGAAACTCGGCCCCCTGGGGAGCCAAAATCACCACACCCAAACCATCACCCTATCGACTAAATTGAATCGCCAAATCGTTTGACACCATCGCCGGACGGACAACTCGCGCACTACTCGCCAGAAACGCCACCAGCACCGCCGTAATGACCAATCCTTCAAATAACACGTTCAACATCTGGCGTGGCATAATACCTAACTCCTGGGTACAAGGAAGCCTGACCAACCGAATAGAATTATTCTAAGCAAAATCGATCGTCGCATGATCGCTTTGGTCGAAGCTGTAGCGAAACTTACGAAAGCGAGTAGTAAAACTTTGCGATCGGTGAAATCTATCCTTACAAAACGCAACGGAACTCAATCATGCCCACCGATTCAGCCACCGCATTTGTCACCGGGGGTACCGGATTTGTGGGGGCGAATCTGGCACGACTGTTACTCCAGCAGGGATTTCGGGTCAAAGCCCTGGCCCGATCGAGCAGCCCCCGCGACAATCTCCAGGATTTAGACGTGGAATGGATCACCAGTGACCTAAATGATCCCCACCTGACCCAATACCTCCACGGTTGCGACTACCTATTTCACGTCGCCGCCCACTATTCCCTCTGGCGACGAGAACGCGATCGGCTCCACAGCATCAACGTCCTCGGCACCCGCAATCTCCTCGCCGCCGCCCGCACCGCCGGGATCAAACGCACGGTCTACACCAGTTCAGTCGCCGCGATCGGGGTACTTGGCCACGGTCAATCGGCGGACGAAACCCACCAATCCCCACCCGAAAAGCTGATCGGCGCGTACAAACAATCAA
The DNA here is from genome assembly GCA_031415035.1 of Cyanobacteria bacterium VAR_4_metabat_243. Classification (GTDB taxonomy): domain Bacteria; phylum Cyanobacteriota; class Cyanobacteriia; order Leptolyngbyales; family Leptolyngbyaceae; genus Romeriopsis. The sequence goes on from JANOQX010000157.1 coordinate 24,660, forward strand.
AATACTGGGCCGAACAGGAAGCCCACAACGCGATCGCCGCAGGCCAGGATATCGTCATCGTCAATCCCTCCACCCCGATCGGCCCCTACGACATCAAACCCACCCCCACAGGCCACACGATCCTGCGCTTCCTCAAACGCAAAATGCCCTTCTACGTCGAAACCGGACTCAACCTAATCCATGTCCAAGATGTGGCGATGGGGCATCTGTTGGCATTGCAAAAGGGCGTCACAGGCGATCGCTACATTCTCGGCAATCAAAATGTCACCCTGAAACAAATGCTCGATCGCCTCGCCGCAATCACTGGAATTCCCGCCCCCAAACGATCGATCCCCACCTGGATTCCGCTCACCGTCGCCACGATCGACGAACAAATCCTCAGCAAATTCGGCAAAACCCCCAGCATCCCGATCGACGGCGTCCGCATGTCCCAACAAACCATGTACTACGACCCCACCAAAGCCATCCGCGACCTCGCCCTCCCCCAAACCCCGATCGACCAAGCCCTGCAAGATGCGGTAAATTGGTTTGTATCAAATGGTTATGTTTAGCTACCCTGAACCGTCCATGCTAGAAATTGAATTTGATCGTGAAATTGACGGGCGATGGATTGCCGAAGTCCCGACTTTGCCGGGTGTGATGGTCTATGGACTCACCCAAGAGGAGGCGATCGCCAAGGTGAAAGCGTTGTCGTTACGGGTCTTGGCCGATCGGTTAGACCCAGCCCTGCAAGATGCAGTAGATTAGTTCGTATCAAAGTGAGGCGCAGCATCAATGGGTATTCAGTTACAGCAGGCCGTTTCGATCGGGGGCTATTTGGTCAAGCAGCGACTGATGGGACGTAAGCATTTTCCCTTGGTCTTGATGCTGGAGCCGCTTTTTCGCTGCAATCTCGCCTGCACCGGCTGCGGCAAGATCCAACACCCCAAAGACATCCTGCTCAAAAATTTGACGCCGGAACAATGCTTCACTGCCGCCGAAGAATGCGGTGCCCCGGTCGTTTCGATTCCTGGTGGCGAACCGCTGCTGCATCCCCAAATCGATGAAATCGTCCGAGGCCTCGTCGCTCGCAAAAAGTTTGTCTATCTCTGCACCAACGGCATTTTGCTCGAGAAAAACCTGCACAAATTCACGCCGTCGCCCTACTTCACCTTCATGATCCACCTCGATGGCTTGAAGGATTTGCATGACAAATGCGTCGATCGCGAAGGCGTATTCGAAACCGCCGTCAAAGCGATCAAAGCCGCCAAAGCCCTCGGCTTCTCGGTGAATACCAACACCACGATTTTTGAGGGTGCCGATCCCGAAGAAATGCAAAAATTCTTCGACTTTCTCGGTGAACTGGGGATCGACGGGATGCAGATTTCTCCCGGTTATAGCTACGGCTGGGCACCGGATCAAGACCACTTCCTCAAACGTGAAGCCACCCGCACCCTCTTCCGCCAAATCCTCGCTCCCTACCGATCGGGCAAAAAGCCCAACTGGAACTTCAACCACAATCCCCTTTTCCTCGACTTCCTCACGGGCGAAAAGGACTACGAATGTACCCCCTGGGGCAGCCCCAGCTACAGCGTCCTCGGTTGGCAAAAGCCCTGCTACCTACTGAACGATGGCTACGTCAACAGCTTCAAAGAACTGACCGAAACCACCGACTGGCAACAGTATGGTCGCAAGAGCGGCCGCGCCGAATGCCAGGACTGCATGGTGCATTGCGGCTATGAACCGACCGCCGCCGTGGATGCCATGGCCCCCGCGAACATGGGTCGCGCATTGGGGGCACTGTTTAGTTAGACGGCTAACTGGCCATGGGGTAATCGGTGAGCCGATCGTCGATCGTGTGTCGATCGTTGTCATGCCAGGCTAAGGCCCAGGTCACCAACGTCCGTCGCGCATTGGGGACGACCTTATTCCAGAGGAAGGCGCGGGCCACTTCGGGCATCGTGTATTCCTGGGATTGGCCGACATGCACCAGATTCGGCATGGGGGTGAGCCAGCCATGGTGGTGCAGTTGGGCCAGCCGGGAGGCGAGCTGCTGGGCTAGGGTTTCACCGCAGAGATGGGCCGCTAGACTGGCATTAAACTGCGCGCCATGCAGCACACTCAACCGACTGAGTAAATCCCGATCGGCGGGTTCCAGCGACTGATAGGCCACATTCAGACAGCCCATCAGTTGGGCCAACGGTTCGGCATAGTCTTCCTGATACTGGCGCTTCGATTTTTCGATCGACAGCATCAACATTTCCGGTGCGGGCGGCAAGTCCTGCGCCAACATCGATCCCAGCAATTGCAACACAAATGGCGACCCATCGGCCAACTTGATCAACTGCTGCAATGATTTATGACTGGGACTATCCGCATCGCTCGGATGCACCGCCGTTCCAGTCAGCAAATTCAGCCCCGCTTCGCCCCCCAGCCGATCGACAAACAACGTCTTGCCATAATCCGCCGTCAAAATCGAACTGCGACTGGTAATCAAGATCACGTAGTTCGTGGGGTTTTGGCTTGCGGTCTGGGCCAACAAGGGTTGGATCTGCTTGAGGTTCACCACGTTATCCAACACGATGATTGCCTTTTTGCCTTCGAGCTGTTGCTGATACAACATTTGCAGCTCACTCACCCGCTGCGGCAAGGCCCGAGGATGCAGGCCAAACTTCAGCACCAACCATTCCTGCAAGACATCCCGCGCATGGGCCGGGAACGCATCTTGACCGTAGAGATTGGCGTAGAGTTGGACATCGCCGTAGTGGCGCTGAAGTCGATGCACCGCCGCGATCGCCAACGCCGTCTTCCCCATGCCAATTTTGTTCGGGGGATCCGCGATTTCGATTACATTCACACCCTGGGCAATCAACCGTTCGATCCCTTGCAATTCCCGATCGCGGCCCAGGAAATTGGCCAGCGGCGTCGGAAACAGCGGAATGGTCGATCGGCCGGAATCGGCCAGCGGCGGCAGCGTCAAATCCGGCAACGCCGAATCAACCGATGCCAAATCAACCGACGCCAAATCAACCGTGGAGGCAACACACCCTAGTGCTTGTCCTTCGCTATGAGCTTTATTAGACATACCCTATGCAAGATAAAAAATAGCCGACGTAGATGCGCCCCCGAATTGGGTGGTATTTTCATACTTCCCTAGAACTTCGTTGGCTCGATATATAAGCCAGACTTTTCCTGAATCTTGCTCGGGGTTTTCCGGTTTGTTTGTGCCGATCGACCCGTAATGTTCCGTAGTCATGCGGAGTGCGGCGGCGCTGATGCCGCAACCATTCAATCGCTAATTTTGCTGACTCAGCCACTGGGCGACGAGTTCGGGATTGTGCTTGGTGCTAAAGACCTTGAGCGCGTGATAGCTGACCTTTTCACGGAGCCGATAGACCTGCTTGATGGGAATGTTTAACTGCTCGGCGATCGCTTCTTGGGTGATGCCTTGGAGGTAGAGCTGGAGCCAGGTGGCGGCCATGGGATCGACTTTTTCTTCGAGGTAGGTGGCGAGTTGGCGGACGATCGACTGGCGGACTTCTTGCTGTTCGAGCTGCTGCTGGGCTGCTTGGTAGTCGGCGACGGCTTGGTTGTCCATGAGGCTGATGGAGCCTTGTTCGTCGTCTTGGCCGATTTCTTCGGAGACGAGGCGGATAAATTCGGCGCTGGGAACTTGGGTCATGCCGCCGCGCTGCGATCGGCGCAAATAATTCACAAAGCGATAGGTCAGGAGCGGCTGATTCCGAATCGGCCGGAGGCAATATTCCTCCAAACTGGCCAGGACGAGCATATTCCGCAATCGTCGATCGTCGGTGCATTGGCCGATCCAGGCGATCTGCTGCTGCATGTAGTTGTCCTGCTGCAATAGCTCCTGCAAGACTTCCTGCAACACATCCACCACCGATCGCTGCCGATCGCGCGACAGCGAAATCCAGGTTTTGATTTTATTGCGCAGGACGAAGACGCTGCTGAGCCGCTGGATTAAGTTGCGGTAGGCCCGCTCCTGGGACTGGCCTAAATAGCGTTCACACAAAATCCGATAGCGATAGTCCATCGCCTGGGTGGCGATCCGCTGCTGTTCCAGAGTCAGATCGGCATAGCGATCGCGGTCTGCGCCCACCAACCATTGGACGATCGGCGCGTGGAATGGCGCTTGGGCAACTTCCTGCTGGAGTTTGGTGGCCCAATTATTTGAAAGTTCATCAACCAAGCGCATCGGGGAATTTCCTTGCCAGAGGTAACGGGAAAAGTTCTGTTGTAATTTTACTGGCTGAACTGGAGGTTGGGAAAACTTAAGCATCTGAGTCACTCATTCCGGGGTCAACACCAAGGGCACGATCGTTCGACCCTTGTCGTCAGACGATCTATCGCGGTTTATAGGTTCCGGAATTGGCAACTTATGCGACGGGGGGGAACTGATTACGACTAGCCCGGCAAGCCCGTCAACAAATTCTGGGCCAGACCTTCCAACACCTGGGTCAACCGATCGAGCCGCTCAATCCCGAGCTGTTGCTGGACATGGGTAGCCTTCAGATCCTCGCTCAGGGCAAAAATCTGACAGTCCTGCTGTTGCACTTGTTGGGCCAGGTGATCGACTCGATCGCTCAGGACATCGACCGCCTCGGCGGTGGCGAGGACGGTTTCGGCCAGATGGGTGACGAGGGTATCGGCGGGCATAGGCGACGGTGATGCATTCATAGCGATCGGTGGTAGCTGCGTAAAACGACAAACATGAGTCCAAGCCGGGCTAGTCTAGCCGGAAATTGGCTTTCCGGCCAATCTCTCCCCCGAGGGTTACCCGATCGGGCTTGAATGTGCGTGGCGGGCTTGGTGCCAGGCCCAGGCATGTTGCAGAATCAGTGTCAGGTCAGCGTATTGCGGATTCCAGCCGAGGATCTGCCGCGCCTTGTCGCCGCTGCCGACGAGCGCGGGTGGATCCCCGGCGCGCCGATCGTGTTCTACGGCGACGATCGCTTTGCCCGTGACGACCCGCGCCGCTTCGATCACTTCCTTCACCGAGAAGCCATTGCCGTTACCGAGATTGAACCGATCGGACGCACCGCCCTGCATCAGGTATTTCAGCCCCAGGACATGGGCATCGGCCAGGTCGTTCACATGGATGTAGTCGCGGATGCAGGTGCCGTCGGGTGTCGGATAGTCGGTGCCGAAGATGCCGATCGACTCACGTTTGCCCAGGGCCGCCATCAGCACCAGTGGGATCAAATGCGTTTCCGGCTGATGGTCTTCGCCGATGCGGCCCTGGGGATCGGCTCCAGCCGCATTGAAATAGCGGAAACAGACGGCCTTCAGCCCATAGGCCACATCGAAGTCGGCCAAAATCCGCTCCACCATCAGCTTCGTCGCGCCGTAGGGATTGATCGGGTCTTGGGGGTGATCTTCGGGGATCGGCACTTCCTGGGGCACGCCATAGGTGGCGCAGGTCGAGGAGAAGACAAATTGTTTAATATCCGCCGCAACCATGGCTTCGAGTAGGGTCAACGTCCCGAGCACATTGTTGCGGTAATACTTGTCGGGATGGCTGACCGACTCCCCGACGTAGGCGTAGGCGGCAAAGTGCATCACCGCATCAAACCGCCGCGAAGCAAACAACCGATCGAGCAAGGCCCGATCGTTAGTGTCGCCCACCACCAGTTCCACCTTCAGCACCCGATCGACTAAATCCTGGTGACCATAGACCAAATTATCCAAAATCACGACCTGATAACCCGCCTGTTGCAGGGCCAGCACCGCATGGGAGCCAATGTAGCCCGCGCCGCCCGTTACCAGAATCGTCGGTTGTGCTTGCGGCTGGGCTTGCGGTTGTGCGATCGCTGCGGTCATACGCCAAAACTCCTCTAAAACTTGCGAATCATGCCTTGACTAGGATGCCGCCCAAATTTGACTTTCGCGCAAATTTATTTTGCATTGACCATCGCAAAACGTAGGATTAATTCAGGCTGCTGCTCCCGATGGATCGGGGGTTTGGCCGATCGACTCGCAGTTGGGCTGTCCGACAATCATCACCAAATCCCGATCGAACTCTACAAATAGTGGCTAACAAACTAAATTTCTTCAGTAAAATCCTATGTATAGTGTTTAACTATTGAGAGAGCAATTCCGTGCGATTACGCTTGCCGGATCCTGTTCCCCATTGCCCCCGTCGTTACCGTACCCAGGGAAACCGTAGTCATGCTGCTTGTGACGGATGTCTTTTTATTGCTGACCCAGGTTCTATTGTGGATCCTGGTGGCTTTGGCCGCCCGATTTATTTTGCTCAAAGCCTTGCCGAAGGCGTTTTTAGGCAGTCTGGTGCTGGTGCTACTGGTGGTGGTGACGGCGCTAACGTTTTTTAGCGGCTCACCGCAGGGGGGCTTGCTGGGGGATATTTGGCAGTTGATTTCGGTGATTTTTAATCCCCTGGCGATTATCTTGATCCTGCTGGGTGTGGTGTGGCGGGATGCGGATAAGAAGGGCTTGACCGTCACTTCGAAATGGTTTTTGCGGAGCTGCACGATCGCGCTATTGATCATGAGCATGCCCTTGGCCTCGAACTTTTTGCTGCAACGATCGGAGTCTGAAGCCTTACAGATTGCCGGAGCCACGGTGCCCGTCCTCACGGGTGGTCAGCGGGTGATCGTGCTGATGGGCCAGGACACCACCCGACTCCAGGTGCGGCCCCGCAATGAATTGATTCCCGAAATGCCTGCCCCCCAGAAATTTGGCAGTAATCCGATCGGGCTACGGCCCGCGCCGCCCTTGAAGGAATCGACCTTCACGATGCTCTCGCAGCAGGCCCAGCTCACCGAACATGGCGATCGCTTGCTCTATGCGGCCCAACTGTTCCGGGAAGAAACGGGCAATAGCCCACTATTAGTCATTACGGCGGGGCAATATCCCGGGCGCGATCGTAAGAGTGGCGAAGAAGTCGTCACGGCCTCGGCCACTCGCGACATTGTCCGGATTATGAATCAGCAATTTGGCATTCCCCTCGATCGGATGATTGAAGATTCTGACAGTTCGACGGTGCAAGCCAGTGCCGTCAATATCCGCAAAGTTCTCGAAGCCCGCAAGATCAACTATGGGGGCCAGTTAATGATCGTCACCTCGGCCCTCGAATCCAGCCGCACCTCCCTGACCTTCCAAAATGAATTCGCCTCGAATGGCGTGCCGATCGCCGTGATTTCGCGGCCTACGGATTTCTATGTGCTGCCTGCCCGTGAGGCGATCGCCGCTCGCGCCCAAGGTAAGGATGTGATTGAGAAACGGCTCGGACTGCGGGATTTGATCCCCAGTGTGGATTCCCTCGACATGACCACCCGCTTGTTTAATGAAACGCTGACGTCGATGTATTACTTCCTGCGCGGCTGGGTGCGGCCGATTCCCCCACAGTAATTCGCACTCAGTAAACGGCGCAAACCCGTTAGGATGAATAGGCGAATATTGCGATAAGTAACACTGGCTATGGCTCGATCCCGACTGCGACACGTTTGGCAATATGTGCGGCCCTATCAAGGCAAGGTGGGTTGGGGCGTGGCGGCATTGCTAGTGGTGAATCTCCTGAGTGCGCGGATTCCCTTGCAGATTGGTGCAGGCGTCGAAGGCGTCAAACTGGGCGATTATTCGCAGGTGCTCGCCTGTGCCGGATGGGTGCTGGGTCTGGCCACGGTGATGATGGCGATTCGGCTATGGTCGCGGATGCTGCTGTTCGGCGTGGGCCGTCAGGTGGAATTTGACCTGAAGCAAAGGATTTTTGATCATCTGCTGATTATGGATCCCGCCTATTTTGGGGCGAACCGGATTGGCGATTTGATTAACCGCGCCACGAGCGATGTGGATAGTGTGCGGCGGATGCTGGGCTTTTCGATCCTGAGTTTGTTCAATACGATCTTCGCCTACTGCACAATCCTGCCGACGATGCTGCATATCAATGTGAAGCTGGCCTTGGCAGCGGTGTCGGTTTATCCGATCATGCTCTTCGTGGTGAATCTGTTCGCGGGGCGGATGCGGAACCTGCAAACCCAGATGCAAGACGAACTTTCGAATGTCAGTGAGCTAATCCAAGAGGACATGAGCGGCATTGCGCTGATTAAGATCTACGCCCAGGAAACCAACGAACGCAACGCCTTCCGATCGCTGAACCAACAATTGCTCAACGCCAACATGGATATGGCGAAGCTGCGGACGGTGTTGTTTCGCATTTTGGAAGGGGTCGTGGCCTTTAGTAGTTTGCTGCTGCTGTGGGTCGGGGCGAAGGATTTGGAAACCGGGTCGCTTCAGGTAAAGGATTTTGTGTCGCTGATTATTTTGAGTGGGCAATTGGCTTTTCCCACGGCCTTGATGGGCTTCACGATCACGGCCTTCCAACGCGGCGAAGTCAGCATCGATCGGATTGAAGCCATCCTCTCCGAACAACCCAAAATCCAGGATGCAAGGGACGCGATCGCGATTCCCAGCAATTACCTCACCGGACAGCTCACGGCCAAAAACCTCACCTTCGCCTATCCCAACCAAGATCCACCCGCAATCGATCGATTGAGTTTTGACGTTGCGCCAGGGGAAACGATCGCCGTGATTGGCCCGATCGGGGCGGGCAAATCGACCTTGGCCAATGCTCTGCCGCGTTTGCTGTCGATCGCGCCGGGTCAATTGTTTGTGGATGGCCATGACGTGACCCATATTCGGCTCCAGGACTTGCGCGGCGCGATCGCCTATGTGCCCCAGGAGAGCTTCCTGTTCAGCACCAGCATTCGCGACAACATTCGCTACGGCAATCCCCACGCTGAGGCCTTTGAAGTGGAGCAAGCGGCCAAGGCCGCCCAAATGGACGGCGAAATCCAGAATTTTCCGCAGCAATACGAGACATTGGTGGGTGAACGCGGGATTACGCTTTCCGGCGGGCAACGCCAGCGGACAGCCTTGGCCCGCGCCCTCCTGATCGACTCCCCGATTTTGATCCTGGATGATGCGCTTTCCAGTGTGGATAATCAAACCGCAACGCAGATTTTGCAAAACCTTTCGACTGGGACACAGCGCAAAACGGTGATCTTCATTTCGCACCAGATGTCAGCAGCAGCGACGGCCGATCGGATTTTTGTGATGGATGGGGGGCAGATTGTGCAGATTGGGACGCACGAGACGCTGTTGAAAGAGACGGGTGGCTTGTACGATCGGCTGTGGAATCAGCAGAAGTTGGCGGCGGTGTTGGAGTAGTTATCCCGACGGGAGGCTTCGCTCAACGACCTTTTAAAGGCCACGCCGATCGCGCTGGGGTTATCCCTACGGGAGGCTCCGCCAACGACTTCGCTGGCGCTGCGCTCAACCCTCGATCGTTGATGAGCGATCGTCGGTTAAAGACCCTTTGTTGAGCGCTGCAGGCCGGATCCGTCACTGTAAACGATTGATTTGGTATAAGTTCTCCCGGAAATGCATAGGCTATTTGTCGGGGAATTATGGTAACTACGGAAGTAAGATTCACCAACGGTCTGAGCCGTGGCCTACTTCCATCGTTATTCACAGCGAAATTTGATTGGAGCATTATCCCTAAATGACGATTCAGCAATTGGTTAAAGTGGGTTATACGAGTCTGACGATCGCCTTGATGTTGGGAATCCCGATCGCGCAGTCAGTGCAAGCGCGCACGATCGCGCAAGCGCCGCCATCGGCTCCATCCGCCAAGCGCGGCGACAAATCGGCACAAGCCCTGCAAGCATTTGCAGCGGGTGACAAACTTTATGATCGGGGGGATGCTGACTCACTCCGCAAAGCCATTCCGCTCTTTGAGACCGCCATCAAGTTAAGCCAGGAAGCCAAAGACGAAAAAATCCTTGGCGTATCACTCCTTGCCTTAATCGGTAGCCATCTCAAATTAGACAATGAAACACAAGCCCTGGAATCATTCGAGGCCGCCCTACCGTTCCTCCAAAAAATCGAAATTGCCGAAGCGCGTCAGCAGCAGCTGTTGAACGGAATGGGTGGTCTATACCTCAAACGATCGACCACCTTGGTTGACCAATCTCCCGATAAAGCCCTCTTGGATACGCAAAAAGCCGCAGCTTTATTCCGATCGACCAAGGAACAGAACGGTGAGGCGACGGCATTACTGATGACAGGGCGGATTCACTTGGGACTGGAGAAAAATCAGGCGGCGATCGACTCACTGAAGCAAGCATTGTCGATCTTCCAAAGTCTCAAGGATCGCAATACTGAAGGCGTAACGCTACTGGGCCTAGCGGGTGCGCATTTGCAACTTGCGGAACTTCAGACTGGTCTAACCTACCTGAAGCAAGCTGAACAAGCCTTTCGTGATACTAAAGACACAGATTCGCTGAAGACTGTGCAGGAGCTGATTCAGAAAATTTCCAGTGCGTCTGGTGGCTCCGAATCGATGCGATAGTTGGGATTAATTCGATCGATCATAATTGGGTTGAGCGTCAGTCGAAACCAGCAGTTGCCGATCGGCCACCTGACCCTGCAAAATAGGCAACATCACCCCACTTAATCGAGGCAGCCCAGCATCGAGAAAAATTTTGGATCGACGCCGTGGCCCAGGTGCCCAAAGCCCACATCGATACCTGGTCTGATTTATGGCATAGTACGTGGGTGTAAAGCAGGGCTTAACTCCGTGGCGATCGTTGAGTGAAGTCATGATCGGCGTAAATCCGTAAATTCCATTCGAAGAAGCCCACAAATGTTGCAAAATCAGCTCGATCGATTAATTGCCATCTTCACGGACATGGAGCAAGCCCTGATCGCCTACTCCGGTGGGATCGACAGCACCTTGATCGCCAAGATTGCCTACGATACCCTGGGCGATCGTGCCCTGGCCATCACGGCCAAATCCCCCTCCCTCCTGCCCGAAGACCTGGAAGACGCGGCAATCCAAGCGGCCCAAATTGGCATTCGCCATCAAGTGGTCGAAACCCACGAAATGGACAACCCCAACTATTCCAGCAATCCAATCAACCGCTGCTATTTCTGCAAAAGCGAACTCCATGACACGCTGAAACCAATGGCGATCGCCCAGGGCTATCCCTACGTCGTCGATGGGGTGAATGCCGATGATTTGCAGGACTATCGACCGGGGATTCAGGCGGCGAAGGAGCGGGGGGCACGATCGCCCCTGGCCGAAGTCGGGGTGAGTAAGTTGGAAGTGCGGGAGCTGTCGAAATTGCTGGAGTTGCCTTGGTGGGACAAGCCTGCCCAGCCTTGTTTGAGTTCGCGGTTTCCCTATGGGGAGGCGATCACGGTGGAAAAATTGCAGCGGGTGGGTCGGGCAGAGGTCGATCTGCGCCGATCGGGCTGGCAAAATATTCGTGTCCGATCGGCGGGCGACACGGCCCGGATTGAGGTTTTACCCGAAGAAGTGCGGAAGTTTGTGCTGGAGATGGATTTGGGGGGATTGGTCGATCGATTCAAGGATTTTGGGTTTCTCTATGTGACGCTGGATCTCGAAGGCTACCGCAGCGGCAAACTGAATGATGTGTTGAAATTGAGAATTGAGAATTGAGAATTGAGCATGCAGAATTGAGGGATGTGGGGGCGAAACATTGCATTTCATCAACCGACTTGATCCGGAGCGAAGCGGCTGACATACACTGAGGGGGACGCTTAGGGAACTTGAGGAGTCATTCATGCCGCGTGCCGTAGTGAAGTTTTCTTCAGAGGATTGTGGGATCTGTCACAAGATGTCGTTTTACGACCAGAAGGTGACGGAAGAATTGGGTCTGGAATTCATTGATGTGAAGATGCAAGACCGCGCCGCCTATGGCAAATACCGAAAGATTTTGCTGTCCCAATATCCGGATAAGGCCGATATGGGCTGGCCGACTTATCTGATTTGCGATGAGCCGGAAGGCGAGTTTAAAGTGGTTGGGGAAGTGAAGGGTGGTCATCCGAAAGGGGAATTTCGGACAAGGTTGCAGGAAGTGATTGGGGTTTAGTGGCTCGTTATTCGCGAAAATGAGGCCCCCAAACCCCCAATACTGGGGGCTTTGAATTCGGGAATTCGGGTCTTGCCCCCCCAGAATTGGGGGCCGGGGGGCGGTTTGGCGAGGGTGATGCGGGAAGTGTTGTTTTATCATTTAGGTTAAGGTGCTTATGTTGAATCGATCGATGCCACTGCTGGTAACTACAGCGGTAACTACAGCAGTATTGGGACTCACGATCACATCACCGATCGTCGCCCAGGCCGAAACCTCGAATCTCGCGGCGATTTGTGCCTTTGACACCGGGATGGGCAAGCCGAATCCATTGGGCATGCGGGCCTACATTACCGCCGTGGAAATCAATGGGGACACGACTTTCACCTATGAGCAATTTCCCTCGAATGTGAGTGGGGAAGCGCCTGCGACGATCGCCCAACAACGCAAGCTGACGTTCTACAAAACCAATGTCACCAAAGCTCGCGATTTGATGCTGAAAAATCCCGTTTACTACGAGGAATTAGTCGGCTTCAAAGACACTTCGCGGTTCAAGGAAGTGAATGATCTGATGCGCTGCCAAACGGCGGACGGGCAGCCATTGGATAAGATTGCGAAGGTGGCAGATTTGCCCGATGGAACGTACCGTTTCTGGAGTGGCAATTCGCGTGATGCAAATATTAGCGATGAGGAATTGCTGAAGCAGGGCGGCTTCCTGTATGTGTTTAGTAAAAAAGGAAATCGCGCGATCGGGAGTATCAGCCACATCGATGATGAAGCGGGCGCTTGTGTCGAAGGGCTACTCGGCGGCAATACGGTGAGTGGCTTTGCCACGACGTATCAGGCGCAGAAGGAATTTAATAAAACCGACAGTTTTGAGCCGTTGGGAATTATTCCCGATGGGGCATTGAAGGTGCGGAAGGGGGCGAAAGTGAGCGCGGGTCGCGTGCGGTTTGCGAGTGCGCTGTTGAATCTGAATGGGTATAGCAAGATCGCGACGGGGAAGAGTAAAGCGCCGACGAGTTGTCCCCGGTAGGGTGGGCACTGCCCACCAATCGATTGATGGCACGATCGGGCGGATATTGGAGGGCACGATCGGGCGGATATTGGAGGGCACGATCGGGCGGATGTTGGAGGGCACGATCGGGCGGATGTTGGAGGGCACGATCGCGGATGATGTCGGTGGGCAGTGCCCACCCTACCGGGGCACGGGCACCTGATTCAACAATGACGCGATCACCCCATCCATCGCCAATCCATCCAACTGCGCCTCCGGACGCAGGATCAACCGATGCCGCAACAACGGTGGCGCGATCGCCTTCACATCATCGGGCGTCACATAATCGCGATCCTGCAACCAGGCATGGGCCTTACTGGCATTCAACCAACTGACCAGCGATCGGGGTGAGGCTCCCAGCGCAATGTCGGCGTGTTTGCGGCTCTTTTGGCCGATCGCGAGCAAATAATCGAGGATGCTATCTTGGACTTTCACTTCCCGCACGGCTTTGCGGGCTTCGAGGATGTTGGCGACGGTGAGCAGGGGTTTGATTTTGGCTAAGTCCGATCGGCGGGCGCGGAATCCGGCTTGGTTGTTCAACAACATTTGCTTTTCGGCGGCGGGATCGGGATAGTCGAGGATTAGCTTGAATAGGAAGCGATCGAGCTGCGCTTCGGGCAAGGGATAGGTGCCTTCAAATTCCAGGGAATTCTGAGTCGCGATTACCCAGAACAGTTCGGGCAGTGGCAAACTATTGCCGTCCAATGTCACCTGTTGTTCTTCCATGGCTTCCAGCAAAGCGGCCTGGGTCTTGGGCGGGGTGCGGTTGATTTCGTCGGCCAGCAGCATTTGGGTAAACACAGGGCCTTGTTTCAGGGTGAATTCCCGCGAATTGAGGTCGAAAATATTCGTCCCGACGATATCCGACGGCAACACATCCGGGGTCAACTGAATCCGCCGAAATTCGGCCTGAATCAACTGGGCCAAGGCCCGTACCGTCAGGGTTTTGCCCGTCCCCGGCACGCCTTCTAAGATCACATGGCCCCCGGCTAGCAATGCCACCAACATCTGCCGCACCATCGCCGATTGCCCGACGACAATCTTGCTCAAAACTTGCTCTAACTGCCCGACCGCCGCATTACTCATAAAATCGCTCAATTTTCAATGATCAATTCGCTGTAACCCAACACCCTCGCACCGCATGGGTTACGCTGGCGCTCCACCCATCCTACAAACAATTTGCGATTGTGCTGTAAATTCTCAATTCTCAATTCCCAATTCTCAATTCTCAATTCTCAATTCCCAATTCTCAATTCTCAATTCTCAATTCCCACCCCCTCCCGCAAGCGCTGCAAACTCTGGAGCCACGCCAACAAATCCCCATCGTTCAAATCCTTGCGGGACTGCATTCGCAACAGGGAATTCAAATCCTCCGTCGATTGCCCCTGGGCTTTCCAGACTTCAATCAGCTCCGGCAAGGTCATGGGCGTATCACCCAAACCCATTTGCCGTTGCAGTTGGCGCAGTTCGGCTTGATTCACCGTCTGCATCACGAACGATCGGCTATTGGCTTGGCGTAAGGCTCCGGCCAGGGCTTGGATGTAGGCGGTGGAATTGTCTACGGGCGGCGGATCGACAGACTGCACCCGCCCAAAACGGCGATTTTTGGCCCAAATCGCGATTAGCATCAGGACGATCGCCTGCACCCCGATCGGCAACAACGGCGTCTGCGCCAAATAACGCAACAAACCCTGTTCGGGGTTCGATTCCGTCTTCGGGCGGTTGGGCCGCGACTTTGACCCCGCCGGCGGCGGCGGTTCGCGGTAGCCATGAATATATTCGTCAATGATCAGCGGCGTTTTGTTCTGCGTCACCAAATCCGCCAGGAAGGCGTAGTTGCCCGGTTCGGCTTGGTAGGCGTTGGCGGCGAGGTGCGGCGTGGTGGCGTAGATTAAGCGGCCTGGGGGTTTGGTGGGTTTGGTCGTGGCCTCGGTGGCTTCGATGACTTCCCAGACGATCGCCCCCGCCCGATCGCCCAACTGACTCTGGGCCTGCGGCACCGCCAAGGCCCGTCGCCCCGTCTCCACCTTCACGGAGCCAAAGTCACTCGTCACCCGACTCGAAAAATTCACCTTCTGCACGGGCTGCGTAATGCCCAGCACGATTAGGTGATTGCCTGCGGCCAGCCAGGTTTGCTCGTCGCTGTTGAGTTTTTCGCCCGTGGCGGCGCGGCGTTGGTTGCTCCAGCGGCCACTGCGGGTGGACTGCGGCTGCACTTGCAGGAGGGTTTTGGGGGTGGGATCGCGGCTTTGGTCGGCGCTTAATTCGGCGATCGAACGGCGCGATCGGGTCAGCGGCACGCCCCGTTTTTCCATGTAGCCACACCACGCACTGTAGCCAGCGGGCGACTTGTTGTAGGTGGAGCCGCTGCGTTGCCAGCCATTGTTGGGGGCGAACAGGACAATCAATAAGACAATTGCGCCGACGATCGCCAGGGCGATGCCGACCCGGCGCGGTGGTTGGCGCAAAAAAGTGGGGGATGTCGCCATTATTTCGCCGCTCCCGAGGATTGGGCCGCTGCCGTGATTGCCCGATCCGCCACGCCATAGGCCAGCTGACAGCGTTCGTAATCCTGGGCCGAAAGTTGATTGCCACCAAACTCAATTTGTTCGTGGGTTTGGAGTACCGTGGCGATCGCCCCCTCCGGCGCGATGTCCTGGCTGATCGCCGCATATTCTTGATCAGTGCGGCTGCGCTTTTCCGGGATCAGCTGCCGATCGTGCAAATTCTGCAACATCGCAAAGTACAGCGATCGCGCCGCTTGGGTAAAGTCGCCTTGGCCTTGGAGCGTCCGCGATCGCTTCAGCCATTCCTGGGAGCTGACGATCGGTTCATCCACCACCATCACAGCCTGCCCCACAAACTGCCGATCGGCCCGCCGCTGCCACCACCCCATCACGCCCCGCACAATGATAAACAGCAATAACCCCACCAGCGCCATCCCCAACACCCAGGTAATGTAAGGAGCCAGCCATTGCAGCGACCAGCCGCTCCCACGCTGGGAGCGAGGGAGATTCGGGACATTCATCTGGAGTTCGAGCCATTCGCTGAGTCGCTGTTGGGTTTGACGCCATTGCCAGCCGAGGTCGGTATTGGGAGGAAACATTAAGCTACTTCGCGATCGAGTTTGCGTTGGCGGATTTTGGTGAGTTGTTGTTTGACCAGATCGATCGCGGGGCGATCGTCGATTTCTTGGTAGGCAGCGGCGGCATTGAGTAATTCGCGGGTGGCCCGATCGTCCTGACGGAGGTTAGCCAAGGCGAGGCCGAGGTTATGCAGGGCGGCGGGATGGGTGCGAATTTGGCTGAACCGTTCCGCCGATCGGCGATATTGGCCCGTGATGTAGGCGGCGACGCCCTGTTGGAAAAGGGTTTGCTCCGTGGCTCCCAGATCCTCCGGCACGGGCATGACTTCACGAAATAGCACCACCACACTGCCGGAGCCACTATAGGCCCAGATCAGAATACCCAAACCACTGGCAGCAAAGCCCCCTAAGGTGACGATCGCGATTATCGAGTTGCCCAAGTCCATGATTAACCCACAAAAAAGCAGACTGAACAAATCTCAGCCTGCTTCCAGGATACAAATAATTCGGATTTCTGGACGAGTGGGTTTGCGGATTACACCAATTTCAACGAGGGATAATCGGCGGTCATCTCATCCCGGCTCAAGGCATCGCCATTCGCCTGGGGCGTCCACAGCACTTCCACCGCCAACAACCGATCGCTCGACACCGCACCCATCACGTTCAACGCCGTCCGCAGTTCGGATGCATTATTGATCGCGGGCAAGTTGAGTTTGCCTTCGGTGCCGACGACGAGGGTGACGACGATGTATTCGCCCGTGTCCCGATCGGCCAGTTCGCCCGGTTGGGCCACGGCAATCGCGGTTTTTTCTTGCTGCTTCAGTTCGCCCGCAATGTTGGACAGGGTTTCGCCCGCCACCTTGCTGCGCTCCATCAAGATCATCCGGTTAAATTCGACTTCGGCGGATTCGAGCCGCGCTTGCTTCGATTCACTGCCCGCATACACCCAGTACTCCGGATGCCGCAGGATCGAGAGCGTCGTTTCTTGCAGCAGTTTGGTCAGGCCCGCGCTGTTCCCGGTGTTCGCTTTCATGGCGATTTGGGTCAGCTCGGTTTGCAAGCTGCGGGCGTCGGCCAGCAAGCCAACTTGGATTTTGGCCACGGAGACGGATTGGTTATCGGTGCCCGCGCCTTGGCCATCGGCGGCTTGGCGGTAGGCTTGGAACAGATAGGAACCGACTCCGGTCAACACCAACAG
Source organism: Cyanobacteria bacterium VAR_4_metabat_243 (assembly GCA_031415035.1). Taxonomy (GTDB): domain Bacteria; phylum Cyanobacteriota; class Cyanobacteriia; order Leptolyngbyales; family Leptolyngbyaceae; genus Romeriopsis. The sequence goes on from JANOQX010000157.1 coordinate 41,897, forward strand.
CGTCAGCAGGCTACCACCGCCCCCCCCCAGGAACAACCAAGGCGACGGGAAGAAAAAGAAGCCACCGCCACCGCCGTAGCCACCGCCATACCCGCCGGGATAGCCCGTGCTGCCCCCGCGAGGCGCGTTGTAGGAACGCGAGGGAGCCGATCGGCGGAATGAACCACCGCCCATGCGACCGCCACTAGCGGCCAGTGCGCCATCTGCCTGTCCCCACACCAACGAAAAAATCATGGTGAAGACCACAAAAATCTTCAACAGCGGTTGGATTCGTTGCATTAACGTCTTTTTCATATCCTGCGCCACTCGTAAACAATCAAGTTGGATTTAATGATCTAAATCTAACCTGTTTCTACTGTAGCGGGTCGCTCCCGTGAGAACTATAGGCGAACGTCCGGGTTCACGGGGGAGATTACCGAACCGTTTAATCTACGGCGGGCGTTTTCTTAAACCAGGTTTGGCAGCCCAAGCCCGTCAGCCCGATCGCCGCCATCCCAAACACTCCGGCCCCCAGCGCGAACATCCCAATCACCAACGTCCGAATCGCCGTGGACATGCGGATCACCAGGAAGTTCTCCGAGGCAATTTGGGTGCGGGCAAAGATTCCGGCGATCACTTCCGCGCTGTGATAGAAAAACACCGCGATCGCCCCGGCCACTAGCCCCCCCACAAAACAATTGAGGGGGGTGACTTTACTGGCGGGTGCAGTCGCTGGACTGGTGGTGCTGGGCGGGGTGATTTCGGCGATCGGGGTCGTCGGTTCAGCAGATTTCGGATTCACCATAAATTCAGCCGCAATGATTTATTCAGCAGCATAACCGATCGGCTCATGCCATTCCCGCCAAGCGCACCCCCGTCCCGCAAAACTTCGTCACCCAGAGGCCCAAGCGGGTCGAATCGGGAAACTGCTGCCGCATTTGGTCGCGCACCGTCGTTGCCTCGCCTTCGGTCGCACAAAGCGCAAACACCGTCGAACCCGAACCCGACATCATCGTCCCCAGCACGGGCAACGCCCCAAAGGCATCGCGCAATGCCTGGATTGGCGGATAGGCCGGAAGCACGACTTTTTCGAGGTCATTGTAGAGGCGTTGGGCGATTTGGGCATTGTCGCGGTGGTGGATGGCGGTGAGCATTGCGCCCGATCGCAGCGATTGTTGTTTGGTGTGATTTGCCGCTGGCGTAGGCGGATAAGTCGCGCCAAATTGCTGGCGGAAGGTTTGGTAGGCCCAGGGAGTCGAAATGGGCAAATCGCGGTACTTCGCCAACACCACATAGAGATTGTCCAAAGCCGTCAGCGGGTCAATGATTTGCCCCCGCCCCGTCGCCAGCGCCGTCCCTCCCGACACACAAAACGGAATATCCGACCCAATCTGGGCCGCGATCGACTGCAACTCGCCTTGAGTCAACCCCAACGCCCACAGCAAATCAATCCCCACCAACACCGCCGCACAATCCGCCGATCCACCCGCCAATCCCGCCCCGATCGGAATATTTTTCTGAATCGCGATCGCGATGCCGCCATGCTTCGCCGCCCGATCGGGAAACTGCTGTTGCATCAGGGCAGCGGCTTTGTAGGCCAGGTTCGTTTCATCCTGGGGCACATCGCCATCATCACAGGTGACCACAATGCCCCGATCGCGGGTTTCGGCAATGGTGACCCGATCGGCCAGATCGATACTCTGCATCACCATCACCAGCTCGTGAAACCCATCGGGCTGGGGATTGGCCCCCGACGTAAAATGATGCCCCACAATGCCGAGAAACAGATTAATCTTCGCGGTCGCAATCAATGAATATTCACGCATAACCAAACCATCCATCCCCAGGACGCAGGTGCCACCACCTGCCATCTTCCCGTTGGATGGATTGTTCTGTCAAACGCTAGCCGCGAATCAAACCGCCACTCAGCTTCTTCAACGCCGCACCCGCCACATCGGCATAGCACAACTCCCCGCACATGATCTTCAACAACTTCGATGTCGCACTGGGTCGCTTGACGCCAATCTTGTAGCCCAATCCCGGTGCGCGATAGAAGATATTGGTCAACTTCTGTGCCCAGGCCATGTCCTTGCCCCACTCGGCCTGCAACGTATCGCTATAGCGCGGCAGCGCATTCACATCACCGGACAACGCCGCATCGATCGACGCCGCTGCTTTCATGCCACTGAACAATGCGGGCCGAATCCCCTCCGCCGTGAACGGATCGCTCAACCCCGCCGCTTCTCCCGCGAGCAAAGCATTACGGCCATGGAGCTGGGCATCGCCGTCCCAGAGCAACATTGGATGTTGGTGGATTTGGGCTTGGCTGGCGTTCAGACCGACCTTTTGGGCGTATTCGGTCAGGACTTTGCTGAGGTTTTCATCGCCGCCTCGGAAGTTGCCTGTGCCGATCGACAACCGATCGCCCTTGGGCAATGACCAGATAAAGCCATTCTTCAACATCCCAAAGTCAAATTGCGCCTGATTTCCGGTAACGCAGGGCACTTCCATCACCGCGCCCATGCAGACCTTGTGGGGCGAGAAACCGAGCCACTGGGCCATTGGGCCTTTCGCACCGTCAGCGGCAATCAAATATTTTGCCGCGATCGGGCCATTGGACGTGTTCACCTGCCAGTGATCGCCTTTGAATTCGATCCCTTGCACTGCCGTTTGGTCTTGGAGTTGGGCACCGACTTGCTGGGCCTGCTGCATCAAGTAATGGTCAAATTTGTCGCGCTCGACCATCCACATGGGTTCCGGCGTATCGAGTCCGGCTTCCACCGGATCCCCGGTTTTCCAGGTGTAGCGAATCTGGGTGACTTTGGCGGCGATCACGGGCGCAAAGTCGAAGTCAAACCACCGGGCGATCGCGGGCGAAACACCGCCACTACAAGCCTTATACCGAGGCAATGCTTCCCGTTCCAGCACTAAAACCGATCGGCCGCGTTTGGCCAAGTGATAGGCGGCCGCGCCACCAGCAGGGCCAGCACCGACCACAATGCAATCAAAAATAGTAGTCATCTCAATCGAATTCCTTCGCGATGGGGGTCAGGCAGATAATTCGCACGCCAACGTACAACTCTTCCCTCTACTCAACTTATGAATCGTGATCCGCGAGTTGAACAATAGGTTCTGGTAAACTTCGATCCCTAGAATGCCCACATTTGATGAAGATGCTTGCCTCGGGATCAAAAAACGAACGATTGCGGTGGGCCGTGCCCACCCTACAATTTTCATCCAATCGTAGGTGGGCCCGGCCCACCCCACAAATTTGAAACAATCGTAGGGGGGTGCCGGCCCACCCATTTTAACGCCGAGGGGG
>JANOQX010000158.1:0-2628 GCA_031415035.1 Cyanobacteria bacterium VAR_4_metabat_243
AGGCAGACTGCTTTCCATTGCCGCATTTAAGATGGCCTGCACTTGGTCATCACTGAGATTATTGGCTTCGGGTTCAACTAGTTTGGGTAGGCTGATTTCGCTGGTGGGGTCACGATCGAGGTAGCCTGATCGGGCCAACCAACCCATAAAATTCTTGAACGTTTGCAAAATTCGCTTGGCGGAGGCATCGGCTAAAACCCGCTTTCCGGTAGTCAAATCGGTGCGGAGTAAGTAAGTTTTGAATTGGGCCACCTGACGTGGGGTGATATTACTCCACGCAGTGTCCGTCCAGGCCATGAACCGGGCGAGATCTTCCCTGTAAGCCTTCACGCTTTTGGGTGCGAGTGATCGGGCCGCAAGGAACTCATCGACCCGTTGTTGGCGCAATTCTGTGGGTGCGTTGGCCTTTGGCATCAGCGGTTTACGGCCGCTGACCAGGCTAATTAATTGCGGTTCTGGGACATTTTGACGTTTCATGTTTACCGAAATTAAAATAATGCCTGAAGGAGAATCCGCAGTACAGCTTCCAAGTCGTCTGGGACGCGATAGAGGTCTAAGCCTTGTTCAATCAGCTTTTGCTCTCGATCGAGTAACCCAAACCGCCAAATTTGTCCGGTGGTGACCACCCCGATGAGCTTTGGTTGAGCGGGCGTGCGATCCCATTGATCCAGGGCGATCATTTCAGCGACTAATTGCGAAAAACCATAATCCATATCTTCCCGTTTAGCTTCAATCACGAGAATTTCCGATCGACTTTGCAAGAGGTAGTCTAAATAGCCCTGAAGTTGCTCTGTCACTTTAATTGGATACTCAATCCGCAACTGTGATTTGGTTTGCTGGACAACTTCTAACACGACTTGGGAGATGAGGACTTCTCGGCGGGCCGTTTCATTGGTCAAACTGACATAGGGAATCACCGCTTCGAGCCGCGATCGTAAATCTTCCAGTCGCTCGATCGCGCCCTGGTATTGCGGTAAATTCAGGCGTTTGCGCTGAAATGTATAGCCGAAATAGGCAGCCAGTTCATCCGCTTCAATTCTGAGGTCGAAAATCTTGCTGAATGTATAGGATTGATCCGCTTGCAAAACGCTACTCAAAGCAATGCCACTCCTATCTAAGCTCGCGATATTTCCCTACGATACCCTGATTGTCTCTGGTCTGGGTGAAAGCGGCTGAGTGTGAGCTTCCTTGATGTTTGAATCGGCGTTGATCGGTAAACGTATGGGTGGTGGGTGGTAGAGATCGGCTCCACAACTTTGATTCTAACTAAGCACAGTTATATAGAATAGAGTAACTATGAGACAAGTTAGAGGAATGGGGGAGAAGGAGGCGCGATCGGGCTGAGATAGTGGGGTTTCAGGCTGGGTCTTATGCTGAGACGGAACGGGATGGGCGAGACGGGGGTTAAATCGCTTGATGTGGGGAGCGGATGCTTTAGAATGGAAAGCATTCTGGTGAGGATACAGATTGGTGTGCGGAGTGATCATTCAAGAGAACGAGGCGAGGAAGGCCGTCCAGTTCGGGAGGCATTCAACGATGCTCAACGAGCGAGCCTCGGTAATGTGTTCATTCAGCCCGATGAACGCTATGTGGTGCGGGGGCGTCGCGGACGGGAACATATTTTTGAATTGGATGGAGAATTGGTGACGAGTTTGGTGCGTCCCAATCAGGCTCACTTGCGTAAATTGCAACGTGGTGAGCGTCGGCCCGTAACCGAATTGGAATTTGCGAAGTTTCAGGAGACCTTGCCATGACGACCACCCCATTGTTCACAAATCCGACTGATGCGCTCGAACTTGAAGATGAGCTATTAGATTTCACGGCTGATTTGCTGGCATTAAAGGACAATCAGGCGTTTGTTTTGGCATTGTTTGGGGTGCCGAGTGGGCAGTGGATGAATGTGGATGCGATGCTGTCTGACCGACCCGCCGTGCAGGCACAGCTGCGGGAATTGGAAGCGATGGCCCAAGGTCAATTGCAGGTCGTTTGGCTGCAACACCCAGAGACCAGCGCCGCTTATTCCTTAGTGCTATTTTTCATGGAATCTTTGGGGTGGGATAACTTAGCGGTTTATCATCGTGAGTTGGTGAAGACATCGACTTAAATCACCATGCCGAAGAAACCGCCCCAACCAGAAACCCCAACCCGCAAGATACCCGATAAATGTTTGCGCTGTGCCGCCTTGTCTGCCGACCAGGCGAAGGCACTGCATGGGGTAGATGGGAATGGCTGTTGGGGTAGTAAGGTTTGTCCGAGTCGCCGATCGTACATCCGCCACCGCGATCGACGGAACCAAACCCGCAGTCGCAAACGCTATGAGAATTTGCAGACGTTGACCGTTGAGCCGGGGGTATTGCCATCAATTACCTATGCGGTCTTGGTGGTGTATCGGGAGCCGGGAGATAGCCCGGTGCATGGGATTGCGGCAGAGGTGTGGCAAGACCAGGAGAAGATTGCCCAGGTTGCGGCAATTCACTGTTGTCAGATGGTGCCGTCGCAGGTGCATTTGTATATTCAGAAGTTGTTGGAACTATTGGGGACAAATTATGGGATCAAGAAATTCGCCAGCATGGTGCGACTTGATCCGCATCTGTGTCCGATCGCGGATTGCTTCCTGCATCCGAGGAG
>JANOQX010000159.1:0-83857 GCA_031415035.1 Cyanobacteria bacterium VAR_4_metabat_243
AGTTTCAGCCAATTCTCGATCGGCACCAACCAAACCGCCTGGTTCGACAATTCCCTGAATATCCAAAATATTCTCGTGCGGGTGACGGGCCAAAACCGATCGACCATTGACGGCACCCTCCGCGCCAATGGTAACGCTGATTTATTCCTGGTCAATCCCTATGGGTTTGTGTTTGGCCCGAATGCGCGGTTGGATATTGGCGGTGCTTTCAGCGCCTTTACAACTCCCGGTATTAATCTGGGCAAAACCGCCGTATTCAGTGCCGTTGCGCCCGAAACCAGCCAGCTTCTCGCCATCCAACCCACGGCGTTCTTTAATCTCACGCCGCCCCAGTCCGATATTCAGTTGGATGCTAATCTTGCGGTTAAAGACAATCAATCAATCACGCTGTGGGGCGACACCGTGCGCCTCAACGGTAAGCTCACAGCTCCCAGTGGACAGGTCAGAATATTCGGCGATCGCATCGGGTTATTCGACAACGCCCAAATCGATACATCGGGTGAACGCAGTGGCGGTCAAGTGTTAATCGGTGGCGCATACCAAGGCAAAGGCTCATTACCCAAAGCTACTGCCACTTATGTTTCACCCAATGCCATTGTCCGATCGAACGCACTCAACAACGGCAATGGTGGCCAAATCATTGTTTGGTCAGAAAATTCCACAAAAGCCTACGGATCATTCAGCGCCAACGGTGGCAGCATATCCGGCAATGGTGGACTGATCGAAACTTCTAGTCGAAATTTCCTCGATACTACTGGGATTCAGATTGATGCAACGGCCCCCCAGGGTGTACCGGGAACCTGGTTGCTTGATCCACGCAATATTATTCTGCGCTATGAAGGTGCTTGGAAGGACAAGTTCACTGGCGATCCAACCAAGATATTTATACCGGAGTCCGAGACGAGCATTGTCAATATTGCGGCGATAGAACAATTGCTGAATGATGGCAACAGCGTGACAATTCGAACCAGTGACGCCGGTAATCAGGAAGGAAATATCATTGCCGATCCGCTCGGAACAGTCGAGCAGGCTTTTTTAAATCGCGGTTTTGGCATTGAGAAAAAGCAAGGTGCCCCGGTCACATTAACATTCCAAGCCCATAATGACATTCGCTTAGGCTTTATTAGTCCAATTACCGACCAAACTGGATTTGGGATTAAGGACTTAACCCCGACGGGTAATTCACTTAATGTGATTTTAGAAGCGGATATTGACCGCAATGGTCGGGGTAGTATTTTTATTGCAAAGGGTGGGTTTGATTTGCGTGGCGGGAGCTTCGAGGCTAGAGCGAGTGAACGAATTAATATCCAAGAATCTGGAATCAAGAGCCAGAACCTGACAAATGGTCTTGCATCGCCAATTAGACTGAGCGCCCCGATCATTACATTTGATTCTGGCGGAATCACGACTACGACAAAATCCGCTGGAGATGGAGCATCCATTATCATCCAAGCCGCCAACCTGAACTTGAATAAAGCGGGCCTCAATACGACCACAACTGGCGATGGGAAGGCGGGTGACATTTTGATCGCGGGACAAATTGATGCCCAAAACCAAGTTGCCCGATCGAGCACCTCAATTCAACTCCAAAAATCCGGCATCACCAGCCGCACTGGCGTCAACGTCAATGCTTCAGGCGATGTGGCTAAAGATTCGGTTAATTTTGACGATAATAAGGCTGACCAATTTATCGAAATCTTGGTACCCAATACCCAAGGTAAAGCGGGTAATATCCAGATCAATAGCGATCGCGTTGCGCTCCTCGGTGAATCGGGTATCAGTAATAGTTCCTTCTCCCAAGCAAATGCTGGCATCATTGACATTCAAAGTCGTGACGTGCTAATTCAGTCAGAAAGTGGGATTAATGGTCGCGCAGCGGTGGCGGGCAAAGGGGCGGATATTCGCATCAATGCGTTGGACGGCACATTGACAATTCGCAACTCGGCGGGAATTGCCAGCCGCAGCTATGGTGTGACCCAAGATCGGCCCAGCTTGAACACTGCAAAATCAGGCAATGTAACGATTAATGCCAGCCGCATCAGCCTTGACCGAGGAAGTGGCATTGATACCAATGCGGGCTATTCCGATCTCAAACAAGACCGCATATTCTATGTCAATACTCAGGGTGCCGCAGGCGATATTAAGGTGACGGCCGATCGGTTTGATGCCAAGAATGGATCAGGGATTCGGAGTGAAACCGCAGGCATCGGGGCCGCTGGCAACATCGATCTCACCATCAGCAATAATTTAACCTTGGTGAATAACGCCAACATCAGCACTGGCACCTTTGCCGACAGTACGGGGGATGGGGGCCAGATTGTTGCGAATGTGGGCAACCTCTTTATCGGTAATCAGCAAGACTATCGACCCGATCGCAATCAATCGCGCAAAGACCCCACCAAACGCGCGGGCGGCTTTAGTAGTGCATCAGTCGGAACGGGAGTGGCGGGGGATATTACCCTCACCGTGCGCGATCGCCTGACGATCGATAATGACCGCAAGAACCAAGGGGACGATCGGGCCGGGATTCGGCTATCCTCCGAACAAACCGGAAAAAGTGGCACCCTCACCCTCACAGCCAATCAGATCGCATTAAATAATGCCTTCATTTCAGTTAAATCCGAACGATCGACTGCCGGAGATATTCGGCTGACGGTTCCCAGTGTGATTTTGCTGCGGAATGGCAGTGCGATCTCCGCGACAGCCGGTAACCAACAAAACCCCGGCGACGGCGGCAACATTACCATTACCACCCCCCTGATTGTGGCGATCGCCAAAGAAAATAGTGACATTACTTCCGATGCCTTCTCCGGTAACGGCGGGCGAATTACAATTAATGCGGATAACCTGATCGGGATTCAGTTTCGGACGAAGGCGACCAATTTCAGCGACATCACCGCCAGTTCCGAACGCGGCAACCAAGGCATCGTCACCCTGAATACGCCGGAGATTGACCCATCCCGTGGATTGACCGTATTACCGATCGCCCCGATCGACGTCGCCCAAAAGATCGATCGTCGCTGCAACGCCAATGATGCCAGCTCCAGTAGCACCTTTGTCGCCCGTGGCACAGGCGGCCTCCCCGCCAATCCCCGCGATCCGATCGCACCCAGTACTCTAATCCGATTAGCCGCCTTACCCGCCGATCGACAAGCCGCCGATCGAGCCGTCAGCCACGATATTGTCATCGAAGCCCAGACGGCAATTCGACTGGCAAACGGCAGGATTCAACTGCGATCGCCGACGCGCAATGCCTTTGCCCCAACCGATCGAACAGGATGTTTCCACACATCCAATCGATCGTGATTTGACTCATCCCCAATCAATTATTTGTTGCGACACTTCAGACCCCCAAACCCCCAATTCTGGGGGCTTTGAATTGCTCATGCGCCCCCAGAATTGGCGCATCAATTTGCTCAATCCGTTACTCCCAACTGATTTTTGCCTGGATTTCGTCAAATGATTTAGTGGATAGCTGCTCATGCTCCATCAACAGCGGCACCGCATCAATCACAAACTCCGCCTGCATATAAATCTGCGCCTTGGCTGGAGCCGAAGTCGCCTGCGCCACTTGCGCCGCCACTTGGGGCGCAAGATCCTTGTACACCACTAACCCTTTAAACGAAACCGTATCGCGGCTCCCCTGGCAGCGCAACGTCAGCGACCAAGCATAGATCGTATCCTTCACCAACACCGGCGGCACCTTCACCTTCACCACCCCCGGCGTCTTCCCGATCGGCACCGGCAGCGGCGGATTAATCACACCATTCCCGCGTCGGGCCGCATCCGCATAGTCCAGCCGAAACTCCAAATCCGCCACCTGCTGCGACTGCTCCGGCACATAGAAATACAACGTCGGGCTATTCGTCGCACTCCAATCAACCGACTGTGGCGACGCTTCCGGCAAGAAGGCAATCAAGGTTTCTTGGGGCTGCTGCGGGTTTGTCTGACAAATCCCCCGTTTCCCCCCCCCAAACCGACGATAGGGCCGTGCCGCCTCGGCCACATTCGATCCCGGCATCACAAAACTCGTCAAACCCAGAATTTCCGTCGCCCCGATCGCGCTCACTAAACATAAACTTAAACCGACTTTGGATAACCGCATCACAAACACACCTGAGCAATAATAGAGAACAGCAACCCGCCGCGCCGTGGCAAGTCATATTCATTTTACGGATGATTTTGGGGCGTTATGCAAGCACCGCGAAAATTGTTATACCATGGGGCGATTGGCCCGAAACTGGACTTTGCGCTCGATCGCCGCGATCACCCCGATCGTCACCACACAAGCCAGCGCGATCGGCAGCAGCGCCAACCACACCGCTTGGAGCAACGCCACATAAGCCAACAGCCCCATCCCCAGCAACAGCAGCAACGTCCCCGCCAGTCGGTAGCGCCACGTCCGCACCCGCCAGAGCAATCCCCCGCCCAGCCATGCGCCCAACAGGATACCGAGACTTTCCGCCCACTGCGGCAACGATCGTAGCGGCGGCGTTTGGCCCAGCAATTGCCGAATTACGTGAGCATGAATCATCACGCCATTTTGCCGTCCGATCGGAGTGGCATGGGTGTCCTCGTTGCCGCCGAGGTTATAGCCAATCAACACCACACTGTCTTTAAATAACTGCTTCAGCTCACTGTCAGTATTCAAATACATAATATCCTGCAAACTATAGGGCTGGATATTCCGCGTCGAAGGATGGTAATTCACCAACAGTTGATCCGCGCCGAATTGGGTCGGGTCATCCTGATACCCGCCAAAATCCGCTGGCAGATTCACCTTGGGCACTCGATCGGGGGCAATTTGCCGCGCAATTTGCCAGGCAAACGACTGCTCCGAAATACAGGCCGAACCCGGTCGCGCCTCCATCTGCACCACATAGCGCCGCACCACCGCATCCGCATCCGGCAACAGACTATCCGCATAGCCGATCGCTTTCGTCGGAGCCAACTGCGGTGCCGCGATCGAGGGAATCGCCTGCTGTTCGGCTTGATCATCTTCACCCGTTTGGCAAGCCACCACCAAACTGGGCACAGTTTGGAGCGTGCTTAAGAGCTGCTGATAGCCCACCGGATCGGGCTGAGGCGTATCCCTAAACACGTCTAGCCCCAGCACTTGCGGCTGATACCGCTGAATCTTGGTAATCAACGCCGTCAAGGCCCGATCGCTGATGATGTTTTCCTGCGTCAGCCCTTGATTATATTTTTGCGTATCTTGTTGGGTGATGCCAATCACCCGGATTTTGAGCGCATCGGGTGTCCGCGCGGCCACCGTCTGCCATTGCCGTTGCACCATTTGGTCATAGGCCCACAGCTCCGATCGTTGCAATCCCCCGATCGATCGTCCCCCCGCGACCACACCCGCCACCGCTAAACTCACCGCCGCAATCGCCCGCAATCGCAACGGACGAATGACTGCCGCCCGTTTAACGATCGGCACGGGCAGCGCCTCGGGCAAGACCACTGGCGGGGCGATCGGCTGAGTAATCTGCCGCCAATTCAAGGATTCCATCGCCGAATTGTGGCACAAAATCGGCAACCAACTGGCACAGGGAAAATCATTTTCCAAACTTTGCAACCACTCCTTCGACTGGCGCACCGCAGTTGGCAACGATTCCCCCGCCGCAAAGGTCGGCAAAAATCGCTTGAGAAATTCCTGCGCCACCCGATCGGGCACGGGTTCGCGCATCACAATAAACTGCGGAATATGCAACTGCTCCAACTCATGGGCCAAGCCCAAACCATCACAGGAATTGAAAATCGCCAGCTTCAACCCGCGCGCGATCGCCTTCTTTAAGCCATATTTCAGATCTTCCAAACTCAACTGCTCATTCCGATTGATATTCAAAATCCCCTGCCGATCGGTGCTATGGCTGTGCCCCGCAAAGAACAAAATATCCCAGGACTGCTCCCACAGATAGCGATAAAGAAATTGCCGCGATGGCTCCACCAAAAACATCACCTCCGCATCCGGCGTCTGCTCCAAAATCTGCCGATCGGTATCCGTATCAATCCCCCGCCGATCGCCCAAAATCGCCAAAATCCGCACATTCGGATAGCGTTGGGTCGTCGTCTCAATCCGCTCCGACGGCGTACTCAACACCAACTCCGCCTTCGGATAGCGTTGAATAAACCCCCACCGATGCCACGGCAACTGATGCAGCCGCAGATCCCGCGTCCGCAGCAGGATTTCCACCTCATCCTGGACATTCAAACTTTCCCGCAGCCGTTGATCGATCGGCTGAAACCCCGGATATGCCAACCAATCCGCCAAGCCAGCCTCCAACTGCTTACTCAAACTCCGACAATGGTCTAACTGCGACAGCGAACCCGTTTCCACCGTCACACTTTCCAGCGAAATCCGTGCCGTCGCCCGACTCAAGCTCTGACGATACGCCTGTCGCCAATCCACTAACGCGGCCAGCAATTCCAGCGACGGCGGCAATTCGCCCACCGCTTCACTGATCACGCCCAACTGCCGATCGCTAATTTCCAACGCCACCCGAAAGCCTTCTTCCAACGCGCCATCACAGCGCAGCACAGCGCGTTTATTTAAGGGAGATGGCGGTGGTGAGATCATGACAGGCCCAAATTGCAGCAGAAATTACAAGACAAACTGTTCGATCACCACTTCATGATTACAGCGGATTTCCAACTGGAACGCCTCGCCGTAGTTGGCCCGAAACTGAAGTCGAATGGTTTCCGTCACCGCCGCTTTGGCCTCGGCAATTTCCGTCCCATCCATCCCCAACAACCGCAATTGGGTTTCCCCCGGCAGATGAATCGAATCCCCGGTCGGATGGATTTGCAGATCAATCCGGACTTCGGTCGCATCCAACGGCTCCAGATTGACTAGCAAGCCCACCTGGCCATCCCCCACGGCAATCACCTTCGCCCGATCGATCACGATCGTCGGACTTTCCGTCGCCGCACTCCGCGTCGCGATCGCCAACTGCTGCGGCGCGAGCACCGCATCAACCACTTGCCATGCCCGATCGAACTGTCCCTGCATCCAATCCGCCAACTGCGTCACCACGGAGCTGGCGGCCTCCCCTTGGCGCTGGCAATACAATTGCTCATGCCAAGTCGGATGGTCGAGCAAGGCGGCCCAGGTGGCAAAGGGCACGGCCAACCGGGGCAACAATTCCGTCGGCGACCCGAGCCGCTGAATTAAATTCTGGGCTTGCACAGCGGCAAGTTCTGGGAGCTTGGCGATCGCCGCTCGCGTTTGGGTCGTGGCGTACTGATCCAAAGTCAACTGCAATAGATTCAAATCCGTGCTCAAGTAGGCATGATCCAAATAATAATTCCGGGTACTAATATTAATTTGCGCCTGCTGTTTAATTTGTTGATGGGTGGCATACCCGGCAATCTGCAATGTCTGCATATCCGGCATCAGATACACCGCCAAATAATAATCCGCCGCCCAACTGGGAATATCAATCCATTCCTGGGGCACTTCCAACTCGCTTTGGTCCACCACTTCCGTCGGAAGCAGCACCAGCCGCCGATCGCCCACCTGGATCACCGAACCATTCACCAAGCCCCAAGTCCGATCGCTCTGGCGATCGCTCGGCCCCACCACATGCTCCCAGCCCAATTCCTGCAAACCCGCCAAACTGCCAGCCAGACCGATTTGATTCAGGTAGGCATTCCACTGTGCCCCCGGCGTGCTTTGCCGCCGACTGCGCTGCCAAGCCTGGGCGTTGAGGCCCGGATCAATGGCCTGAGTCCAATCGGTCACATCAAATTCGGTAGTAAACATCATTGGTCAGGCTCCTTCAGCCGATGGGGTGGGCCGCGCTCGATGCAATGGCAAATCGGCGGCATCAGTCTTGTCTAACTCGCGCCAGGACGGTAGTAGGACGCCAACCAATCTTTGAGTGCAATACTGATGTGCTTTAATTCGGATGGGTCTGGCAATTTATTCATCTCCCCCCGCAGATTCTCGAGCATTTTCTGGAGAAGGGCTTCCTCCGCCTTCTTCAGCCGTCGCGAAACCGTGGGTTGGCTCATCGCCATCCGATCGGCCAACGCCTGCTGCGAGAGATTTTCCCGATAGAATAAACCCAAAATTTTCTGCGCCGTTGCATCCAAGCTCGCCAAGGCTTCAGCTAACGTCTGATGCAACCGCGATCGTTGCTGTTGCCGTTCTTGGTCGGATTCATCGGCGATCGCCGCTTCGAGCAGCGACGTCGCCACGGGATCAGCCAAACTATCCTGGAGTTCGCCCGAATCCTGCCCCGGCTTCACTTTATTCAACGAATCCACCGCCGGATAAAAATAGGCCCGAATCCAGCGCGTCAGCTTGGTCAACCGGGTTTCGATCTGCTCCGCCGTCAATTGCGCCCCCCGCTGACGATTGTACAAATCCGCGATCGCCCGCCACATCGTCGCCTCCGGCTGGCTGGTTTTTTCGGTTTCCACCGGGGCGCTGCCAGTCGGCACACAAATCGTCTTAAAACAAGTCCACGCAAAACTATATTCTTCCCGCTCATCGGGGCTAGTCCCCGCATTCTGCAACACTTCCGTAATCCGCTTTTGGCTCATCTTCCGCAGCAAGGCCCAATCACTACAGACATCGATCGCCCGCCGTTGCCGCAAATAATCCTTCAAAAAATTCGTCAACACGATCGGGGCATAGCTTTTCAGATTCGTCCCAAACCCCGGATTAAACCCCTTCAGCACCCGCCCCGTCTCACTACTCGCCAACTGAAAATAATCCGCCAACGTAAACTCCAACTGCGGAAACCGTTGCACCGTCTTCTGTGCCGTCCAGTAGCAAGCCTCTTGCAAATAGGCCGCGAGATGCAGTTGGGCCGCCGGAATCCGCACGGGCGACGCATCTGCCAGTGCGGATTCCTGACTTGACTGCCAAATTTTATACCAGTAGAGCGACCAGGCATGGGCCGACACCCCCGTATCCGGGGCGCGCACATCCGTCAAGCATTGTTGCATACTGCGACGGAGTCGGGGTTCGGGCAGCCATTGGCGCACTCGATCGCCTTCCAAAAACGCAAATGTTGAGAACAACTCCAGCACAGTATCTCGCGATCGCATAAGTTTTAGGGTGATGAGTAAGAGCATTTATCCTTATCAGAATACCGAAATATGGGGACGATCGCTACTATCCGGACACTGCCGGGCCGATCGGGCGTGTCGTGCCGCAAGTCTGGCAGCAATTTTTCACCAAATGCCGCAATTTGTGAATAACCCAAAGAACTCCATCGAATAGAAGCACATGAACGTCAGACACCACAACGACGCTTCATTCGACCGATACTCAGATTAACTAATTCACAGAAAACAGGAGTCTACTCTCATGATCAACGTCAAAGCACCATCCCTACCGAATCTTCCCGGATTTGTATTCGGCAACACTGAGTACTATAACGGTACGCCTGGAAATGACAATGAAGACTACCGTGGCCCCAATCGGTTAGAAGCGCGCGGCAATAATGGCAATGATTTTATTTGGGGTAACGGTGGCAATGATTTGATCTTTGGCGGGAATGGAACCGACACGCTCAAAGGTTATGACGGTGATGACATCATCTTCGGTGAAAATGGCAATGACGAACTTGAAGGTGAGTTGGGCAACGATAGTCTCTATGGTGGTAGCGGCAACGACAAAATTTTTGGTAATGAAGGAAATGACTACCTTGAAGGTGGCTTTGGCAACGACAATCTCGTTGGCGGTGACGGGAACGATCGGCTCAACGGTTATGGCGTCATCCGCAACAACGATACGCAATTCGACACGCTCTTTGGCGGGGCCGGGGCCGACACCTTTGTCCTCGGGGCGGATATTGGGTCCTACTATGATGAAACGGGCGATGGCTACGCGGTGATTAAGGACTTCGACTTCCGCGAAGACGACAAAATTGAAGTCAGCGGTGCCGCTAACCGCTACCAATTGGAAGCAAAAAGTGTTTCGGGCATCGGTTCGGCAGCACTGGATACAGAAATCTACTACCTCCATACCGATGGTAGTCGCGATCGGATCGGCATCATTGAAGACAAATCAGGGTTTGAAGTGAACCTCGACACAAACTTTGTATTCGTCTAATCGTTGTTTGATCCGTCACTTCTAACGCATCGTTAATCATCTAAATCTTCACAGGGAGTAGGCCGATCGGTCTACCCCTTTTCTGTTTGAGCCAACAACATAATTTAGAATTATCCGAAATTAGTGAATAAACCCAGAAAACGCGCCGAATATAAGCACATGAACGTCAGACACAACAACGACAGTTCATCCAAGCAATACTCAGATTAACTAATTCACACAAATCAGGAGTCTACTCTCGTGGTTATTGGCTATAACCAGCGCGCCAGAGACGATTCACAGTTTGACAATCTCTATGGTAGTAGCGGGGCTGACACCTTTATCCTCGGCGGTGCGGGCGGGGCTTACTACGTCGAAACGGGTGATGGCTACGCGGTGATCAAGGACTTCGATTGGCGTGAAGGCGACAAAATCGAAGTCAAAGGCAATGCCAGCCAGTATCAGATCGAATATAAGAGCGTTTCGGGTATTGGCAGTTCAGCGATGGATACCGAAATCTACTATCGGCAAGCTGATGGCAGCCGCGATCGCATCGGCATCGTCGAAGATAAATCAGGGTTTGACGTGCTTCAATTCGATGACTTCACCTATGTCTAATCGCCGACCGTCCGACTGACGAAACAACGGACTGATTGCTTGAATGCTCAAGGGGTAGGCCGATCGGTCTACTCCTTTCCCGTTTGAACTGTCCTATTCGCCAAAATACATCTCATGAATGATTTAATCGCAACGCCACTGATCAATCCATTAGTTCCAGAATTAACATCGCCGCCCCGGTTGAATCGTCCCATTGCTTCCCCGATGTCGATCTTCGCCAAATCGGCTGTCACACCGGGATTGTCCAACGTCAATGGAGTGCCGTCCTTCGAGCCAGCCCGCAACCGCGATCCGATCGATTATTCCGGCACGAACGCGGCGGATTCTGAGAACTATTTAGGTCGGGGCGATCTGATCGCCGCTGGACAAGCAGGCGATGACTTCATCTGGGGCCATGGAGGCAACGACACGATCGACGGCGGCAGCGGCAACGACACGCTCCGAGGCTGGTACGGCTATGATTTCATCAATGGCGGCACTGGCGACGACTCCATTTACGGGGAAGCGGGGAACGATCGGCTCGATGGTTGGGCCGGCCATGACACGATCGACGGCGGCAACGGCAACGACCAAATCCTCGGCTGGACGGGCAATGACATCCTCTCCGGTGGCGCAGGCAACGATCGACTGTTTGGTGAAATCGGCGATGACAGCCTAATCGGCGGCTTTGGTCATGATCAATTATTTGGGGGTGCAGGCAACGATCGACTGAATGGGTACGGAAACGTCGTCACCCGCGCATCGCAATTCGACAATCTGCGGGGTGGGGTGGGATCTGACATCTTTGTCCTCGGCGATGCGGCGAGCGCCTATTACGACGGCCCGAGTGACGGCTACGCCTTAATTCATGATTTTCGCGCCGCCGAAGGCGACAAAATCGAACTCCACGGCAACGCCAGTCAATATCAACTGGAATCCCAACGCAGCCTCGGCGTCGGCACTTCACAGCTCGATACCGCAATCTATTATCGCCACGCCGATGGGAGTCGCGATCGCATTGGCATGATCGAAGACCGATCGGCGGATCAAATACTAATAGAACGCGATTTCAACTTCGTTTAGGCAACACAAAATCATCATTGTATGGCATTTTTCCGGGAAAGATGAATAGCGATCGCACCTGCACCGTATAGAACAACATGAGCGTGGGCAAGCTCGCCAGAGCCTGCCCACGCTGCTCTCACTCACATGCTCTCTATCATCGAAGGGTTCTACCAATGACTTCCATTATCAACAAAACGCAACTGACTAATAACGCCTATGTCGATTACGGTTCACAGATTTCCACCTATGGCGAGGTAAGCTGGAATCAAAGTTACAATGGCAACGATCTTGACGTCCTATATCAAACTGTCACTGACACTGCCCCAACTCGAATTGGCGGTACTACACGGCCGGAATTCAACGTTAACATGTCAAATAACGGTGCTGTCGTTTTTCGCGATAACGTCAACGGAAACTTTGACTTGGTGAGCAACAGTAGTCTATCTGGTGCGACTAATGTAATCGTTGAAAATGACCCAGGAAGTTCATCCAATGCCCAAGCCAGTGGTCTTTATGATGTAGTCTACGAATATGCATATACCGCTACCGACCACGATATTCGCCTATTCAATTCAGCCACCAACACCACCAAACTAGTTGCTGGCAGCTCAGAAACTCAAACAAATCCGGATATGGCTGGCGACTTTATCGTCTACGAACAGGAAACAGCACCCGGCATTCGCGATCTGTATGAATACCGAGTTAGTACGGGCCTCAGCACGAAGATCGCCGGGGATGTAAAGGATGAATTCAATGCCCATGTCGCCGATAATGGCAACGTTGTTTACCAACTGCAATATGGTGCTGGTGATTCGGATATTTACTTCTATAATGCGACCACAGGTGGGACTACTGCCTTAGCACCGAGTGGCTTCGATGAATCAAATCCCCAAATTAATGGCAACTACGCCGTCTGGGAAGCCTGGGATGGCAACGACTTCGAAATCTTCCGGTTCGATGCCGCCACTGGTCAGACGACCCAAGTCACTGACGACACTCGCAATGACCGCAATGCCCAAGTCGCCGCCAATGGCATGGTGGTGTATGAGAAGGAGTTTAGCGCCACGGATTCGGATATCTATCTCTATGATGGTGTGACCAACCTTGGCGTCACAAACACATTTCAGAAAGAGTCCAATCCCCACATCAACGGCGACTACATCAGTTGGGAAATGAACGACGGTAGCGACAGAGAGATCTTCCGCGCTCAAATCGCCGCTTAGATCACAGGCATCGAGCCGAACCGCACAAATCCAATGACCACTCCCGAGGGCGATCGCCCTCGGGAGTTTTTGCCATGCCGCCCGATCGTTGAATAACCCTGCCAATCCCACCGTATTAGAGTGAGTAACCGGAAGCCACATCCGGTGCTGGACAGTTCTTCAGAGGCACTACACCATGACCGACACAATTTCCCTGGACGAATTCAATCTCGACCTGCGCCCGGAAAATTTGCTTCCATTTCTCTCCTCCAAGCAAATTTTGGCCCAGATCCTGCGGGAGTTGATCCTCGATCGAGTCATTGCCCAAATCAGCTATAACCCTGGCGACATCACCGATTTACCCGAAGAGGCGAGCCAAGCCGCCACCGCCATCCGCCAGTATAAAATTCAACAATTCAAACAACAGCAGTGGGGCGATCAAGTCGGACAATATTTTCTCCAGCGGAAGCGTAATTTGGATCAGGTAATTTATTCGATGATCCGCACACCTGAAGCGGGATTGACCCAAGAGCTGTATTTCCGGGCGAAGGAGCAAGAAGCCAGCTTTGCCGATTTGGCCCAAACCTATTCCCAAGGGCCGGAGTCCTTCACCAATGGCATTGTCGGCCCGGTAGCGATCGCCAAACTCCCCGCCCCGATCGTCCAAAAGCTGATCAGCCTCACCCCCGGCAACATCTCGCGCCCATTCAAATTTCAAGACCAATGGGTGATCTTCAAGCTGGAACGCTGGCTCCCGGCTCAGTTGAACGAGTCAACTCAACAACAGCTATTGCATGAATTGTTTGAAACCTGGCTGCGGGAACAGGTGACTCACCAACTGCCCCGCTTTGAGCCATCCCAAAGTTCCTGTAACAATCTGGACTTCGCCCCCGCCCTAGCCGCATAATTCCCACTAGGTCTGGGTCACATTACACGCTCTATTTCGCCAACCATTCATCTACCATGACTTTAGCCACCGATCGGACGCAGGGGTTTCTCGCCCACGTTACCCCCTTTAATCAACTGTCCCCCCAACGCTTGAATCAGTTGAGCGAGCAAGTTCAGGTGTTTCGCTATCGGGTCGGTCAGCCGATCGTCATTCCCGAACAACTGCCACTCCAAATTAGCATTTTGCTCGAAGGTCAAGCCCGATCGTTGGGCAATCCCGACCAAGATTTAGTGACGATCGAGCGACTGGAAGCAGGCGCAATCATTGGTTGGAATAGTCATCTGCGCGGTGTCCCCGGTGAACTGGCGATCGCTTCCGTCGAAAGTGTTTGCCTGAATATCCCCGCTGCCGAATTTCTGAATTTAATCCAGCAAGATTCACAATTCGCGAATTTCTTCCAAACCCAACCAACCCGATCGGAAATATTTCAGATTGTGCAAATGATCAGCGATCGTCAGGCGATCGTCATCCCCGATATTGTCAGCCACTTGTCCAGCCTTGAGCCATTTACCATTCTCACGCTATCCGCTCATCAGAAAATCCCGTCACTACCCGATGAACGATATGTTTGGTTTCTCAGCGGCGGCAGTTTAGATGATTATGCGATCGGCGATCGACTACCCACCGCAAAGCAAGCCGGACAGAGCGGCGCACGGCTCCTGGGAATTGCTCCACAAACCCTGATTGCGCTAAACATTGACGCACCCACTGCGGGATTAGCCGCATCGCCCACCGCCGCCATCGTCACCCCCGACCGCCCCGCCATACCCTACGCCCCCGAACTCGCCCCGCCCGCGCCCCCAACTGCCGCCCAAGGCTATCCCGCCGCCCGTGGCAACGGGCCAGTGGATGCGACCCTCGCCTGTTTGCAAATGGTGGCCCAATCCTTGGGCGTGCCATTTCGGCGCGAAATGGTCAAACGCATTGTCGATCATCAAGTCAAATCCGCCCAGCCCGTTTCACTCCAATTCTGTGGTGCAGTGGCGGAGTCATTGGGCCTCACCTCCCAAATGATTCGGCTCCCCGCCACCTCGATCGCGCGCATTCCCCTCCCCGCCCTAATTCAGTGGCAAGACAACTTCGCCGTGATCTATCAAGCGAGCGATCGGCAAATCGTCCTCGGCACCCCCGATCAAGGCGTCCAACATAAAAAGCTCAAAGAATTCATCAAAATCTGGGGCGAAGAGGGCGACACGATTTTACTCAAAACCACCAGCGCCACCCCGAAACAGCGCTTCGGTCTGAGTTGGTTTGTGCCATCACTGATTCGCTATCGGCGCGTCCTAATCGAAGTCGTGATCGCCTCCGCCTGTGTGCAATTAATCGGTTTAGTCAATCCGATCATGACCCAAGTGATCATCGATCGAGTACTAAATCAAAATAGCCGCGATGCGATGATGGTGTTGGGCATCTTTCTACTGGTGGTGTCGATCGTCGAAGGCATCTTGATGAATGTGCGGACGCAACTATTAACCGACACCACAAATCGGATCGACCTGTCCCTCGGATCAGAAGTGATTAATCACCTGCTGCGATTGCCCTTGAGCTTCTTCGAAAAGCGGCCCGTGGGGGAATTGGCCACCCGCATGAGTGAACTGGAAACCATTCGACAGTTTCTCACTGGCACCGCCCTCACCGCCGTTTTAGACGCCGTATTTGCCTTTATTTATATTGGCGTAATGGTGTTTTATAGCCCGATTCTCGCGGGGGTGTCGTTGATCACAATTCCATTATTTGCCGCATTAACCTTAACGGCTTCACCGATTATTCGCAAAAAAGCCCAACGCAAAGCTGAACGCTATTCGGCCACCAATTCCTATCTAGTGGAAACGCTATCGGGCATCCAAACCGTGAAGGCCCAGAACCTAGAACTCCGATCGCGCTGGCAATGGCAAGAACGCTATGCCAGCTACATCAGCGCCGGATTCCAAAGTGCCTCGACCCAGACCTTAGCGGGTTCGATGAGTGCTTTTTTGAATAAACTCAGTGGCTTGTTAGTCCTCTGGGTCGGCGCATTACTGGTGATGGACGGCAAGCTCTCCCTGGGACAATTAATCGCCTTTCGGATGATTGCGGGCTATGCCACTTCGCCGTTACTGCGCCTGATCCAAATCTGGCAAAACTTCCAAGAGACAGCGCTTTCACTCCAACGCCTGGGCGATATTCTCGACACGCCGCAGGAACAAAACGAACAGCAGCAAGCCAACATTCTGATGCCCCCGATCGACGGTCATGTGCGCTACGAAGATGTCTGCTTCTCCTTCCGCGACGGCGGCCCACTCCAACTCGCCAACATCAATCTCGACATTCCCTCCGGCTCCTTCGTCGGCGTCGTCGGCCAAAGCGGCTCCGGCAAAAGTACACTGACCAAACTCATCCCCCGCCTCTACGAAACCAACTCTGGCAAAGTCGTAATCGACGACTACAACATCAGCAAAGTCGAACTCTATTCCCTGCGCCAACAAGTGGGTGTAGTGCTGCAAGACACGCTCCTGTTCGACGGCAGCATTCGCGATAACATTGCCCTCGCCAATCCCGATGCCAGTGATGAACAAATCATCGCAGCGGCCAAGATTGCCTACGCCCATGACTTCATCATGGCATTGCCCAATAGCTACAGCACCGCCGTCGGCGAACGCGGCTCATCGCTTTCCGGCGGTCAACGCCAACGCATCGCGATCGCCCGCACAGTCCTCCAAAACCCGCGCCTCCTCATCCTCGACGAAGCCACCAGCGCCCTCGACTACAACGCCGAACGCCAAGTCTGTTTGAACCTCATGGCCGCACTCAAAGGCCGCACCGTCTTCTTCATCACCCACCGGCTCACCACGATTCGCAACGCTGATTTGATCTTAATGATGGATCAAGGCCGGATCATCGAACAAGGCACCTACGCCGAATTGATGGCCATGCGCGGCGCATTCTACTGCCTCGAACAGCAGGCGGTACAGGCTTAATGCTAAACCAGTTGTTTGCTGAAGTGAGGTGATCGGTGATTTGAGCCATGGGATGCCGCCTCTCTGGATCTTGATGTCCTACTTTTAATGCCGTTCAGCAGTCGTAGCAAATTCCCACCGAGAATTAACGCTTCTTGTTTTGGGGGTAATCCGAGCAATTTGATTTTGTGTAGTTCCAGTCCTGGATGCAACCAAGGGCCATCGGTGCCGAAGAGGACTTTGTGGGGTCCGGCGCGTTTGATCGCTTGAACGATATAGTCGAAGCGACGAATGCCAGAGGTGTCGGTGTAGACGTTGGGGTAGCGTACCATTTGGTCGATGATGCGGAGATGAGCGCGCCAGTCGTCGGCAAAGCTGCCCAGGTGGGGAATGATGAAATTGACGTCAGGGTATTGAGACGCAAGCAGTTCGACTAAGTCGGTTTGTCCAGCGGGATCGTAGAGCAAGGGAATACCAAAAGCACGGGCCGCATCGCAGACTTCGCGGGTGGCGGGGCCATCCATCCGGTGGACTTTGATGCCGCGAAAGTGCCAACGGGCAACGGCCTCAGCGATCGTTTGGTAAATCCGGCCTTTGTCACGTTGGGCATGGGCAAAGGCGAAACCGATGAAGCGATCGGGCTGGCTCGCCACAATCCGGGCCGTGTTGGCATTTGCCTGCTGGTAGTTGCTATGAAAAGGCGAAAAGATCACCGTTTTATCAATTCCGGCAGCTTTGGCGCGTTTGAGGTAGGTTTCCATGGGTGCATCGGTGTCCCAGGGACCTGTGAGGAGGTCGCCTTTTCCGGCATGGCAGTGGCAGTCGATAATCATGCGGCATACTCCGCGAAGAATCGCATAATGGTGTCGATGCCGCGAAAGAAGTTGGTGAGGCTCATCTTTTCATTGGGAGCGTGAATGTTGTCGTCAGGCAGCCCAAAGCCCATGATCACGATGCGGGTGGCTTCACGGGTGAGAAAGGCGGTGAGATTGGGGCTACCGATTTCTTCTTCGCCAGTGATTATTGGGGCGATATCCCGTTTATTTGGAATTTAGAAAAGAAGCCGCCAGAATTCGGTTCCGCCAATGCGTGATGGGAACAACGTTATGGCCTAGATGAGTTGAACCTTCTACCGCAATATTCGGTAAATTATGGGCTAGCCGTTTTAAGTTTACCGATCGTTGGGCTGTTCCGCCATTACCATAATGGATGTACAGTTTCGCATCGGGTCTTTGTTTTGCCCAATTTACCCAAGTCTGTTCATCCCCGCGATTATATAAACAATCAAATCCCCAGCATTCACGAATTCGGGCCGTATAGCGTTGGCGAGAATTGGCTAACTGACGCATCGGATAACCACCACCCGAATGGCAAGCAAGAATAATATTGCCGATATCTGGCGATCGGCGCGATTGAAATAGATGGGTACTTAATGCCGCCATTACTTGTTCAAGATAGCGATCGAAACCACCAGGACTCAGTAATTTGCCTGTTTGAGAAGCAGGCCCTAGTGTTGGGGCAATGAGAATAACATTTTTGCCGCTATTATTAATGCCTTCTCGAAAGGCAAAATGGGGAGATTTTTGTTGATTCCAGTACTCTTTGATCGTTTCACGGGGATTGCCTTTATGATGGCCTCGCAGATAGAGCATTACATCGATCGTTGCCTGCCACTGATAACCTGTAGGAATGAAAATTCCGGTCATCGGTTTTGCTGGGCTTTCGCCACCCAAAGGAATATTAACGTAGAGGGTTTTTTGTGGCGGCGATAGTTCCGTTTGCATCAAGGGTGGTGCGGCAATCCCGATCGGGGCATTTTCCGGCAACCACTCCTGAGTTACCACACGGGTGGGTAAAGGTGGCTCAAACAACCATTGATTTGATGTTCTCATGATCTTATTACTGAAGTAGGTGGATTGTATTCCCAATGCCAAGGCTCGCGAGCATAAGGGTAAAAGCCGAAAGTAGCCGCATTTTTCACGAGCCATTTATATGCAAGTGTCGCCCGCATCTTCTGAATATTTTTTGAGCTAATGCCAAATCCTAACCATCGATCGATCGCCCACCCACCCACCCACTTTGATGAGCACTATTCCCTGGTTTAGAATGCACTGTAGTCAATGAACCCATTAATCTTAGATATCGAGCGTTTGCGCTGGAAAACACCAATACCGTTGCGAGAGCCGTCGTTATTGGTATTGCCTTCTATGGTCACGAGTATTCCATTATTGGCAACTTCTTTAACTATGCCAGTATGTCCTTTTCCTTTACCATGATCAATAATAAACAGACAACCTGGTTTGACCAACATCGGATTGGCAAGCGCTTGGGCTTTTGTCACGCGCACAACCTTGGGCTTCGTTCCGGCTTTATTCCAGTGATTAAGCACGCCCGCAGTCTTGATGTGTGGGTTTGGGCGGCCCAGTTTCTCTGCCGCCTTCTGATAACAAAAATAGGTAAATGCGGCACACCAGTAATGGCCTGGGGGAAGCCCAACAGCTTTCAGATAGCCATTGACTTCGGGACCACTATTCGAGCCAAGAGGGTTTTCCATTACGCCTACTTGGGTGGAGGCAAAAGCAATCACGGCTTCTGCAAGTGCAGAGGGTTGTTGCTGAAAACTCTTGGCTCCAGATACTTGACCCGATGGCAGATTGATTCCGTGCAGTGGCATTGGGCTTTTACCAGGTTGCCACGGTTGATCCGCTAAACCAAAGTCTCGTTCCAAATTAAAATTACGTCCATGTACGTGCCCGACTCCTGTGACAATCGTCATTTTTCGCTTTCGAACGTCTTCTCTCCACCTCGGTGACGATGTATCGGCAACAACATTAGCAATAATCGTTAGCAGTTCTCGTTCCGTGAGTGATCGACCTAATTGCTGCTGTGAAGCAGCTCGTCTCTGTTCAATTAAAGGTAAACGAGCTTGACAGGCTTTCCGAGAGCAAGTCAACCATGCTGGCCCACTTTGGGTCACAATATCAAACATTAAGGCAAAGCCGCGTTCACTTCTGAGTTGAAATTGTTGAGCATAGTCTGCTGCTTTTTTCAGTCGAGGACGAACATGCTTCAATTGAATCTGTTGAAATGCAGAATTTTCTTCTAATTTGCGAAAATAAGTAAACCATGGCTCCATAATGCGATTTTTGGCATTGTTAATGGAACGAGCAAACGCCAATTGGGCTTCTTTGGATTGACGTAAGACCTGCTGAAGCCGAGCCGCATCTGTTCCAAATACTAATGCAAACTGCTGTGGATATTGTTGGGAGAACTCGATTAATAACGGTTGCAATGATCCTGAGCCAAAGTTCCATTGCAATAGTCCAAATGACAGCCCCATGCCATCAAAGTTTCCCGTTAATCCACCGAACCCAAAAGCTCGACCTGTTTCAAATGTTGTAGTAATGCGTAATGCCTTTTCTTCTGCCGGAGTAAAGTTGGTGATTTTTATGGGTGCTGCTTCCCATTCTTCCTCAGCCAGTAGAAGGCTAGAGCGGCTTGATGCCATAGCTTGATGCGTTTCCCAGGTGGCTGGGGCCTCGAATAGCCATTGTGTACTTGGTTTCATTGCACTATCCTCATATTATTGGCATTAATTGAATATTCGAGAAGACGGTATCATTCCATTCGATCGACCACCATTCCGCGCCCCACTCGGCGGCGGACCCTGCATATACACCTGACGCGGCGGCGGCGTGGGTTGATTCATCTGCATCCCTTCCGTACTCGATAGCCACTCTTCCGAATATTCCGCAATCCGATAGAGCAACGTTTCAAAATCCGTCCGACCCTTTTGCAGGACATATGGCTCGGCTAACCAGCGCAGGACTTCCCGCCCACTCACCGCCATCCGGTTCATCGTACTGGCATGAACCGATTCGTGGAAATATTGCCACAGCACCAATTCAATCATTTCCCACGCATTATTTGCCCCAAACTGTGCCTTCAGGTCAGGCGAATCGAGGACTTTGAAGCATTCGGCTAGGGTTTGGCTGGTTTCGACCCGCAGTACGTTGATGTAGCCGTAGGAGGCATTTTTCGTATTGTTGCGGAGGTCGAGTCCGGCCCGCCGAACGATCGCCATTGACCCAAAGGTCGGATCATTGGCGCGTTCCCGCACCACTTCACTGATGCGTTTATCCCGCCAATATTTCGCCACTTCGCCAATAAAGTGACTGAACAAGCCATGAAACTGCGGATTCGGTCGCGCCCCCGGCCCTGGATCGACATTGGTGTAACCAAACACCCGACGATAGGCTTGCATCCGATCGCGCTGGTGATAGCGCAGAATATTATGTTTATCGAAACGGTACAAGCCGTAAGCGCCTTCACCATTGGAAATCCGCAGTGTGCCTGCCCGGAAGAGTTCTTGGAGCTTGCTCATGACGCGGAAGACACCGAGGCGTTCATGGACATACAGGTAGTAGAGGTCGGCAGTCGCTAAGAGCCGATCGCTGGTGACTGAGTCGTCATAATCGACCACGCCACCGGAAACTTGGGCATCGCCTAAATCTTTGGGTGAGTCTTTGCCGAGTCCAATCAAGTCCGAAAGTCCACCATCGGCGGGTATTCCCTTGCCATTTTGGGATTCATCGAATTTGCGCAGTTGGTCATCGACCATGCGATTGAGGACTTCGGCCATTTGGGGATTGGCCGCAAGTTCGGGTCCGAGTTGTTGGATCGTGTTTTGGAGGAGGGCGGCAACCCGATCGTTGCGCTGGTCATATTCTTTAGTCTTCATAGCGATTCTCTAATCCTTGTTGTAAATTTCTGCAATCGTGTTAGACAGTTTGAATGATTTCCATAGCCATAGCCCGATTGTCGCGAAGAGATGAAACGCTGCCCACCCCCAAGTCTGCCAGGGTATTGAGTTGGAAGATCAACTCGCCCAGAGTCTGCTTAACTCGTGGATAGGACAATACCTGATTCAACATGCCTGCATTAGTTTCTTCTTGAAGGTGATGCAGAACAAATCCAATCACCCAAAATAATGTATCGGCTTGATCGGTGACAAAATCCAACCCAAATTGCCCCGATGACGACAAGATGGATGGGGCTTCTGTGCTGACAAATCGGTCGACCCATTCATCAAAATCATTCACCGTAATATCGGGCAACATGTAGGTAAACGTGACGGTTTCTTCAGATATTTTTTCGCTTTTGGGAATTGTAAGACTAACGTCTATTTTTTCATTGGGCAAGCCCAAACTTGTAAACAGTGCGGCATCCGATCGTCGTTCGCTGGCACTAAATCCGATCGAATCCATCGCTGACATAAAGCTGCCGTTGCTATCGCCAATGACAGGCAACATAATGCTGGCACGGGAGAGCCTTTCACTGTATCGACCCGTTACTTGTACTTCAATATCGCTGTCACCAGCATAACTTTTCCAGATAGTTTTTAACGTGCCAGCATAATTGACCAATAGTTCAAATCCAGCAACCTGTGCTTCATCTGCCGCTGTGACAGGAAATACAATTTCCTGTGAATATCCTTCCTCTGCTCGATTGATCAATCGGGCTTGTTCCCCCAGTTTCTTAAGATATCTAGCCGCTACTAGCTTGGGCGATTGAGTATTGGTGGTGGTAACTTCAATCAAGCCTCCCAGGTAAGTATCTACCCTTTCTTTGCGCGGCTGATCAATTCGTCCGAATTCCTCAACTAAGGCAGTAATCTGCGATCGTACCAGCGCACTTAAAGCATCGACAGCATCAATATCGGCGGTTGGCTCAAATGGTCGCAATCCTTCCAACACCCGCAACGCATCGGCGGCAATAATGCTGGCCTGCCGATACAGATTCGCTTGAGAAACTGAAAGCTGACCGTTGAATCCACCATTATTAGCATCGGCGGTGATGGTAGCTGTTCCATTACCCGCTAGTGACACAACGCTACGGGTAGGTGTAGTTGTCACTTGTCCATCCGCAGATGTTGGAAAAGCACTATTCAATGCACTGATAAAACTATCTGCACCACGTCCAGGAGCACGACCCAGCACTTGAGTGATGGCGCGTTCTACTTGCTGGGTAAGGGCACTGGCAGTTCCAGTTGCACTGGAACGAAACGAACCATTGTCATAAACAGTTGGCTCATTACTTGCCGATTGCTCTAAATTTTTGATAATTTGCGCCAAGAATTTCTCCGTAGAGCCCGGTTTTTCTGTTTCAGGCTCAAACAAGATTTTCAGAAATGCCTGACGCCAATTTTGAAGTTTATCTGGTGAGAGGGTGTAATTTGAGCAGTCTATCGTTCCTAGGAAAGCCATTGTAGTTACCTCATAAAGCCTAAACGAATGGGAAAGAGAGAATTGATAGAATTTATCGTCGCCCCAGAATACGGTAAAAGTTATCAGTAATCGTCTGTGGTTTAGCCAATTGGGAATCGAGAGCGAACCTCGCGGCACTGATCATCAGCCGCACCGGAATCGTGCCCGGATCTTCTCCCTTCGCCAACCGTCGCCCCGCCTGTCGAATCAGATCCAGTTGCGTCGGGCCAAAATCAATCACTTGCGCCATCGACTTATTCCCCAATTGCTGATAAGGCTGAAACACCATCGTATCCACCGCCAATTCCGCCGCCAGGTGAAACGTCTGCATAAACTGCGGTGGAATATCATCCGCCGAAATGCGCGGATACAACCGCTGCCAAACCCGCGTCAGATCATCCGCCAACTGCTTCAGCCCCAACCGCCGCAACAGAATCAAATTAATCAACACCCGCAGATAAGGCGTCGGATGCGCCGACATCGGACTAAACGCCAACGTGGCGCGTCGCCCCCGTCCCACCACATCCATCAGCGACTCGATCGCCGCTGGTCCCCCCAACAGCAACGCAAACATATCCGCCATCATCTCCTTATGCCACTGCGCCCACACCTTCGCGATCGCCGGTGGAATTCTGCCCTCCGTCATCAGCCGTTGGTAAATCTGGGCAGGCATCACCTCCCACAACCCCAAATCCGCCTGAAGATTATGGGACACCTCATGCAGCACACTCGACAATGCCCAGACATTATCCAATCGATGTTGCGGAATCACAATTAATGGAAATAAATTGCGATTATGCCGCAGCTTTTGCATCGGCACATCGCGCCGAATCGTATAAGGGCTAAAGCCACTATCGGCATAGCTAAAGGGCAACAGACTCGGCATTGGCTTTGCCGTCCCCAAACCGACATACACCTTTTCGTAACAGCCCACCGCAATCCGATCGATCGCCCGCAACCGCTCCCCAAACGTCGATAACCGCTGCACAAACATATCAAAATAGAAATCCCAAATGCCTTCCAAATAAAGCACTTGATCACTAATCTTCTGCTTGCGCTCCAGCAACAGGCTGAGTCGATCGCCCGTCGGTTCGCGCCGCGCCGTCTGCGCCGCCGCATCGACCCAACGCCCCCGCTCCAGCAACTGCAACCGAAATCGATCGATCAACCGATTCACCGCATCAATATGACCGTCACTCGGAGCCACCGCACCCGTACCAAATTCCTCCTTCGTAAAAGGCCGTAAGGACTTGATCTGACGACAGAGATTAATCGACTGGATCTGCAACCAATTGTCAAGCAACCGTTGCTCCGTCGGTGTAATCGCGCCCTTGAGGTTCGTTGGACGGCTAGGTGATGGCAGCATCGACGATGCGCTCGATGTCTGGGATCGAACCATCGGTCTTGCTGGATCAAGGGATCGAGCCGCGATTTTGAGGCCGATCGCTTTGCCATTTTGAGTCGGGCTGGGGGATGCGAGTACCATAGATCTTCTCGTGACAACTGGACTGAAATCTTATCGTCCGGCAGCGGCACATTTGGCGCAGGGTATCGCATTTGTCCGACGCGGATTGGGCGGCGCTGTCTGCTGACGTAGGACCGCATTCCGGACAACCGCTTTCTGTACGGCTTGGGGATTGCTCAATACCCGATTCGTGGCATTGGCCATCGCTTTAATGGCTGTAGCACTGTTAATCGGCTGTCCCGATCGCGCCGCCGCCTTCAAAGTTGCCACCGTTTGCCGCTGAATCGTCGGGATCGTCCGCAGCAATTGTCTTCCCGCTGGGCCTTGCTGCCGCATCGCTTGCGTCAACCGTCCCGTCGCTTGCGCCATCACCGGCATCACCGGGCGCAGGGCACGTTTGCCACCCATAATACTGATCGTAATTGGCAGTGAAGCCGCGATCGCCGCTTCTGATTCCGCTTCCGTACTGGCTTCCGCCGCCTGTGCCGCCAAAAATTCCGTCAGCGCACCTTCATAGGCCGCTTCACTATTGCCCACTTCCGCTTCCATTTCATTAGTGCCAAATAAATTAGCTTCCAGTTGCGACACCTCCATTTCGGCTTCTTGTAATAACGCACTGGTGAGCTTGCCGGCCAACGGTCCCGCCAGAGCACCAACACCAGGAATCATGCCAATCAAGGTTCTCGCCAGGTTGGGAGCCATTTTCTTGGCCAGGGGCAATAGTCTTTTCTTGGCGAAAGCGGCGATCCGCTTGAAGAAAAATTCTCCTTCCGGGTTCATTTCTGGATTGCTGTAGGGATTGGTTTCCCACTCATTCTGCATCTCAGGGTTGCTGTAGGGGTTCGTTTCCCACTCGTTCGTTTCCCACTCGTTCTGCATCTCCATGCTGGTTTCCCACTCATTCTGCATCTCAGGATTGCTGTAGGGGTTGGTTTCCCACTCGTTGGTCAACTCAGGATTGCTGTAGGGGTTGGTTTCCCACTCGTTCTGCATCTCCATGATATGTTCCCATTCATGCTCAAACTCAGCATTGCTATAGGGATTGGCCATAGGGGTTGCCGGGGTTTCAAACAAGGATTCGTACTGCATGGTCATGATTGGATATTCTCCTTCAAGTTAACTGTTTCAAAATGGAGAGAGGGCGTAAATCTGGCGGATGGATTCAATCAGCGATTGCGATGAGGTCATCTCGATCGGCTGACAGTGCAGTGCCCGCCAATAGGCGATCGCATCATCACTCGTCGTCGTTAGCAGTAAAATTTTCAGATTAGGATATTGGCGGAGAAATCGAAAGCAGTCTTCCGGTGGAGAATATACATTTTCCACACCTAGAACTAACACATCAGTTTCGGGCATCACCGCATCGATCTCTTCCCAGCGTTTAATCCCGCCGATCAGTTGGATATCTGACTCTTGCTGTAAGGTTTTTTGAACCATTTCGGCAACGATGCCAGTTAGATTAGCCGCAATGACGTAAATTCTGGAGGCTGTTCCATCTTTACTTCGGTAAGAGTCCATAGGCATTCTTGTGGTGTAAACCATATAGGGGTGCCCTATCGCGTCGATTTGTCTTAATCTTGACATGGGCAACTTGGCATCATCAACGGATCGAAGAACAGGTTTTTCTAGTTATAAGATCCATTTTTCGATCGATCCAAGATCGATCGACCTTCCAAGCACCAATCATGATCGATCGCCAATTGTGCTGCCTGCCAACGTGATCGGACATGCAACTTACCCAAAAGATTATGGACATGATGTTTAACCGTCCGCACCGTGATCACGAGTTCGGTGGCAATCGCCCGATCGCCATAGCCCTGCGCGATATATTGGAGCACCTCTAGCTCCCGTTGCGTCAGGGATGGCCGGGGGGCGGAACTCGGTAATATTTGTTGCGGTGAAGTGGCTTTTACCTGTGCTAGTCGCTCAAATAGTTTGGTGGTGATTTCCGGAGGACAATGAAATTGGCCCCGATCGACTTGTTTCATGATCCCCATGATCTCACTGCCAGAAGACCCTTGAAGCACATAGGCATGGGCACCCGCCGCAATACAATCCAGAATCAACACTGGATCAGGCTTTAATTCTACTACTACCAAATAAGCCTCAGGATGTCGCGATCGCCAATCTTGTAGAAAACTGATTAGCGCATCTTGGCCAATCCCATAATCGAGTAAAACCCATTCCTGCGAGGCGTTATCGGTTTGAAAGTAGGCTTTAATCAAGTCAATCAGCGCTTCGCGGAGAAGATGGCTATGACTCATAATCCGGATATTCGGCAAAATGCTGGGGTAACAAAGCTCAGACGGGAAGCTAATCTGTTCCATATTGTCTCCTTTAAGCACAGCTTGTGACGAAAAATCCACTGTTAAATAGGTATTCAGCATAGGGCACAGAATCTTGGGCCACTAGTACCCGTTAGGGTAATTTTCCTTCCCCATCACTTTAGCGAACTACTCCAAAGAAGTGGAATAATCACAATATATTGCGGGGGAAAGTTAAAGTTTTGTTTCTTTAGGGGGTAAAAGAATATTTTCTAAAAAATAGAAAATCAGATCGCTGGAACTTCATGGAATGGGCTAAATTGAAATAGCTTATTAGTACTAACAGTATTTTATTTCTTGGCTTTTTATTTTTTCTACACCACTAACGTTTTGTTTCATTCAAATCAATGCATAACCATACCCATCACAATCGAATCATTCTTTCATCCACTGCTTATCCACTCCCCCATGACCCTCACCATCCCCAAAAAATCCACATTCGACCCCACAATCGTCCTCCAACAACCCAAAACTTGGTCACGGGCCATCCTCTGGGGCATCTTGGGACTGGCCGCATTTACCGTGACCTGGGCCTCAGTGACGGAGATTGAACAGGCGATTCCGGCCACGGGCAAGCTGGAGCCAGAAGGCGCGGTCAAGGATGTCCAAACGCCGATCAGTGGCGTTGTGACGGAATCCTTTGTGCGTGATGGCCAGAAGGTCAAGCAAGGTGATCTGCTGCTGCGGTTTGATACCACAACGGCCAAAGCCCAGGTCGAATCCCAGGAAAAAATCCGGGCGGCATTAGTGCAGGAAGTGCAATTCTATCAAGCCCAGTTGACGGGAAATTCCGCCGCTGGGGGATTGGGTAAAAGTCGCGCCACGATCGTCGCCGACACCCAACTGCTCCAAGCCCAACTCCAAGGCGACCCAGGCAATCTCTCGGCGCAGCAGCAGTTGCATCTGGCGACGCGCCGATCGGGACTGAATGCCCGCATCGATCGAGCCAACCTCGATGCCGCCCAAACCACCCAACAACTAGAAGAACTCGACATCCAAATCCGATCGGCCCAGCGCAACCTCGACGTCAATCAAAATATTCTCAATCGCCTGCAACCCCTGCAAAAAGCGGGCGCGATCGCCCTCCTCCAGGTGATCAAACAAGAACAAGAAGTGATGAAATATCAAGCCCAAATTGACCAACTGCGCGAACAAAAACAGCGCATCGCGATCGACGCCGACAAAGTCCAAACCGATATCCAAGCCGCCCAAGCCGAAACCACCGACACCGCCCTGACTCAAATGAGTCGCAACGATCAACAAATCGCCGAAATTGACACCCAAGCCAGTCGCGTCATTCTCGAAAATCAGAAAAAGATCGCCGAAATCGATGCCCAACTCAGCCAAGCCAAAATCACCCTGCAATATCAAGAACTGCGCGCCCCCGTCGATGGCACGATCTTTGAACTCAAAGCGGGGACACCGGGTTATGTCGCCAGTCCCAGCGTGCCAGTGCTAAAAATTGTGCCGTCAAATAATCTCATTGCCAAAATCGATATTACGAATAAGGACATTGGGTTTGTCCGTGCGAATATGCCCGTCGATGTGCGACTGGATTCCTTCCCATTTCGTGAATTTGGCGGACTGAAAGGCGAACTGACTTGGGTCGGTTCCGATGCGCTATTGCCCGACCAAATGCACCAATATTATCGGTTCCCCGCCAAGATTAAAATCGAGGGTCAGGTAATTCAAGTCAATGGTAAGGAAATTGCGCTCCAATCCGGGATGTCCGTCAACGTCAATATCAAATTAGAAAAACGCCGCGTGATCAATATCTTCCTCGATGAAATCCTCAAAACCACCGACAGCCTCAAGATCCTGCGCTAGGACTTCCAGCTAAAGGAACGCAAACGTGAATGTCGTGACCCGATCGGGATAGAATCCTGGCGATGCCAATGCCCAGTCCAATGTCCGCAACCCCATGGATTTATTCGACCAATATTTAACCACCGTTGTCGCCGCTGAAGCACCGCTTGCGGCCCGGTTGCGACCGCGCACCCTGGATGAATTCTGTGGTCAAGGCGCGATCGTTGGGCCGGGTCGCTTGCTGCGCCGCGCCATCCAAGCCGACCAACTCTCTTCGCTAATCTTCTACGGCCCCCCCGGCACCGGCAAAACCACCCTAGCCCAAATCATCGCCAATACCACTAAAGCCCATTTCATCGCGATCAATGCCGTGCTGGCGGGGGTGAAGGATCTGCGGGAAGCGATCGCCCTGGCCCAGGAAAAGCGTAAACTCTACAACCAACGCAGCATCCTCTTCGTCGATGAAGTCCATCGCTTTAATAAATCGCAGCAGGACGATCGCAGAAAACCAATTCACCATCTGCGATCTTGCCACGGATTTGGGGATTTGGGGGGATTTGGTCATGAGTTTTGAGAATTAGCAACGGAAGTCAACGATCGGTGGAACGTTGGGCCATTCAGCGGCGATCGGGATTATACTAGAGTGAAATTTTATTGGGATATGTGTTCTGGTTATGCAAAATGATGTGATCTGGATTGTGACGGACGACACTCCGGTGGCGAAGGGCATTGCTGGTGAACGCGATGGGCGCGACACGGGGAATCCCTATGATGACGCGGAGGAAAGATTTGCCGCGACTCGCCGGGGCTTTCCAGTGAAGGCGGAGAAGCTGGAACAGGAGATGCGGGAGTTTGTCCAGGTGATGGGGCGGGTGTTGGCACAAGCCAAAGACAGTGCACAGGAAGTCGGCGGCATGACATTGGATGAGATTGAGTTGTCGGTAGAGGTGAATGGGGAGGGGCAAGTGAGCTTGTTTGGTATGGGCGGGAAAGTCGGCGGAAAAGGTGCAATGAAGCTAAAATTTAAGGCGGCGAAACCGGACTGACAGGTCATTCTGGGAGACTTTGAACCAATCCAGTCCCCCCAGAATTGGGGGCTAGGGGGCGGTTCGGCAGGGCGATCGTGCAAGTTTCGAGGAACTGATTAGCGCTACTCCATCATGGCAAAGGCAAAGAACTGGGCGATCGTCGTCGGGATTAACAAGTACGAGAATATCGGGCACTTGAAGTATGCCAACCGTGACGCCGAGGCGATGGCGGAATTTTTCCGATCGGCAGGGTTCGATCGGGTGTTTTGTTTCGCCGATGCGCTGGCAATTACGCCAGAGCAGGGGCAAAAATCGACCTTGCCGCGATCGAGTGATTTGGTGGATTTTTTGCACGATCGATTTACGACGAAGACGCCACCGTTAAAGGCAGGGGATAATTGTTGGTTTTTCTTTGCGGGACATGGCAAGCGGGTGAATAACCGGGATTGCTTGCTGCCACAGGATTACAATTCGCGATTGGGCGAGGCGAAAAGTCGGGCAATTCCCGTGGAGGATGTGCGGGAGGCACTGCTGAAGTCGGGGGCGGATAATGTGATTTTGCTGTTGGATGCTTGCCGGACGGCGGGCGATCGGGATTCGGGTCTGGGCATTGGCGGTGATGAACAGCCGGGGGCGATTACAATTTTTTCCTGTGAGCGCAACAAGATCGCCTACGAGATTGATGAGTTGCAGCATGGTGCTTTTACGGCGGCTTTGCTGGAAGGCTTGAAAATGCCGATGTCGTCGGAGAATTGTGCGACGGTGCAACGATTAAACCGACACCTGAAAATGCGGGTGCCACAGTTGTCTAAATTACATCCCGAGCAGCCGACTCAAAATCCTAATACTGAGGTTGCTCCGGGGGAAAAGTGGTATTTGTTGCTCTTGCCGAAGGTCGCGACGGAACAGGACATTTTGGCTTTAGAAAATAAGGCTCAAGGTGCTGAACTGGCGGACGATTTAGACTTAGCCGAACTGCTTTGGCGACGCTGTGTTGCGGCCACGGGTGGGGAGGATGACAAGTCATTGGATGGTCTTACACGGGTGCGATCGAAGAAGGCAAATCGCCGATCGGTCACCCCGATCCCAGCCCCACAACCCTCAGAAGCAAGTTCTATGGCAAGCCGATCTGTCACCCACCAGCAGCACCCCACTAGCCAACCTTCAGCTTTGACAATACAGCAGCACAAAGGATCTGATCGTGGTGCGGTATGGGCACTTCAGGAGATTGCTGCTCAGCGACCTTTAAATCCGAAACCACCGCATCGATCGCAACCAGCAACTTCAATCCCTCCCGCGACACGATCTGCAACCCAAACGCCATCAGCAAAGCAGTTTAGCTTTGACATCATCACCGTCGATGCTACCGGGCGCGAAACCGATCGGAGACCAGGCAAAGCCAACTACTTCAGCGAAAATCTAGGCAATGGCATCATTTTGGATATGGTGCAGATTCCCGGTGGTTCCTTCCTAATGGGGGCAGCTAAAGGCGAGGAAGGTGCGAGTGATGATGAATATCCCCAACATTCCGTGACGGTGCCAGAATTTTGGATGGGTAAGTTTGCCGTGACTCAAGAGCAGTGGCAGGCGATCTCCCAACTGCCCAAAGTCAAAATCGATTTAACGAACCCTAATCCATCACGATTTAAAGGAGTCAATCGTCCAGTTGAACGCATCTCTTGGAATGAAGCGATCGAATTCTGTGATCGACTGTCTCGCAAGACTAAAAATAAATATCGTCTACCGAGTGAAGCGGAATGGGAATATGCCTGTCGGGCTGGAACAATTACACCTTTTCATTTTGGTGAGGCAATTACGACTGATCTGGTCAATTATTGTGGCAACTATACTTACGCGAATGCTCCAATAGGAGAAAGTCGAAATAAGACTATTGATGTGGGCTGTTTTCCACCAAATGCTTTTGGCCTTTACGATATGCACGGTAATGTGTGGGAATGGTGCATGGATACTTGGCATGGAAGCTACGATCGTGCTCCAAATAATGGGCGTGCTTGGCTTGATGGACACAGTAACGCTCGAATAATTCGAGGCGGTTCGCAGTGTGGTTTTCCACTTCTCTGTAGATCTGCCACTCGCGCTCACCTTGTACAGACAATTTATGATGGTGATCTCGGTTTTCGAGTCATTTGTCTGCCTTCGTGAGGACGTTTCTTTGCCCTGGGTGTTGGGTTTCACGTTGTTGCACCCAACCTACATTTAATCCGATTCCCGTGCATCCAATTCGTTCAATAGCACCAAACTCCGCGATCGATCGCCACTTTCTGCCAACGCCCAAAAGCAATTGGCTGTATCCCAGTCCTCGCCATCCAACACCGAAAATTCGGTCAATTCTGGATCATGCTCAAAATCTTCCACCATCATCGGCACATAAGCCGCCAAAATCTGATTCCGCTCCACCACCGACAATTTCGCCAATTCTCGTAATGAAAGCCTAGAATCACTCATCATATTGCCTTACAAAGTTGTATGACACCCACCATCATCGCAGCTTGACCAGAAAAGTCAATGTCGTGGTCCGATCGGGATAGAATCCTGGCAATGCCGCTGATCATTTCGTTATCCCCGATCGCCCATGTCCAGACGCGACAATTTACACGCATCCCTCCGCAATACCCTCGAAAAAGATGGCTGGGTAATCACCGACGATCCACTAATCCTGGTACTTGAACAAACCCTCCTAAAAGCTGATCTGGGGGCAGAAAAGTTCTTCACCGCCGACAAGCAAGGTCGCAAAATCGCCGTTGAGGTCAAGGACTTCGATTCACCCTCCGTCATCAGCGAATTGGAGAAAACCATGGGCCAGCTTCAGCTCTACCAATGGGCGTTAGAAACCCAAGAACCAGCCCGCCAGTTGTTCCTCGCCATCAGCCAAGCCATCTACACCAAGCATTTTCAAAAACCCATCTTCCAACTCGCCATCAAACGCAATAGAATCAATCTGTTAGTCTACGAGCCAACCTCAGAAGTGATTTTGCAATGGATAACTCACTAAACTACGCAAACATCATCCAACAAACACTCCAGCAAGCCACGATCGATCAGCCACGGCTCCAAGCAATTCGGGTCTATCCCGTCTGCGACATCGAAGCAGGGCATTTCCTCGTTCTGGCAACTGGCTGGGACAAGCAGCAATGGATTAATACGATCTTGTTTCAAGCCCATCTGGTCGATCGACAGGTCTTCATCGACGAAGATAACTTTGAAGAAGGACTAACCGCAGCGCTAATCACCGCAGGCATTCCCGCCCAACATATTACCAGCAGTCCCGACCCGGCAAGCAGCCAGTCAGCAGCCTAATCTTATGGCTCGGCTCCCCCAGAATTGGGGGCTGGGGGCGGTTCGGCGAGAACGATCGCATTCATCGTGAAACTTGGCATGACATGGATCTATTCGACCAACATTTAACCACCGTCATCGCCGCCGAAGCCCCGCTGGCCGCCCGAATGCGGCCTCGGAAGCTGGATGAATTCATTGGCCAAGGCGCGATCGTTGGGCCGGGTCGCCTCCTGCGCCGCGCCATCCAAGCCGACCAACTCTCTTCGCTAATCTTCTACGGCCCCCCCGGCACCGGCAAAACCACCCTAGCCCAAATCATCGCCAATACCACCAAAGCCCATTTCATCGCGATTAACGCCGTCCTCGCGGGAGTGAAGGATCTGCGGGAAGCGATCGCCCTGGCCCAGGAAAAGCGTAAACTCTACAACCAGCGCAGCATCCTCTTCGTCGATGAAGTCCATCGCTTTAATAAGTCCCAACAAGATGCGCTCTTACCTTGGGTGGAAAATGGCACGGTGATTCTGATCGGCGCGACGACGGAGAATCCGTACTTTGAGGTGAATAAGGCATTGGTCAGCCGATCGCGCTTGTTTCAGCTGAAGTCTTTGGAACCCGAGGATTTGCGGCAGGTGGTGCGGCAGGCGTTGACGGATCAGACGCGGGGCTATGGCGATCGGGAGATCCAACTCGATGATGATGCCTGTGAGCATTTAATCAACATCGCCAATGGCGACGCCCGGACGCTGCTAAATTCCCTCGAACTGGCTGTGACGACCACACCGCCCGACACCGACGGTATCATCCACATCAGCCTCAGCGTCGCCGAAGAATCAATCCAACATCGCGCCGTGCTCTACGACAAAGAAGGCGATGCCCATTTCGATACGATTAGCGCCTTCATCAAAAGCCTGCGCGGCTCTGACCCCGATGCGGCGATGTATTGGTTGGCGCGGATGGTTTATGCCGGGGAAGATCCGCGCTTCATCCTGCGGCGGATGCTGATTTTGGCCGGGGAGGATGTGGGGTTGGCCGATCCGAATGCGATCGTCGTCGTGAATGCCTGTGCCCAAGCCTTCGATCGGGTGGGATTGCCCGAAGGTCGCTATCCCCTGGCCCAGGCGGCGTTGTACCTTGCCACTTGCCCGAAATCGAATAGCATCATGGGCTTCTTCGACGCCCTCGCAACGGTGGAAAAGGAACGCGAAGCCGATATTCCGGCCCATCTACGCGATCCCAGTCGGGACAAAGAAGGGTTTGGTCATGGGGCGGGCTACATTTATCCCCATGCTTACCGCGATCACTGGGTCGAGCAGCAATATTTGCCGACGAGCCTGCAAGGACAAGTCTTCTATCGGCCCAGTACCCAAGGTTATGAAGGCGAAATCCAAGTCCGCGTCGATCGGCTTCGGGAAGCCCAACTCGCAGCGCTAATCGAAGGCATCAGCGAAAATACGCCCGAACGCCTCACCCTCAGTCCCACGGACAATCGCACCGACCAATGGCTGCAACGGACAATCGGGCAATCGGGCACCCGTCTCGGCGAACTGCGCGATCGGATGTTTAGCGCGATCCAACTCCAACGCCATCACGTCGTCCTGGATCTGAATGCCCGCAGTGGCTTGCTCACCTGGGAAGCCCTGCGCCAAGTGCCAGAAGGCGGCGTATATAGCTGTGTCGGCAGTGAGGCGGAGTTTCAGGCGTTAGTCGAACAAACCCAGGCATTGCCCGAACTGTTGCGTCCAGTGATGCTGCAAACTGATCCGATCGCGCTATCCCAGCAGCTCCAGCCAGATTTACGCTTTGACTATATCCTGGGCCGCAATGTGTTGATGGCCGCTGATGACAAAGCCGCGTTGCTCCAAACGATCGCCCGCTATCTCCAGCCCCAAGGCACGATCGTCCTGACCGAAGCCTATCCCAAACAAGCCCAACGGCTCTACGCCTTACTGCCCGATCGGGCAATCCCCCCAACCCTGCTCAAAAAAGTCCAACGTGCTGAAGAAACAATCTACACGGCCAAGGATGACCCGAAAACCAATTGGGATCAGTCGGATCTCGCCACGATTTTTGTCACGGCTAAATTGGCCAGCGAATTAACGATTACAACCGATCGGTTATCGCTGTTAATTACCCCCGGAATGCTCGATCGCTGGTTTGATCGCGCCGCCCCCCAAAGCTATATCAACCGCATCGCAACAATCTTAACGACGAAGGAACAAGCCCAAGTCGAACAGGTTTTCCGGCGGGTTTTAGCGCAGCAGACGGTGGCGTGGCAGCAATCCCATATTTTGATTGTGGCGACGTTGGCTACCACTTCTGCGGCGTGATATTAGGAACGCCCGTTTGCACCGGGGGCGCGATCGGCGGCACACAAATCACTTCCGTCAAGACAATCCGCTGGCCCACCAGGAAGCTAAAGTCACCACCAGCGGCATCGGGCAATGCCACCGATCGGGTCGTGCCATTGTCCAAGGCCATGACGATCGTCGCACCTTGGACGCGCTCGACCCGGCCAACCAGTTTCGCCTGACCGTAAACCGGATTCACCGATCGAGTGGCGATCGTGGCAGTTTGCGGCAACGTATCGGCCCGCGCTAAATCGGGAACCAGCGCAACTAAACCGAGCGCCAAAGGCAGAACCACAAGTTTCAACTTCATCATAACAATTAACCGAGTAATAATGTTGGCGCGATCACATTTAAAGCAGCTTGAATCACCCGGATCGAGGTCGGACAATCGGCTTACGTAAGAATACTGGCGATGATGCAAATCCCGATGTATTCAGTGTAGCGAAACCCCCAGAGAATATTGAGGTTTTGCTATATTCATTAGAAAACTTTAAGCTTCGGCTGGAGTCAGCCATTTGTCGGAGGTTTCATCCGATTTTTGGTGATTTCTGTCACACCCCAAGGCGGTGATTTCGATCAAAACCCCTGCAATCGCGCGCATTCAGTCCGAATATTAAGAAATACGCCACAACGCACCGAACTTCAAAGTTTGCTAATATCCTTTAGATAGAGATATAAATATTACGCGTTACGGCTTTACCGCTGTAATTGTTTAATCCCCCCGTTAGACGCATCGATATTGAC
The DNA here is from genome assembly GCA_031415035.1 of Cyanobacteria bacterium VAR_4_metabat_243. Classification (GTDB taxonomy): domain Bacteria; phylum Cyanobacteriota; class Cyanobacteriia; order Leptolyngbyales; family Leptolyngbyaceae; genus Romeriopsis. The sequence continues at coordinate 36,076 of JANOQX010000159.1, forward strand.
TTCGCTGCGAGGTGAATGAAATCAACATTCATCTGGCATTAATTGCGCACATTGAACTATTTAATGAGGTGCCATCATGTGGCCCAAAAATCTTGTTGCAACTGGAATCACGCTGGCTTTGCCGCTAATGATGGCAGTTCCTGTTCGGGCGGAATTGGCCAGTGGGAGTGTGCTGAATATTGCGTCCCAGGGCGTGGCAATCGTGCCCGATCGGCAGGTGACGATCGAGTTGGAGGAGAGTAATCGTCTGGTGTTTCGATCGGGTCAGACGGGGCGTTTACTGCCCACCGCCAATCAAGGCAGTCAATTGACTTTGGGCCTCGGCACCGATCGGCAGATCAATATCCTGCCGTCGAGCGCCGCCTTTGCCAATGCCTATGCCGACACCAGAACGAGCATCCAGGATTTGCCCCTGAATAGTCTGGGCGTGTTTCAAGGCGAGATTCCCGGCTTTATCCAGAACATTTGGTTGAAAACGGCGGGTGGAGCGCGGGAAGTGGTCAGCTTTACGCTCTTTTCGGTCAAGTACAACCCCCAAACCGGCCAAGGCGAAATGACCGGAGCCTTCGTCGCCGCCGATGGCAAAGAGCAATTCGCCAATGGGGGATTCAACCTCGACCCCAGCGACGGTTGCGCCTGCAACTACACGCTCCAACTGGAAGTCCAAACGATCGCCAATGGCGGTGGCCCACCCGGCGGCGGCAGTCCCCCTAGTGGCGGCGGCATCGGCGGGCCTTCAGGGCCGATCGGGGGATCAACGGGTGGCGGCATCGGGGGCGGATTCCCCTTCCCACTCCTGGCCCTCGCCGCATTACCCTTCCTCGGCAATGATGGCGACAATCAAACGGCACCCATCCCGATCGCCAGCAATCCCGTGGGAAATTCTCCGGAGAATCCACCGGGTGAAACCCCTGGCAATCCACCGGGTAATACCCCTGACAATCCAGCCAGCAATCCGCCCAATGGCGATCAGCCGCCCTCGAACGTCCCGACCCCCGCACTCCTGCCGGGTCTCATGGGCCTGGCTTGGAAAGCGCGGCAGCGCCACCGTCAAGTTCAGGCTTAAAGCATGGTGACGATCGTCGCTAACTGCGACACCGCCACATCCGCTTGCGATCGCCAGACGAATTCGCCCGTGGGATCGATGTAAACCGTCGCACTGCCCGCCCGTTTACCCGCTTCTAAATCAAATACATAATCCCCCACCATCACCGATCGTTCGGGGGGCGCATCCCATTGCGCCAGGAGTTGTAGAATGCCTGCGGGGCTGGGTTTGGGCGCGCAGCAATCGCGACTCAGAATCAATTCGGGTGGGAAAAACTCCGCCAGACCGCAAGCCTTTAGTGTGGCGTAGGCGTTGTTTTTGCTATTGCGGGTGAGGATGCCGATTTGGTAATCACGCGATCGCAGTTCATTGAGTAATTCGTATGCGCCTGGCTGGGCCGTGGACTGGTGCGCGATTTCCAGTCCCAGTGCTTCGAGTTTTTGATGCAGGGGTTGGGCGATTGCTGGTGGCAGTTTGGCCAACTCTTCCAAAATCGGCTGCTCCGATGGCAATCCTAATTCGCGTTTAATTCCTTCAAAGTCATGGATGCTCAGGGTCAACGTCCCATCCATATCAAATATCCAGCAGTCGCGTTGTTTGAGTGGCATTGAATGTAGGCATAACACGGCAAATTTGATTGTCGCATTTTTTGGTCTGACAACCAGAAAACTGGCACAGTGGATCGGGAATGCCCAAATCCCGATCGGTAACCTAAAGTACGAACTGGTGACAAATTAAAACCAGTTGGGTGACGCTACTCTCAGATTTTGTTATGCATTGTTTGCCCTCACACTCATTACACCAGGATTGACCCGTGTTAAAGAACGCTATTCTACCAGCGGTTTTGTTGACATTAATCGTGTTTTCGCCGCTGACTGCCGAAGCGCGCAAGTCCCGCAAACCAAAACCCCAACCCGCCCCGTCGGTCAGTCGGAATGTCCCTGGAAAGTTTGATTTCTATGCGTTGTCGCTGTCGTGGTCGCCGGATTATTGCGCGACGAAGGGTGCCCAAGATCCCCAGCAATGTGGCGCGGGGAAGCAACTGGGCTTTGTGTTGCATGGCTTGTGGCCGCAGTACGATCGGGGCTTTCCAGCGGATTGTACGAATGAGGCATTTGACCCATCAATGCGGCAGCGATTCCCCGGACTCTACCCCAGCACCAAACTCTATACCCACGAATGGGAAAAGCATGGCACTTGCTCCGGTCTGAGCCAAACGGGTTATCATCAGCTCTCCGCCGATCTGAAGGCAGCGGTGGTGATTCCCAACCAGTACCAAAAACCCGCCAAAGCCTTCCGCACCACCTTACAAGGATTGAAAGAGGATTTTGTCGCGGTGAATCCGGGCATGTCGGTGGATAGCGTCGCCCCCAGTTGTTCCGGGTCGGGTCGGTTGTTGAAGGAAGTTTTGGTGTGTCGCACAATCGATGGCGCATCGGCAAGCTGTAGTGCCGAGATGCTGAAGAAATCGCAGAAGAGCTGCGCCCAGGCAGATTTTGTCGTCCAGAATGTCCGCTAACGCGAATCCGTCAGTCAATGATTTGTTGGTCACAGGCCGCCCGATCGGGCGGCCTGTTTTTTGGGCTGGGGTATGGGGGAGCATTCGGAATTTGACTGACTCCGCCGCAACACCGCCCCGCGCGTAAACAGCGAAGTCTATCAATGCCCCATTCACTCCAATACCCCCATCAACATCACCTCCCACACCAACTGCGGCTGCACATAGGCCCGCAACTGCCCCTTCGCCTGCTCCAACTGCCCCAATACCCCCACCGACACCAGCCCCCCTTGCCAATACACCTGCTGCAAATAATCCAACAACCAAATCTGCGCCTCGCTATCCAACGTCTTCGACACCTGCTTCGCGATCGTCATCGCCTCTCGCAATGTCCGAGGCACCGTCGCTAATCCACTAAGTAGCTCCGCCGGAATCGTCGTTAATCTTTCCGCATGGTCGATCGCGGCCCCTGGACTTCCCTGCGCCAAGGCCAATACCTGGGAATTCTCCAGAATTTCACCGTGGCCTGATTGTTGTAATATCCGCATCATCTCCGCCATTCCCAAACGATAGAACGGAATGCGTTGACAGCGCGAGACGAGTGTTGGCAATAGTGATTCGATATTGGGTGCTAATAAGATAATTGTCGCCTGGCCGGGTTCCTCCAAAGTTTTCAGCAACGCATTCGCAGCGGTTTCGGGCATCGACTCCGCCGACTCAATCACAACGACCGATCGGGCCGCTTCCAAGGGCGGACGACTGAGGAATTGGCTAATTTCGCGGATCTGCTCGGCCCGCACGATCGGCAAGGCTTTTTTCTTCACCCCGGCTTCTTCCGCTTCCGCCGCTGTGAGCCGTTTACCCTTCTCCAAATATGTTGGTTCGACCCACAACAAATCGGGATGATTGCGTTGGATGATGCGACGATCGCTCGATTCCCCCAACAAAATTTGCAAGAAACAACCCGCCGCCAAGGAACGACCGACGCCTTCCGCACCCGCAAACAAGTAAGCTGGAGCCACCCGATCGCGTTCGATCGCCTGTTCCAATAGCGCAATGACCTGTGGTTGTCCTATCAATCGATCGAATGCACCCATGATTTAAAACCTCTAGCTAAACCTCATCCGGGTTGATTCCCTGTGCTCGGAGCAATTCGGCCAAGCGATCGGCTCTTTGCTTTTCAGCTTCAGCGCTTTGTTGGGCGGCATCGGCTCTTTGCTTTTCGGCATCGGCTCTTTGCTTTTCCTGTTCGACTTTTTGCTTTTCTTGTTCGACTTTCTCATGCCCCCACAAGAGCAGATTACCATCAGCATCCCACCATCGGAGCCAATAGCCCGATCGCTCATGCCCAAGTTCCCCGCGCCAAGGCCCGAGAAATAAATTCAGTTCCGCCATCCAGTGACGACCATTTTCATCGGGGATTTCCAGATCATATTGATCGTCCACCAACCGATACAGTTCGAGCAGACCCAGATCCGGATCGAAAATCCCGTAGGTCGGCACTTTGAGAATGCGCTCATAGAAAAACCACTTCCCGATCGGCAAGGTGCGCTTAATCGAATATTCACCACCGTCCGTTTCCGAAATAAATTCCAGCACAATCAGCGGCAAATCGCCATGCAAATTCGGCGTGTAGCTGCGATTGACTTGCTGCCGGGTGACGCCAATCTGTGGAATGTAGGCCCAATCCGGCGCTTTAATCACCTTGGTGCCATTGTAGGTCGCACAAATCGGATAGTTGGTCGAAGTCAGCGACTGTTCCGGCAAGACATTGGCTAGGCGCAACGCATCAGTGAGCGCCGCTGCCAACATTGGCTGATTAATATTATCCACAGGGTCGTCGGGAATCGGGTAATCATCGGGCAGTTGCTCCCATCGCACCTCGCACGGCATCGATTGCACCGTCGGGAGCGGCGGCGGTGGGGCAACTTTAGTGGGTTTTGAGGTTGTCACCATAGGATTAATGACCGCGACTGAATCTTCCACATCATAACGCTAGCTTAAATCAAATTAACCGCGATCGGCCTCTACCCAAAGGTACAAAAATACTTATTTGCCCATCATCTTGACGATCCCAATCCCGGCAAAATACAACGCCAATACGGCCCCCGCCAACAAACTCTGGGTCAAGGGATCAGTCGAAGGCGTCAAGATTGCCCCGGCCACCGCCGCGCCCACCAACACATACCGCCAGCCCGCCAACATCTGCCGCGACGATACGATGCCCAAAAACCCCAACATCGCCTGGACGATCGGCACCTGAAACGCAATCCCGGTACTAAACATCAACACCAAAATTAATTCAAAATACTTCTCGATCGACCAAGCCTGCTCGACCACGTCCTCCCCATAGGTAATAAAGAAATTCAACGCCGCTGGAATCAACGCCACATAGGCAAAGGCCAAACCGCCGAGAAACAACACACCCGAACCCAGGACGATCGGGCCTAAAAGCCGCTTCTCCTTCGGCGTCAAACCGGGCGTCACAAAGGCAATAATCTGATACAGGATAAACGGCGCAGCCAACACCAAGCCGCTATAGCCCGCCACCTTAAACGACACAAAGAAAAACTCCCCCGGTGCCAACTGCAAAAACTTCACCCCCTGCGCGGGCACCTGCAAAAACTTGACCAACGGCTTCACCTGGCTAAAGCAGCCAATGATCCCCACCCCCACCGCAATCAACACATAAAAAATCCGCAACCGCAATTCATCCAGATGGTCAAACAAACTCATCTCGATATCGTCGTCCTGGGCGATCGGGTCAACTGCATCAACGATCGGAGCATCCGCCATCGATGCGACAATCGGCTCAGTGATCATCGCCGTTTCTAATTCCGAAGGTACGGTCATGGGGAATGCTGGTGATTTGCTTCTATTCTACGCAAATCTTGAACCCGATCGCCCAGCTTTATTGCCCAAACTGACTTTGGCCCTGATGGCCCAGCTCCGTCGCAATCCGGGGTTTGAGCTTATTCAGTTCATCCTTGAGGATCTGCCGGGCGGTTTTCTTGCCTTCGTTCGGATCACCCAGAGTGCGCCAGTTGGCACTGTTGATCACCCATTCGCGGAGATTCGCTTGGAGGCCCGGATTGATCTGAATCGTCGTGACATAGGCGCATTTCTGCGGCAATTCCTTCGCGAATAGCAGCAACTGGTACTCACCCTTCTCCGCCAGCAGTCGGACAATATCCATTCCCTGCTTGGTTTTGAGGTCGAGGTAGCAGGGCATCCAGCGCGGCCCATTGTCCTGGTGGTACATGTGGTTGTAGAACGCGGTGATCCACAGGGCCAGTGGATAGGGCGTCGGGGTACAGAGGAAGGTTTTGTACACCAAGTTATACAGCCGACTCAGCTTAATCTTCTTGACTTCCTCGTAGGAATCCAACATCACCCACAGGGTCACGACAGGCTGACCCGACACCCGCATCATCTTCGGAAACGACACTTGGGCCGGGGGCACTTCCTTCACAGGCCACATCGCCCCGCGCAGTAGCTCGTCTTCCACCGAGACGCCGCTCGGCTTGCGCGGAACCTCGATCGTCAGCGGTTTGGGCGGGACGACTTGGAGTTGGAGGGCGGCATTCGGTGTGACGGGAGCAACAGGCACCACCGTCGGCTCCGGCAAGCTCGGCAGGGCCGTATCTTCGAGGAATTGGGCCGCTTCTTTGGCTTGACGATTTAGCGCCTCACTGATCCGATCGCTCAGATCACGGCTACTGCGAAACCGCTCCTCCAACGCCTGCAAGCCCTGCAAAATCTCCTGAACATTGTTGGGCCGATCGACTGGCTCCTTGGCCATACAGGACATGACCAAATTTTCCAGCGGCTTGGGTAGGGAATTGCCGATCTTGGTTTGGGCGAAGGGGCGGGGCACATGGGTCATATGCGCCTTGAGCCAGCCGCCGAAGGAATGGGTTTCGGCCATGACGGGCAGTTCACCCGTCAGCATTTCGTAGGCCATTACGCCCAGGCTATAAATGTCCGATCGGGCCGTCAGTTCCCGCCCTTCCATTTGCTCGGGGGAAGAATAGACCATCGTCCCCATGTAGGTACTGGTCTGGCCGCAATCTTCCTGAAGCAGTTTGGAGATGCCAAAGTCCAGCACCTTGGCAAACTCACCCAAACTGGGATCCTGCATCAGCATGATATTGCTGGGCTTGATGTCGCGGTGGATGATCGGGCAGAGCTGCCCATCGACATCGATCCCATCATGGGCCGCATGCAGTCCGAGGCAGATCTGCCGCATCAAGGACAGAAACCGGGCGAGGGGAATCGGGTTTTCGCGAATCAGTTCGTTCAGGCCCTGGCCTTCGAGAAACTCCATCGCGTAGAATGGCACATCGTCCGGATCCAGGTCGTAGTCGGTGACCCGGATGATGTGAATACTTTTGAGGCCGAGCTGGGCGCACATACTGGCTTCCGACCAGAACCGCGATCGCATCCGCTCATTCAGCAGTGTCTGGGCCAAAAACTTAATTGCCACGGTCGAACCGCCCAGCCGCAGATCCTTCGCTTTGTACACGCGCCCCATCGCCCCCCGGCCAATCAACTCGACGAGCTGATACCGGTTATTCAGGGGTTCGTTGCTAGGAGGGGCTGACGACATCGGGCGATCGCGGGTTTGCACAGAACAAGAATGACGCTGGTCATTTAGGTAGATTGCTTACAGAACCAGCCTGGATTAGTACACCGCTGAAGTTATGGGTGGTGCTTGAACGACAATTGCTTCCTAGTGTACTCAAAGAACGAAAATACACCCAAGCAAAAGTCGGTGGTGCGACTAAACACAAGCAAAATCTATACACAGTATGACCGCCAAATCCCGGATGCTAACGCGCAAAATCGACGCATTCTCACGGATCTTTGGGGCGCGACGGGCCGCCTTTTCGCCCCGATCTTCCCGTTAAATTACGGGCGACTGCGGGGATTTAGGCCGCCCGTTCCACCGTGGCTTCCATGGCACTAATCAAGTAATGTCCGGCCATGATCCCACTGGAGAGTAAATACTTGTGATCTTCGACCCGGTGCAAGGTTTCAAACCCCGTGCGGCGCTGTTTGTCGCCGATCGCCCAGTAGCGTTGAATAATCGAATCCGGCGCGATCCAGCCCTCGCCTTCCACCCGCCCCAGAGAAGTGTGCTGCAACACAAAGGTATAACGCCGATCGTCCGTATCAAACCGACCGCGAAATTGCAGATCAATATTTTCTTGCGTGGATCCAGGAAAAATTAGCCGCGTGGCCATCGTAAACCAGCTATCCCGGTTCCAACTGATCAAGGTTTTGCCCTTGACATCCGTCGGCGGCTGCTCCCGCTCAATCCAGTTGCCTTGTAGCAACCAAGTACCCGGTTCAAGTAAAAAAGTGTGACTCACAAAAAGCAAAGGGGATAAAAGTGCGATGCCGAAGGCGGAAACCATTCTTTGGCAGTGGTTCAACCCCCGCGTGCCTAGCGCGATCGGTTGAATGCGGGAATAACCCATCACCACTAAAAATGAGCCTCAACCCAAATTATGCCCACCAAACGCGAGATTGGCGGTGATCGATGTCAGGAAATTCGATCGAAGATTTATGCTAGCACGGCAGAATTTTCCCGCGACCCACTGTACAACTCGCCCAGCAGCGTCAATTCCCGCGCGCCCGTCACCTCGGGCAAATTGCCACAAATCCCTTGCTGACGCCAATACGCGAGGATCGCAAAGGCGATCGCTTCCTTAAAATCGGCATCGACCCCGACCGCCGTGGTGGTCAATAGTTCGATCCCCGGTAAATGCGCTTGCAATCGCGATCGTAAAAAGCTATTCCGCGCGCCGCCACCACAGAGCAAAACCTGCTGCGGCATCCGGGGCAGCCACCGCTGGTAGCTCTGGGCGATCGATAAGGCGGTAAATTCCGTCAGACTGGCCAACAAGTCCGCCGGAGCCAACCCCGCCGCCAAACATTGTTGTAAAAACACTGCCCCAAATCGCTCCCGGCCCGTGGATTTGGGTGGGGACTGGGCGAAATAGGGATGGGTCAGCCATTGCGCTACCAACTCCGAATTAATTTGTCCCGATCGCGCCCAATTGCCATCGTCGTCGTAGTGCTTGGCCCCTTGGCTCAACTGGGTTACGGCGAGATCCAGCAACACATTCCCCGGCCCGGTATCAAAGCCGCTAAAGGCCGCCGATCGGTTCAGCGCAGGCAAGAACGCCACATTCCCGATGCCGCCAATATTCTGCACCGCTCGATCGTGGCTGGAATGACTCAGCAGGGCGATGTCCACGGGCGGCACCAGGGGCGCACCCTGGCCCCCCAGGACAATATCCGCCACCCGAAAGTTGCTAACCGTCGTGATGCCCGTTTGCTGGGCGATCAGTGCGCCGCGTCCGAGCTGTTGGCTGTAGCCGAGACCGGGGCCGTTGGGGGGGCGATGGAATACCGTTTGGCCGTGGGAGCCGATTAATTCAACCGCGTCAAAGCCCTGGGCAATGTCGATGGCCGCTTGGGCAAAGGCGATGGCGATCGCGTCATCCAAGTCGGCCAAGTCGGCCATCGATAAGGCTGCGCCATCACAGACCGCGAGGATCTGCGATCGGAGGGCCGGGTCGTAGTCGTAGGTTTTGCCCGCTAGGAGTTGGACTTGGGGTCGATCTTGTGGCCCGGTCAGATCGACCAAGGCGGCATCGATCCCATCGACGGAGGTGCCACTCATTAAGCCAATTACTCGCATGTGGCCCTGCCTCTGATTGCCGTTTGCCGTTTCACACCATAACACCAAGCGTGTTTGGGGGGCGCGATCGGATTGGCGTCGAAGGAATGATGCTATGGGTGAATTCGGAATTTGACGGACTACGCCGCCCAACCGCCCCGCGCGTCAAGGTTGGGCGAGTCAGGAAAGACCCCTAAAGGGGCCTCAAACCAAATCGGAGCCGGGTTTAGCCGGGTTTCCTTACTAGCCCTGCCGTTGACGCGCGGGGTGGGCGAATTACGGCGTCAATCAATTCGGCGATCGTATTTGGCCTTCGCGGCGATCGTATTTGGCCTTCGCGGGGCGGGTGACGCTGCAATCGCGCAATTCGCCACCACGATCGCGCCCCACAAACCAAAGGGGGCACGCAATGCGTGCCCCCTTTGCGGCATCGGATTAACCGACTTCAATCATCGGTGGGCATTGCCCACCCTACAGTTTGCCCAATTGAGCCAGGGCTTTGCGGTAGCCTTCGCCTTCGTTCTGTAGACGATACAGATTGGCGGCTTGCTGCAAGTCGATCTTGGCGGCTTGGGGCTGACCCAAGGCACTTTGGATCGAACCGCGATAGTAGAATGCCGTCGCACTGCGCGGATTCAACTGCAAGGCTTGGCTGAAGTCGGACATCGCACTGCGGGCGTCGCGCAGGGCGACATGGGCTTGACCGCGCTGCTCGAAGGCAACGGCGTTTTGGCCGTCGAGTTCGATCGCTTGGGTCAGATCGCCCACGGCATTGATTGCTTCGCCGAGGCGGAGATTGGCTTGACCGCGCCCGAGGAAGGCTCCGGCATGGCTTGGCTTCAGGTTAATCGCCTGATCGTAGTCCTGAATCGCCCCCTGGTAATCCTGCATCTTCGATCGCACGTCGGCCCGCATTTTGTAGGCTTCAGGTTGATTCGGTTTGAGGCTCAGGGTTTCGCTGTAGTCCTGCAAGGCAGCGGGCATATCGCCGAGCAATGTCAGCAGTTGTGCCCGCCGTAGGTAGGCGTCATCCCGGTTGGGAGCCAGTACCACCACCCGATCGAGATCCAGGGTTGCATCGGTGAACTTGCCCATGTCCGCCAACAACAGCGCCCGGTTATAGAAGGCTTCAACGTACTCGGGGTTGAGGGCGATCGCTTGATCGAAGTCGAGGAGGGCCAGATCGCGCTGTTCCTGCTTTTCGTAGATCACACCGCGATTCAGGTAGGCGGGGGCGTATTTTTTGTTCGAGCTGATTGCTTGGTTCACGTCAGCCAAGGCGCTGACCAAATCCGACTCCGTCGATCGGGTGTAACCGCGATTCACCAAGGCGGCGGCGTAGTTGGGTTGCATCCCCACGGCTTGGGTGAAGTCCGCGATCGCGGGCTGGGATTGACCCACCACCGTCTGCAAGTAACCGCGATTCACTAAGGCGGGGACGAGTTTCGGATCGATTGCCAAGGCCCGATCGGTGTCGGTCATCGCCGCACTGACATTGCCCAATTCGTAATACAAGCGGCCACGATGGGCCAAGGCCAAGGCGTTATTGGGATCGGCCTGGATGACGCGGGTCAGATCGGTCAAGGCGCTGGTGCGATCGCCCAATCGCAGCGACATCACACCCCGGCCCAACAAAGCCTGGGTCGATTGCGGCGTGGCTTGGATCACCCGATTATAGTCCACCAAGGCATCCCGGAACTTGCCCTTCGTGGCATTTTTCTCGGCGCTATTGAAGAAGGACTGGACTTGGGCTTGGGTCGGGGCGGGCGTCGCGGGCGTCGGCGTTGGCGTCGGGGCCACGAGGGGCATCGACTGCACTGGCGCGGACTTCGCGGGCATCGACTTCGCGGGCATCGGCATCGATGTCGCGGGCACCGTCTTCAGCGGCATCGACTGTTTCAGCATGGGCCGCTGCGGCAGGGCACGCCAGGTCGGCAGCGGCTTCACCACCTCGGGCGTCCCCAAGCGGGACTGGGCATCCGATCGCGTCGCCACACCCAAAACGGGCACCAAACAGGCCAGCGTCGCCAACCACAGGACACGACGAGTCAGCTTCAATTGAATTTGCATAGGATCTTAACGCTTAAATCTTGAACGGCAGATGGGTCATGTCATCAACTATGCCCACATCCTATACGTTTTATAAATTTTCTCCTGGAAAAGAGATGAATTTTCAGTAAATTTACGCTGTTTTGTTGGCTAAGTTGGGAGCAATTGTCCAGGACGGAGCTTGGCCCATCGCCCGATTTCTTGGCTAAAACTCAAGCAGCCCACCACATCCCACTCCATTTCAATTTCGCCATCCTGGTTACGAATGTTGACGTTGATCGTCGGCTCGGTCGCTTCAAAATCCGGGGCCTGGGTGAGGTGGGGCTGTTGATGCTGGTGTTCAACAGCGTTGTAGGTGGTGCAGCGATCGACGTATTGGCAGTTAATACAGATACACATGGCTCCAATCTCCCCCACTAAACTGGTGTGCGATGGCCTGAAGTAATCGCAATTTTGCGACGGCTTTTTTGCTACTCTAGCTCAGGCGCAAAAATAATGCACTAGCACCGACGCACTCCCACGCCCGCCACTTCATTCGTTCAGCAGCGGCAAATCCATCGATCAAGCTGGGGTGCTGATCGCACCCGAATTAGGATAATTTCACCTTGAACCAAAGTATTGTTCGTTTACCCTTCATGCCTGCCTTTGCCCTCTCGCCGCAGACCTGGCCCTTCGAGTTGAGCTGGTTGCCGACGACCGCTTGTTTGGTGGGCGGTAGTGTGCGGGATGCGCTGTTGGAGCGCACGTCGGATTATCTTGACCTGGATTTTGTGCTGCCGGAAGGGGCGGTGGAAACGGCACGGGCGATCGCGCGGCATTATCGGGCGGGCTTTGTGCTGTTGGATGCGGAGCGGCAGATTGCGCGGGTGGTGTTTGCCCAGGGCACGGCGGATTTTGCCCAGCAGGTGGGCGATTCGCTCAATGCCGATCTGTCGCGGCGGGATTTTCGGGCCAATGCGATCGCCTACAATCCCCACACGATGGAACTGATTGATCCGCTGAACGGCTGTCAGGATCTCCAGATGGGGGTGCTGAGTATGATCGCCGCCGAGAATTTAGCTGAAGATCCATTGCGGCTGCTGCGGGCCTATCGCCAAGCGGCCCAGTTAGGCTTCAGCCTCGATCCTGACACCCGATCGGTGATTCGCCAATTGGCCGATCGGTTGGGTAGCATCGCCGCCGAGCGGGTGCAATCGGAGTTGAATTATCTGCTGAGTACGGCCAAGGGCACGGTGTGGCTGAAGTCGGCCTGGGAAGACGGCTTACTTCAGGCCTGGCTCCCCCAGATCACGCCCGGCGGCCTGGAACGCCTCAGTCACATCGATCGGATGGTCAGCGATCTGAAGCAGGACTGGCCGGATTTGGCCCAGTTACTCCGCCAAAATATTCGATCAGCCCACCGAGGCAATGGACCCACGCCGCCCGCCGCTGAGGCCCCGGCTTCCGGTAGCACCCGCACCTGGATTACCACCGCCAAGCTGGCCTGTCTGATGCCGTCGGACAGCGCCGCCGCCGAAGCCCAGCTCTGGCAACTGAAATACAGCCGCGCCGAAGTCCAGGCCGTGACCACGGTGCAACGCGCCCTGCCCTTACTGGTCGGCGGCGAAACCGCGACGCCCGCGCAGAAATATCACTTCTGCCAGGCCGTCAGTAGTATTTTCCCGGCGGTGGTGATCAGTGCCTTGGCGGCTGGGGTGTCGCTTGCGGCCTTGCGATCGCTGATCCATTGTTACCTCGACCCGGAGGATCAAATCGCCCATCCGACGCCGCTGTTGAGCGGGCAGGATTTGATGCGGGGATTGGCGATCGCGCCGAGTCCGAAGGTGGGACAGTTGCTTGCGGCGTTGCAACTGGCACGGGCGGAGGGGAAGATTACGACCCGTGGTGAGGCGCTGGAGTTTGCCCGATCGTTGCTCTAGCGGGTGCTTGAAAAGTCTGACTGTTTGTTGCAGCCGTCACGATCCCCCTAAATCCCCCTTCAAAAGGGGGACTTTGAATCCGGTTCCCCCTTTTTTAAGGGGGGTTAGGGGGGATCGTTAAGTGTTGGATGTGACAGTCAATCCCTTTTAAACCAGCCTCTAAAACCTACGGCTGAAATCGGGTGGGGGATAGGGGCGTAAGTAACGGATCCGGCGTCCCGGTGACGGATTTGGCGAAGCGGCGGGCGAGTCCGGGCACGAGGGCCATCGGATTGCTAAATCCTGAGAAGAGATGCACGTGGGGCCGATCGGGCAATGCCCCAATCAATGGCAAATGATCCTGGGTAAAGGCCACGGTACAACAACACCACGCCCCTGGCAGATCGGCGATCGCGGGTAGAATGTTGCGCACTTGGGCGCGGATCCAGTCTTCACTTTTGAAGGGATTAAACGCGGCTTGGGGATTGCTCAAGGTGCGGGTGATCTGGCCCATCCGCATGTGCCCATCGGCAAACTGGAGTGCCCCGGCATCCAAAATCGGTGGCGCAATCTCCTGATCGGGCTGGTTCCAGGGGGCGGCCGATCGTCCAGCGATCGCCTCAAGTTCAAACCGCTGGGTGATCGCGGGCATGACGATCGTCCGCAGTTTGGCCTGGACGGGGACGGTTTCGACGGATTCGGCGTAGCTGAAGTAGAGGGGGATTTCCAGGCCGATCGACTGGAGCAATTGCCGCGTTTCGCCGCCCGCGCAAAGCACGATGTTCCCAGCGACAAATTCGCCTTTGGTAGTTTCGACCCGGCCCTCATGAACGGCGGTGACGCGGCCAATGACGATCGTTCCGCCCCGCCGCTCGATCGCGCGGCGGTAGGCCATCGTCGTCACCTGCGGCTCAATGTGGGCATGGGAAAGCCGCAGGGCCAACGCGATCGCCTGGCCGTTTAACTGCGGCTCCAATTCCACGGCCTCCTGGGGCGTCAACTGATCCGGCTGCTGGGTGAAGGGCGCAAAGCTGTGGATCACGGCGGCCCGATCGTCGTCGTGGCCCACGGTCAACAGCAGATCGATGTCGCGAAACTGGGTCGGCGTATCGAGTTCACGCGGCAAAAACCGATGGATCGCCAAACTCTCGGCGCAGATCGTCCGGGTCAATTCCGTATTGCCCGCCCAATGGGCGATGCCGCCATAGCTATAGCGCGTCGCCCCGCGCAGCACCGCATCCTGCTCAATCAGCAGCACCTTCGCGCCCTGATCGACCAGCTCATAGCCCAACGCCGCCCCCGTAATCCCACCACCCACGACAATCCAATCAAAACTTTCCATACCCAAAATCCATCACGGCGGCGCGGTCAATTCCGTTAATCGATCGTCCGATTACGTTAATCTAAATCTGATTATCCCAGTCCTTTGAGGATTTTTCCATGCGATCGGTTCTTCGCCAATTTCCCCGGCCCCTGCGCCAATGGCTCACCTGGTATTTGCAACGGCCCCTGTGGCTGACGGGCCTGACGGCGCTGATCCTAGTGAGCAGCGCGATCGGCCTACTCCACGCCCCACCCGCTCCGGCCCAACTGCCCCCGATCGTCAACCAAAGTCCGATCGCCAGTCCGGCCAGCGTCACCGTCAATCCCAGTCGGCCCGTCCTCGGCGACACGATCGCCGTCACGCTTCCCGGCACCGGACTGACCCAGGCCCCCAGCCTCACTTGGAACGGCAAAACCTATGCCCTGTTTCCCCTGCCCGATGGGCGATACCGCGCCTTGATTCCGACCACGCCCCGCGATCGACCTGGCAACGTCACCCTCCAAGTCAACGGCAACAGCAGCCAAACCCTCACCGTCCCCCTGGGCAACCGCACGTTCCCGATCCAGCGGATTTGGCTACCAGCGGGCCAGGATGGCAGCGTCAGCGATACGGAATACGATCGGGTGAATGCCTTTAAGCAAATCGTCACCCCCGACAAACTCTGGAATGGCCCCTTGCGCCGCCCAAATGATGGCCCCGTCACCTCCGTCTATGGCGTGCGTCGCTACTACAACGGCGTTTTTGCCGAGGATTATTTCCATCGGGGCGTGGACTATGGGGGCAATGTGGGTTCTGCCGTAGTCGCCCCCGCCAATGCCCGCGTCGCCTTCGTCGGCTATGAGCGCGATGGATTCGCCGTCCATGGCAATTGCATCGGTCTCGACCACGGTCAGGGCGTCACCAGCATCTACATCCACCTCACCAGCATCAACGTCAAAGTCGGCGATGTCGTCCAGTCCGGCCAAACGATCGGCACTGTGGGTAGTAGCGGTGCCGCCACGGGGCCACATCTTCACTGGGGCTTGTTTGTCCAGGGTGAAGCCGTCGATCCAGTGCCCTGGCGCGAACAAGGCATCGAGTAAGCCCCGCGACGGTCAGTCGGGGCTGATAGCGCAAGTCCCGTTGGGACTCCATCCCCAGTCCGTGAGGACTTTCGCCTGTCGCCCTGCCGTTGACGCGCGGGGCGAGCGGTGCCGGAGTCGGACAAATTCCGAATTCGCCAACCGAATCCTGTGAGTCGAGGGGCGATCGGGCAACGCCTTCGATCAAGTGATTAATCCCTGAAACAACCCCCCAGTAGCGAGATCGGACTACTGGGGGGTGTTTTAGTTGAATTTCGCTACGGAATCGCCAGTTAATACTTGATTAACATTTCCGCCAGCATCAACTAATTGTTCTGCGCGACAAAGCCATCGGACGCATCCGCCACACCCTTCGATTCCGGTGGGAAAGAAACCGTTTGCACCGAGCCGGGTTCACCCAGGGGCTTGGCTTCGCCGCCATTGAAAGTGGCCAGGACGCCGCCCGCATTGCCGGCCATCACGGTGACCTGCTGATTCGCGGTCAAAATCCGCTTCTCTCCGGCGGCCATGGTGCCTTCATAGGCATCCTTGCCATCGACGACAAACTTCACCCAAGAGGCGTCTGTCATGGTCAAATCGACGCGCACGGGCTTGGCCGATTGATCCGTCGGACTGGTGGCGATCGCGCCGATGGTCGATCGGGGATTGGGGCCAAAAGCCACCGCGCCATTCGGGCCGGGAAGGTTCTGGGGCTGCGTTTGGGGTGCATTCGGCAAGCTGGGGAACTGGCGCGCCGCCGATTGATTCAGCACGACGGACAAGCCCTGCACCGCTGCCAAAATTAACAGCGCGTAGCCGCTATACAGATGGAAGGGCGTCAGTTGCAGCTTCGGCCGCTGGAACCAGGCCTTGCGGGGCGATCGCACCACGGGTTCGACCGGGAATTCGCTGGCCAATTGAACGCCATTCAGGCCAATCACATTGGCGTACTGGCGAATAAAACTCTGGATGTAAACGGGTTCGGGTAAGCCGTTCAGGTCGCCCTGCTCGATCGCTTGCAGCAACCGGGCGGGGATGTGGGTCTTGACGGCGAGTTCCTCCAGGCTGAATTCGCGCTGCTCACGGGCATGGGCCAACTTTAAGCCGACGGCTTGCAATGCCTGGACCTGCAGATCATTCATTTGGAGGGTTTGCTTGTTATTCATAAACCTAGGCGTTTCTCCTTTACCGTGCCGCCAACGGGCGATGGGTTGGGGCTAACTCGACTCTTCAAATCATCAATTTCCACACGACTGAGGGAACGGTAAGTTCCCAGGGGCAGGCTCGCAGAACCGACTGGTGCCAGGCGCAACGCCCCAATAGAGACCCGATGTAACTTTAGCACTGGATGTCCTAACATGTCGGCGACGCGCCGAATTTGTCGATTGCGTCCCTCGATTAAGACAACCTCTAACAGGGTTTTCGAAGCCGATCGTTTAATCATCACCACTTTAGCGGGCAAGGTTTTTTGGCCGTCGAGGCTGACGCCCTTACGCCACTGATGCAAGATTTCATCGGTGGGTTGGCCTTTGACCCAGACCTGGTAAGTCTTGGGCACATGGTGCCGGGGGTGAGTCAGATTAAACGTCAAATCACCATCATTCGTCAACAGCAAGGCCCCGGTGGAATCCGCGTCGAGCCGACCGACGGGATAAATGCCTTGGGTTTGGAATGAGCGGGGCAACAGATCGATCACGGTGGGACGACCTTGGGGGTCGGCACAGGTAGACAATACCCCAATTGGTTTGTTTAGTAGCAAATAAACAAATTGAGGCCGATCGGTCGGTTGGATCATCTGGCCATCGACCTCCAGACGATCGTGAGTTGGATCAGCTTTCTGTCCGAGGATCGCAATTTCCCCATTCAGTCGCACGCGACCTTCCAGGATCAAAGTTTCCGCCTGACGGCGGGAAGCGACGCCCCACTGGGACAGAATCTTCTGAATGCGTTCGGACATGAACCTCCAATGGCAATTCGATCGCGCCGCAATTCGATCACTATGGCACGGCCAAACGAGGGATCACAAGGCAAGTAGTACATTGTCGGTAAAGACTTCCGCCAACTAGCCGATCCACCGCTTAATCGGCAGAATCAGGATAAAACGATCCAATTCACATCACAAAATCCGGCGTGGGAATTTGTTGCCTGTGTTATGTCAGTAATCGAAGTTCACGACAATCCGTAAAACTACTGACTTAGCCAAGTTAGTATTCCCAAAGTCCGAGAAATCTCCGTGAATATCATGCGGCAAAACTAAACTTGCGTCAGTGTCCAACATTACGGAATCGATCGAAGATCCGTCAAGTGGGTGTGTGCCGATCGGTAGACTGCCCACTCAGCGGCTGGATCAGCACATAGGGTTGGACAATTAAGGCGGCAAACTGGATATTCTCCGTTTTTTCCCACACAACTTTCTGTTCGAGGGTCGGTTTGACCAAAAGTGCCTCAGCGATCCAATGTTGCACCGCTTGGCTCTGATCCTCCACGATCGCGATCCCGACATCGACTAACGCCAAATGATCCGCCACAATAATCACTGCATCCCGCTCGGCATGGGGCAGCAGCCATTCCCAGGTGGCTTGATCGAGTAATTCGGTCAGTTCTTGGCGCAAATTATCGGCCATTGTGAGCCTGCTCCCCCTGCCAGCGGCAGGCGACTGATGGTTAAGGTCAACGCCCGAGGGCGTGCATTTGATTGATTGCCGCTGCACATTCGGCAGTGACAGCGGCTAGAGCGGCTCGATCGGTACTCGCTGGCGGCGCGATCGGTGGCCCGATCCGGATCGTCAACGGCACCGATCGCGGAAACTTGCCACGACTGAAAATCGCATGACTGCCCCAGAGACAAACGGGGACAATCGTCGCCTGGGTTTGGGCGGCCAGCCAGGCAGCCCCGATCTTCGGATCCTGGATCGTGCCGTCCGCCGTGCGGGTGCCATCGAGAAATACCCCCGTGGCCCAGCCCTGCTTCACCGAATCCATCGCCGCTTTTAATGCCGCCCGATCGGCCACGCCCCGCTTCACAGGATAGGCCCCATAGAGCTGAATCGCCTGCCCCAAGACGGGCACGCGAAACAGCGATTCCTTCGCCATGAAGGCTACAGGACGGCCCACACAGTTCGCCACGATCGGCGGATCGAAGTCACTGGCATGATTGCTGACGATCAGCAGACGACCCCGCTTGGGCACATTTTCGGCCCCGTGAATCCGGCCCCGAAAGTAGGTATGCAGCAGCGGACTGACGAATCCCCACTTGAATAAGTGGTAGAGCGCCAAACTAATCCCTGGCTCCCGATCGGGCAATGCGACCAAACTCGACTCGACTTTCACATCAGACATGGGATTCGGCCTCGGCTGCCGCGTGATTTAGGGCGACCAGATCGGCGATCGTGCCGCAATTGGCGTAATTCAAGTCCGCCACCGTCCGCTTCATAATCCCGACGAGCACTTTGCCTGGGCCAACTTCCACGACGCGGGAAACGCCATGTTCCGGCAGGTTTAATGTCAACTCGCGCCAGCGTACCGATCCGGTCATCTGCGCCGCGAGGCGCTGTTTGATCACTGTCGCATCTTGGCTCGGGGTTGGATCAACATTCGACAGCACGGGCACGATCGCGCTTTGGAATTCCACGCCTGCGAGCACGGTGTGGAACGCCGCCGCCGCGTCGCCCATCAGCGGCGAATGGAACGCCCCACTGACTTTCAGCGGCACCGCTTTCTTGCATTTCACTTGGGCCATGATTTCGGAAACCGCCGTTGGCGTCCCGGAGATCACCACCTGTCCGGCATTATTGTCATTGGCTAAGACCGCTTCGGTGGTTTGGCTTAGGGCGGTTTCGAGTTGTTCGCGATCGAAGCCCAGCAGCGCCGCCATCATCCCGTCCGTCGCACCATCCATCAGCTTGGCCCGCTGCTGAATCAGCCGCAGCCCCGTCTCGAAATCGAATACCCCAGCGGTATACAGCGCCGCATATTCGCCCAAACTGTGACCCGCGACAAAATCCGGCTTTGCCCCTTGGGCCTTGAGCGCGTCGGCGAGAATACTTTCAACCACATACATACAGGGTTGGGTGTACAGCGTTTGGGACAACGCCGATTCATCGGTTTGAATAACGTCGATCGGGAACCAGCCGAGAATGTCCGCCGCTTGCTCGAATTTTGCCTGCGCCGCTGGTTGGGTTAGCAGATCCAACCCCATCCCCAACGCCTGCGAACCCTGTCCCGGAAACACCAATGCAGTTTTGCTAATACTTGAATCGACTCTCAACTCTCAATTCTCAATTCTCAACTTAACCCCTACCGACCCCACCGGACGATCGCCCCGCCCCAGCTCAGCCCCGCCCCAAACCCCGCCAGCGCCAGAACTTGCCCCGGCAGGACTTTGCCTTGACGCACCGATTCATCGAGGACGATCGGAATCGTCGCCGCCGAGGTGTTGCCGTAATTTGCCAGATTACTCAACACCTTTTCCGGTGGGATCTTCAGCCGCAGCGCCGCCGCATCGAGAATCCGCTGATTTGCCTGATGCAGCACCAGCCAATCCACATCAGCGGTGGTTAGACTCGCTTCAAACAGGGCTTTCTCGATTACTTCCGGCACCCGCTTCACCGCGAAGCGATAGACCTCTTGGCCATTCATCGTCACGGCCTGATATTGCCCCTGGGACAGTTCCATACCGGGGAGAAACGGCCTTGGCTCCGGCACATAGTTCAAGTTCAACTGGTGATTCAACTGCCCATCACTCTGGAGCGCGAAGCCCAAAAGCTGATCCACCGGATTCGCCTGGAGCACCACCGCCCCGGCCCCATCACCAAACAAAATACAACTGCCCCGATCGCCCCAGTCCACCCAGCGCGTCAGCACATCCGCCCCAATCAGCAAAATATTCTGGTAAGCGCCCGTGCGGATGAACTGCGCCGCCGTCACTAGCCCAAACACAAACCCCGAACAAGCCGCCGTCAGGTCAAAGGCCGCGGCCCGCGTTGCGCCGAGTCCCGCCTGCACCACGCCCGCACTGCCAAACAGATCATCCGGGGACGAAGTCGCCAGAATGATCAAGTCGATCGCCGTCGGATCCAGGCCCGCACTGGCGATCGCCTTGGCTCCGGCCTCAGTGGCCAAGCCCGCCAAACTGCCTTCTGGGCCGATCGCCCGTCTGGCCCGAATCCCCGTGCGCGTGGCAATCCACTCGTCGGACGTGTCCACTACTTGGCTCAATGTATCGTTGTCGATCGACAGTGGCGGCAGGGCCGAGCCACTACCAGTAATCGCCATTCCGACCCGTTCGAATGTCATGCGCATGCTCCAGGCTGACCAGCCAATTTACGACGGTGAGAGCGCGGGCAAACTTTCCTTAATCCGCTCCAGAACTTGGTTTTCCACCGCTTCCTGAGCCGATCGGATGGCACTGCAAGTGGTCTCGGCATCGGAGCTGCCATGACCAATAATGCAGACCCCGGCCACGCCGAGCAGCAAGGCCCCCCCATGTTCCGCGTGATCCACCCGCGCCCGAATCCGCTTCAAGTTATGCCGCAACACCGTCACACCCAGCTTACCGCGCTTGCCGCGTGGCAGTTCTTCCTTCAGGATTTGCAACAAAATGCCGCCGACGGCTTCGGCGAATTTCAGCAAAATATTGCCCGCAAAGCCATCGCAAACCACCACGTCGAAGTTGCCCGAAAGTACATCTCGACCTTCGCAGTTGCCCGTGAACGGAATGCTGGGATTGGCCACCAACAGCGCATGGCTCTGAATCGCCAGCTCATTCCCCTTGTTCGGTTCTTCGCCGATGTTCAATAGGCCGACGCGGGGGGTTTCACTGCCCAGGACGTACTTCGCATACACCGTCCCCATCAGGGCAAACTGCTCCAAAAACTGGGGCCGACAATCGACATTCGCCCCCACATCCAGCACCAGCACGGGCTGACCCGCCACCATCGTCGGAAACACCGCCCCGATCGCTGGACGTTCGATCCCCGGCAAGCGCCCCAACCGCAACAGCGCCGCCGCCATCGCTGCACCAGAATGCCCCGCCGACACCACCGCATCGGCTTTGCCTTCCTTGACCAATTTCATCGCCACATTGATCGATGCCTTGGGTTTGCGGCGCAGAGCGGGTACCGGATCCTCGGACATTTCGATCACGCCCTCGGCGGGCACGATCGTCAGTTTCGGGGCATCTGGATGCTGCGCTAAACAGGCCTCAATTTGTTGCGGATCACCGACCAGCAATATCTCCACATCTAATTCTTGCTGTGCTTTGATCGCCCCACTGACAATTGCAGCGGGGGCAAAATCGCCGCCCATGGCGTCCACAGCAACTCGTACCCGCGATGATCCCATTGCTTCAACTGGTAAAAAGTCTTCCAAATTTTATCAGAGGGGTGTCGTCTCCCTAGAAACGTTTCGCGCCCAGCGATTTTCCAGAATGACCGGATCGGGCAATCGCCCCCCTGAAAGAATAAACAACAATTCCTGGAATTGTTCCAGCGACCTCCGTCCTGGGACATACGTCGCAAGCTAGACTTTCTCGATTCAATCCATCCCGCTTGACCATCCACTGGATAATTTATGGAGATTGCCGCACCCGCGCGATCTCACGCCCCCGATCGCGCCTCCCCACCCACCGGGCACTCTATCAAGCATTCATAAAACCTTAGGCAAAGTAAAATTTCCAACAAGGCGAAATTGATCACCGCACTTTCAATTTGCGCCTTGGCTAAGATAGGTGTCAGATCCGCTTAATTGATTGGGGTTCGCCGCCAGTCCTCTGTTTTAACTCGCTATGCTAGACCTGGACGCTGGAAATTCGCCTGTTCCGAAATCGCTATCCCTGCCTGGGTTCACGCCGCCTGCCGATGATTTGCTCACGGTGGAGCGTCATCTTGTAGTGCCCGCCGATCGCCCGCCGATCGCTTACTACATCCAAGTGATCGAGCAGATCACCGATGCCGTACTGCGCACCAATCTCCCCCGCACCGACACCGTGCAGGCCACCGCGAATGGCGTGGCCTGGCTCCTGGGCCGCAGTCGCAACTGCACGATCGTCTTCCCTGACCCGGCGATTTCACGCTGTCATGCGGTCTTGAGCTACCAGCCCGATCGGGGCTTCCAACTGATGGACGCTGGCAGTAGCAACGGCACTTGTCTCAATGGTCAGCGGTTGCTCGCGATGCAACCCCGCACCGCTGAGGACGGCGATGTGATCACCGTGAGCCACATCGCCATCCAACTATTTATCCAGCGATCGCCCAACTAGCGCGATCGCGTTCGGCACTGGATGATTTTACGCGTCGGGCGCGGGGGCATCATCGGTCGATTCGCCCACCGTAGGCGTTGCGCCGCTGGCCGCTGCGGCCTTGTCGAGTTCACGCTGGTCGCGCCGTTTGCGCTCCGCTGCCACCGTATCGGCGATGGCCTGCTGGGCTTGAGCCATCTTGTCGAGATTGCCGCGATAGATTTCGAGATCCTTTTCCATCCGATCGGCAGAGAGGTTCAGTGACGCCGCGAGTTTCTCCAGAATTGCCTGCCGCTTCGGTTGATCTTGACTCGACTCGGCATCGATTTGTTCCAGCAGCGTGTAAATGCCGATCGCGAACAGTCGCGTGTATTTGAAATTGGGCTGCTGGCTCACGGCCTTCAGCGCGTCACCCACGGATCCACTAGCCGATTGGTCCGCTAACTGATCCCAGGTCACCCCCGCCAAACTCGCCTGAATCTGGGTGGCATCCTGACGGTACTGGGTGGCATCGCCTTCCACGGCCCCGCAGAGCGCCGCAAAAATCGGTGCGACATCGGTTTCCGGCCGATAGCCTTGCATGAAGCGATCGAAGGTCGTCACCACGCCCAGGGCAAAAATCGGGCTGTAATGGTAATGCTGATTCACCGTCAACAGGTGCATCTCCACCATCAACTCATCGACCACCCGCCGATAAATCGAGTTGATCGGGTGGGTGTGGGCGCGATAGAACGATCGCTTAGTATCGGAAACGGTACGAACAGTATTCACAGGCGATTTATTCATGGTGAGACATTAGTTATTGTGTCGCCAGAAGGGAGGTTTTGCCAAGCTTTCTCGACCACAAATCTGGGACGATCGCCGTGCCGCCACCGAACAATCCTTGTAAGATCAACTAAATTCGTCGCCCATTGCGGAATGGGCTGCCCCGCCGCTGTAGATATCGGCAGCAAATACTTCAGACTCAGCAGCGAATGCGGGAAACCGTTATGACACAGCCAACCAACCCAGCCTCTCACCCCCCAGTAATGACGAGCCAACCCAGCCGCAACAACGTCCCAAACCCACTCCAAGCGGATACCGATCTGTTCAACGCGATCGTTGATCGCGCCGCCGTGCGCTGTGCCATCAAGCATCCGATCGACCGCTCGACCATCAGCGTGATCGAAGCCGCCAACAGCAAAATCGCCTATCCCTGGAATCCCAGCCTGCCCGAGAGCGAGGCGTTCTTCAACAACTTGGGAACCAGCGGATCGCCGCTCGATGCCTTCACCGCCGCCGAAATCGACCAACAGGCCCAGGGCTTCTTCAGTCAACTCGACCAATTGTGGGACAGCGACCTCGCCACCCTCTTGGCCCGCAAGTTCGCCACGGTGCCCCAAACGGTACTGCAAACGATCGCGGCGAATGCGGCCCAATTGCTCAACCAAGGCGATCAACTAGTCGATCAATTGGCTCAATGCGTCCAGGCCGCCCTACCCCACTGGGCGATCGAAGACCTGCAAGTGCTGTCGCGACCCATGGCCTTTGCGATGCGCGGGGAAGTGACCGAATCCCCCCTCCTCAACCGCGATTGGCAGACCCTCTCCGCCACGGAGCAAGCCAAACTCAGTCTGACGATCGCCCGCTACGCGATCGATGAGCTAAACAAAACCGCTGCCTAACCGATCGGGCAGTGCGGCCCAAATTGATCATCGGTGCAAAAAGCCCGCCCCGCGCGTGAACGGCAGGGCTAGTAAGGGAACCCGGCCAAACCCGGCTCCAATTTGGTTTGAGGCCCCTTTAGGGGTCTTTCCTGACTCGCCCAACCTTGACGCGCGGGGCGGGTGTCGCCGTAGTCGATCAAATTCCGCCAGTCAAATTTTGAATGAATTGATCGGGCCTCAGCCCGCCCCAACTACCCTCAACGCGCCTAAAACAGCGGTAACTGCTGTACCGGAGCCGCCTCGGCAACCCGATCGGGCAGATGTTGCCAGGGCAACGGCGGCACGGAAATTAATTGGGCCAGGGCAGCGGCCTCCAGTAAGGTTTGGAACTGCCAAGCGATCGCCGGGGAATGCGCCTCGATCGGGCAATGGACAAAGAAATACACCCGTTTCCCCTGAGCCAACCACCGGATCACCTGCTGCGCCCAGAGGGTCAGATCGGGGATATTCCGATCGACTTCAGGATGGCCGATGTACCGCACAAAGGCGAAGTCACAGGTGATGCTGGGCTGCAACGGCACTTGCGGTTTTTTCTCCCGTTGATCAGCGGGCAACTGATCGAGTAACGGCGAGGGCGCACCCGTGTAAATCGGGCGACTATCCAACAGCACCCGTCCCACCCCCAAATCCTCCAGCAGCGCCGTCAACTGGATCGCCCAATCGGGCTTGAACCAAGCCAAATGCCGCACTTCCAGGGCAATCTCACTGTCCGGAGCCGCCGCCGTCCAGCCCTGGAGAAACTGATTCAGATCGTCAAACTGGGCCGGGCCATAGCGCGGCGGCAACTGGATAAACAATGGGCCGAGTCGATCGCCAAACCCCTGCATCCGATCGAGAAAATCCAGCGCCACAGGCAGTTGGGTTCGCAGCGCGCCCTGGTGGGTCACCGCCTTGGCCAGCTTCGGACAAAACCGAAAATCCGGTGGCGTCTGCGCCGCCCAGCGCTGCACCGTCAAGGCATCGGGCGTCGCGTAGAACATCGTATTGCCCTCGACCACCGGAAAGCGCCGACTATACAGCCCCAAAAAATCCTGCGCCACACTGTCCTGGGGCAACAAGCCGCCCCGCCAGCCCTTGTAGCCCCAAATCGCCAAGCCCAAATAAAATCGTCGATCGTCCATGTGCGCCGGAATCATCAAATATCGATCGCATCAATCCGCTAGAATCATAAGCGTTCTTTGGTTGCGGTGGCAGTCGGTATGAGTGGCGAGAAGCTGTACGAAGGCAAGGCGAAAATCCTATATACCACCGATGATCCAGACGTTTTACTGACGCGGTTCAAAGATGATGCAACAGCATTTAATGCCCAAAAGCGGGGCACGATCCGGGGCAAGGGCGAAATCAACAATGCGATCTCGGCGCATTTGTTCAAGCTAATGGCGAAGCATGGGATTCCCACCCATTTTGTGGATCTCCCGACGCCGACGGATATGTTGGTCAAGGCGGTAACGATCGTCCCGTTGGAAGTGGTCGTACGCAATCTCGCGGCGGGCAGTCTCTGCAAACAAACGGGTTTGCCTTTGGGCACGCCGATTCAGCCGCCGATCGTCGAGTTTTATCTGAAGGACGATGCCCTGGGTGATCCGTTGATGACTGACGATCGGATTGCCCTGCTGCAAGTCGCCGCCCCGGAGCAAGTCGCCCAACTGCGCACTATGGCCCTGCAAATCAATCAAATCCTGCGGGACTTTTTCAATCAGTGTCAGATTACGTTGGTGGACTTCAAGCTGGAATTTGGCCTCGATCGGCAGGGGCAAATGATCCTGGCCGACGAGATCAGCCCAGACACCTGTCGGTTTTGGCAACAGGGGGAACTTGACCCCGAAAAGCGCGTCCTCGACAAGGATCGCTTCCGCCAAGATCTCGGCAATATCGAAGATGCCTATCAACAAGTCTTGAGTCGGGTGTTGGGCCAAGCGGTCTAAGATAGGGAGCAGTTGACGCGGTGAGTGGTTCTAACCGGGCAAGCGGAGCCGTTGATCGGCTTGATGCTGGATCGAAGATCAGCGGATCCCAGAACTTGCGGTAGAATTGCTTGGTTTTCAGTTTGTTGGGCATGGGCCTTTAATTTTTGAGTGGTGTTTGGAGGAATTGCGCGTGAGTATGTTGCGTTGGTCGCCAGTTTTACTGGCCGGGTTTTCGATTGCCGCCGGAGTCACTTATCCCAGTGCGGCCCAAGCCAAGGATGCGCCACAGACCGCGCCCCGACTCGAAACCATGGATGTGACGGTGCCGACGACCGCACCCATCCGCGCCACCGCCCCGGATCAGGTCATGCCGATGGCCCGATCGGCGACCCGTCAAGCGATCGCTCTGACCACGGCCACCCCGACGCCGATCACGGTGACCCCGATGCCGACCCCCGTGGCCGCGCCAATCGCCGTCACCCCCGCGATTCCCGCCACCCTTGCCCAGAACGAACAAAATAGCCCGAACCAAATCCAGATTTCCCCGGATCAGCCGCCCAGCGGCACGCCGACCCTTGTCACTCCCCCGGTGCCGATCGCGCCGCAGCCCCAACTGCCGCCGACCGAAATCCAGTTGCCCCCCTCGGCCACCACGCCGCCCCCTGGCGGCAAGCCTGCGCCCACAACGGACGTCGGCCCGCGTGTCTTGGTGGCCGAAGTCGCCGTGCAGGGTGCTCCTGGGCCGTTGGAAGATGAAGTCTATCGCGCCATTCGCACCCGACCGGGCCAAACCACCACCCGCAGCCAACTCCAAGAAGACATCAATGCGATCTTCGCCACGGGCTACTTCGCCAACGTCCAAGCGGCTCCCGAAGATACGCCCCTCGGTGTGCGCGTCGCCTTTGTGGTCGAACCCAACCCGGTGCTGAAGGCCGTCCAAGTCCAGGGCAACAAAGTCATCACCACCGCCGATGTGGACAAAATCTTCAGTCCCCAGTACGGCACCACCCTCAACCTGCGCCAGCTCCAACAGGGCATCCAAACCCTGACCAAGCAATACCAAGACCAAGGCTACGTCCTGGCCCAGGTGGTGGATGTGCCGAAGATCGCCCCCGATGGTGTCGTCACCCTCGAACTGGCGGAAGGCGAAGTCGAATCGGTGCAGATCAAATTCATCAACAAGGAAGGCGAAACCACCGACGCCAAAGGCAAAACCCTCAAGGGCCGCACCCGCGACTTTGTCATCACCCGCGAAATGGAAACCAAGCCAGGCAATACCTTCAACCGCAAAATCGCCGAGCGCGACTTGCAGCGGGTGTTTGGGTTGGGGATTTTTGAGGACATCAAGCTCGAACTCAATCCCGGCGACGATCCGCGTAAGGTGAACGTTATCGTCAATGTCGCCGAACGCAGTTCCAGCAACGCCTCAGCAGGCGGCGGCATCAGTTCAGCCAATGGCCTGTTTGGTACGGTCAGCTACCAACAGCAAAACCTCGGTGGCAATAATCAACGTCTGGGAGCCGAAGTCCAGTTGGGTGCGCGCGAATTCTTGTTTGACGCCAACTACACCGATCCATGGATTGCCAATGATCCATTCCGCACTTCCTTCACCGTCAATGGCTTCCGTCGTCGGAATATCTCGCTGATCTTCGATGGCGGTGATGAGGTGCGGGTGCAGAGCGGCACCGATCGCGATCGGCCCCGCGTCGTCCGCATCGGTGGCGGCATCAGCTTCACCCGTCCATTGTCAAAGGATGTGTTCAAGCCCGCTGACTGGACGGGTTCCCTCGGTCTGCGCTACGAAGCCGTGCGGCTCCAAGATGGCAATGGCGATCTGATCACCGCCACGACCCCCCAAACTAATGAGGCTGGAGCCGTGGTGGGGTTTGGTAAGGATTTGAGCTTCAGCGGCACCGGCAAGGACGATCTGTTCACGGTGCAGTTCGGCTTAGTCCGCGACAAACGCAACAGCGCCCTCACCCCCACCACGGGTTCGCTATTCCGCATCGGCTCCGAGCAATCGATCCCGATCGGCAACGGTAGTATCTTCTTCAACCGCCTCCGAGCCAGCTATAGCTTCTACAAGCCGACGCGGTTGCTGAAACTGAGTCCCGCCTGCCGCGACAGCGACCCCCGGCTCGTCCCCGCCGCCCGGCCCAAGGCCGATGCCAACGGCTGTCCCCAGGC
This sequence comes from Cyanobacteria bacterium VAR_4_metabat_243, assembly GCA_031415035.1. Taxonomy (GTDB): domain Bacteria; phylum Cyanobacteriota; class Cyanobacteriia; order Leptolyngbyales; family Leptolyngbyaceae; genus Romeriopsis. The sequence continues at coordinate 64,679 of JANOQX010000159.1, forward strand.
CTTTGCCTTCAACGTCCAAGCGGGTACTGTGGTCGGCGACTTGCCGCCCTACGAAGCCTTCTCCCTCGGCGGCAGCAACTCCGTGCGCGGCTACGAAGAAGGGGCCGTGGGTAGCGGTAAGAGCTTCCTCCAAGCCTCTGCTGAATATCGCTTCCCCGTGTTCTCGATCGTCTCCGGCGCACTCTTTGTCGATGCGGCCACGGACTTCGGCTCTGGCTCCAACGTCAAAGGCGACCCCGCCGGACTGCGCAACAAACCTGGTAGCGGCATTGGCTATGGTCTCGGCGTCCGTATCCAGTCGCCCCTCGGCCCGATCCGCGTGGACTACGGCTTCAATGATCAAGGTGAAGGCCGCTTCCACTTTGGCTTAGGAGAACGCTTCTAATGGCCACCGCCGCCCCGCCGCCCCGATCGCAACAAACCCTGGCCCAGCCCGTGCAGTGTCAGGGCGTGGGATTGCATTCGGGGATCCCGACGCAGGTGCGGATTTTGCCCGCGCCCGCTGATGCGGGTCGGTACTTTGTGCGGACGGATTTGCCCGATCGGCCGACGATCGCGGCGCACATTGATCAACTGGGCCAAACCACCCTCTCCACGGAATTGGTGCAGGGTGATGCCTCGGTGCGGACGATCGAGCATTTGCTCGCCGCCCTATTCGGCGCGGGCATCGACAATGCCCGGATCGAAATCGATGGGCCAGAAGTGCCGCTGCTGGATGGTTCGGCGCGTGACTGGGAATCCGCGATCGGCCAGGTGGGTGTGGTCGGTCAAGCCGCGCCCGTCCGCCGCCCCACCTTGCAAACCGCCGTTTGGTTGCACCAAGATGATCAGTTTGTCGCCGCGATCCCGTCACCCACGTTGAAATTCAGCTACGGCATCGAGTTTGACCTGGCGGCGATCGGGCAGCAGTGGCATAGCTGGAATCCGGCCACCGAGGACTTCGCAGCGGAAATCGCCCCAGCCCGCACCTTTGGCCTAGCCCACCAGATCGAGCAACTGCAAGCAGCGGGCCTGATCAAAGGCGGCAGCCTGGACAATGCCCTCGTCTGCGGGCCAGATGGCTGGATTAATCCCCCCTTACGATTTCCAAATGAACCAGTCCGTCATAAGCTTTTAGACTTAGTGGGCGATTTGAGTTTGGTTGGCACCCTGCCGATCGGGCATTATCTCGCTTACAAAGCCAGCCATCACCTCCATACCCAACTGGCCCAGCAATTGGTCGCCCAATGGGTAACACCCGCCTAAATTCTTTATCGCTTGAGTGCCATGTCCACACTGACCGATGCCAACTTGATCGCTTCCCACACCGATGCATCCCACACCGACGCCTCCCACACCGATGCATCTCACACAGCGGCAGCGCCGCTCAAAACCACCTTCACGCTAGAAGAAATTCAGCGGCTCTTGCCCCATCGCTATCCCTTCGCCTTGGTCGATCGGATCATCGATTTTGTGCCAGAAAAGATGGCCGTTGGCATCAAGAACGTCACCTTCAATGAACCGCATTTTCAGGGTCACTTTCCAAATCGACCCGTGATGCCGGGGGTATTGATTGTCGAAGCGATGGCCCAAGTCGGTGGCGTCGTTCTGACCCAAATGACCGATGACATTGGCGATGGCCTGTTTATGTTTGCCGGGATTGACAAGGTGCGCTTCCGGCGGCCCGTTGTGCCGGGTGATCAACTGGTCATGACCGTGGAACTGTTGTCGGTCAAAGCCCGTCGATTCGGGAAGATGCACGGACGTGCCGTCGTCGATGGTCAACTGGCTTGCGAAGGCGACTTGATGTTTGCCCTGGTCAGTTAGTACACCGCCGTTGACGCGCCGCCCCTTGGCTGTTCCCTGGTTTCGGATCGGTTCTTTGCATCCATTCCCGCCTCGACAATCCTAGCGATCTTCCCATGCTGTCAAACTCCAACCCGCATCGCCCCACCCCGCATCTCGCACCGGACACCAGCAACGTCCGACCGCTGTCTACGCGCATCGCCACTATGCCAACCTTGATTCACCCGACGGCGGTTATCCATCCTGAGGCGCAACTGCATCCCACGGTGCAAGTGGGGGCCTACGCGGTGATCGGGGAGGCGGTGACGATCGGCCCCGGCACGGTGATCGGTGCCCATGTGGTGATTGACGGCAATACGCAGATTGGCGAACAGAATCAGATTTTTACCGGGGCGGTGATCGGCTCCCAACCGCAGGATCTGAAGTACGACGGTGGGATGAATGCTGTCCGCATCGGCAACGGCAACCAAATCCGCGAATACGTCACGATCAACCAAGCCACCCACAGCGACGAAGTCACCCAAATCGGCGACCACAATCTGCTGATGGCCTACACCCACGTCGGCCACAATTGCCTGCTCGAAGACCATGTGATTATTGCCAATAGCGTCGCCTTGGCGGGCCATATCCACATTGAGTCCTACGCCCGGATTAGTGGCGTCCTGGGGGTGCACCAGTTTGTCCGGATCGGTCGCTTGGCGATGATCGGCGGGATGTCGCGGATCGATCGGGATGTGCCGCCCTACATGCTGATCGAAGGCAATCCGGCCCGCGTCCGCACCTTGAACCTAGTGGGACTCCAGCGATCGGACTTGATTTCCGCCGCCGTGATGCAATCCTTGAAAAAAGGCTTTCGCTTGCTCTACCGATCGAGTTTGACCCTGGACCAAGCCCTCGACGCGATCGCCCTGTTGCCCGACAACGAGCATTTGGCTCACCTGCAACAGTTCGTCCGCCAATCAATGGCAGGCAGTCGCGGCCTCACCCCCGGCAACAAGCAAAGAGCAAACAGCCGTGAAGCGTAGGATATTTATTAGCACTGGGGAAGTCTCGGGCGATTTGCAGGGTGCACCGTTGGTGACCGCATTGCTGGCCCGCGCACTGGCTCAAGGGGTGGAGCTGGAGATTATCGCCCTCGGCGGCGAACGCATGGCCCAAGCCGGGGCCACCCTGCTCGGCGACACTCGGGCGATTAGTTCGATCGGCCTGGTGGAAGCACTCCCCCAGATTTTGCCGACCCTCAAACTGCAACGCTACGCCAACGCCTGCCTCAAAGCCAATCCCCCGGATCTGGTGATTTTGATCGACTACATCGGGGCCAACCTGAAAATCGGCAACTTCATCCGCCAAGCCTTTCCCCAAGTGCCGATCGTCTACTACATCGCCCCTCAGGAATGGGTCTGGTCACTCAACGACAAAAACACCAACCAAATCGCCCAGATCACCGATCGGGTCTTGGCGATTTTTCCGGAGGAAGCGACCTACTACCAGCGCTTTGGCGTCCCGGCCAAATTCATCGGTCATCCGCTGCTGGATCAAATGCGCCAGCTCCCCGATCGGGCCACCGCCCGCGCCCAGCTCGGCATTCCCCCCGAACAGGTCGCCCTGCTGCTGTCCCCGGCCTCCCGATCGCAGGAACTCAAGCATCTGCTGCCCACGATCTTCGCCGCCGCCCAGATGATCCAACGCCAGATTCCCCAAGTCCACTACTGGGTGCCCCTCGCCCTACCGCAATTTCGGCCCGTGATCGAAGCCGCGATCGCCGAGTATGGTCTGAACGCGACGATCGTCCCCGCCGAGCAAGGCCGGATCGCGATCGCCGCCGCCGACCTCGCCATCACCAAATCCGGCACGATCAACCTAGAAATGGCCCTGCTGAATGTGCCCCAAGTCGTCACCTACCGCTTCAACTGGTTCACCGCCTGGGTCGCCCGCAAAGTCTTGAAGCTGAAGATCCCCTTCGCCTCGCCCGTCAACCTCGTGCTGATGCGCGAAGTCGTCCCCGAACTAATTCAAGAAGACCTCACTGCCGCCAACATCACCACCCAAGTCCTTGCCCTGATCCAGCCCGATCGGCGGGCCACGATGTTGGCCGACTACCAGCAGATTCGGGAATCGCTGGGCGATTTTGGGGTGTGTGATCGGGCGGCGGTGGCGATTTTTGAGGAATTGAGAATTGAGAATTGAGAATTGAGAATTGAGCCGATTCAATTTCTCGATCGGGTTTGCAGATTCAGGCTGACATACTGATCCAAATCCGTGATTTGTGGCGCGGCTTTGCTGCCGATCACTTTCCATAGGACGGTGTAGCTGCCGTCGTTGCGCTGGATCACGGGGCGGAAGGCGATTAGCTGATCGCGGCCTTGGTGTTGGAGTAGGGTTTTGAGCTGGCCGCGATCGCCGGAGGCCATGGGCCGCCCACTGGCGACGATTTCGGGCAGTTGGTATTGCACCAGGCGCATGACGTAGGTGCGGTGCAGTTCGGCGGGGATGGCGCTGCTGAGGGGCGTGTCTTTGCCACTGAGGAAGCGGCGTTGGTGGATTTGGAGGGCGGCGAGGGTGTTGGGTGGCGTATAGGTTTTGAACAACTCGGGCAGGGTTTGGGTCGCCTGCACATCGGCCAAATCCACGTCGCCAATGTCGGTGACAAATCCATAGTTCAACGCTTCACCCGTCACTTGGAACTGACCCGCTTCGATCCGCAGACCAAAGGGCATGGGAATATTCGCCGGGGTCAGGCGGTTGGTATCGGCCACAAAGGATTGAGTCGGATAGACCCGCCCAATGCCCGTATTCGGCTGGGCCAACACCGATCGAAATGCATCAAACTCCGATTCCCGCACCGCAAACTTCGAGATCGCGGGCGGCGCTGACTTAAATACCTGCACTGATTGGGTGCCGTAGGTTTGGCTCTGGCTGGGGATTCCGGCTTGGACTTGCACCAGCCGCTCCCGACCCCGATTGATTAGCGCCAACAAATCCAGGGGCGGAGCGATCGCTGGAGCCACCTTGGGACGGTAGTTGGCCGTGAGCTGCTTCACCCGCTGAACGCCCACCATCTGGGGATGGACGAAGATTTGGGTCGCAGGCGCGGCGGGGGCTTTGGCCGCCAGGTTGACTTGCTCAATGCTGGTGGGAAATAACTTGCCGCGATTCGACTGGGTGAAGAACAACGGCTGCGCCGCGATCGTTCGTTGGGGATTGAACTGCGACGATCGCTGGGTCAATCGATCGCGCAACGGCATCAACTCCCGGCTCAGCTTGGCGATCGCGCAGTAGGTTTCGATCTGACTGGCATCTAAGCCCGCTGTGGTCAGCCGCTCGGTGGCTTGGGTGGACTGACACCAGATCGCCCCATGCTTGTCATAGCGCTGGACAAACCGATCCATCGATCGCAGTTGCATCAACAGCTTCGTGCTGAGAATCTGGTTCTTCACCGGATCCGGCGTATTCACCGCCACTTCCGCCCGATCGAACCATTTCGCTTGGGAGGCCAGAATCGACTGCGCCTCCGACCAAAAATCCGCCGCTTGGGCGATCGCGCTGGAGCCATGCCCCAATCCACTCACCAGGGCCACCACCAAACAGCCCCGCCGCGTCCATGCGGCCCGTCGATCGGTCTTTGACTTGCGCCCGGTTAAAATCGCCATAAGGTTAATTCAATATAGAAAGGATAAATTTCGCAGTAACGGGGCTTGGCTGTGGCTGTGGGTGAATTGATCGACTACGGCATGACCCGCCCCGCGCGTCAACGGCAGGGCTAGTAAGGGAACCCGGCTAAACCCGGCTCAGAATAGGTTTGAGGCCCCTTTAGGGGTCTTTCCTTCATCGCCCTGCCGTTGATGCGCGGGGCGATCGGGCAGCGTAGTCGTGCCCATCTGTTTCAAAGTTACCCACTTTCTCGCAAAATGCGCGATTTCCTAGCCAAACTCGATCGGTGACAGATCCTGCCCCAAAAAGCCAATTCCGGCATCGGCAAGTTTCGGGGGGCGATCGCCGGATCGGTTGCCCGCGATATGACACCATTGATTTCAGCGCCATTTGACCCAATTTTGACCACAATTGGGGAAATCGATCCAACAGCGTGACCACAAGTCGATCTGGATCCCCTTGATCGCCCAATCGCCCCGATCGTTCGATTTAAACCGTTCGATCGCGACGATGCAAGGTAAACTAAATAACAATTTCCGAGGATGCTGTCCCAATTACTTGATATAGCGTTTAGACTCGGGTGATGATGCCGTACGTGCGCTACCCATAGACCCCTTACTGTGCAGGACAATGCCATGAACGAAACTGATGTGATGCTCCCCGCCGTTCCTGATGCACTGAATTCCGCTGATGCACCGAGTTCAACGGATACCTTGCGATCCGCCGTGATCGAACTCGATAATCCGGTCTTGGCCCAAGCGCGTCCCCCCGTCGCCCCCCCGATCGATGCCTGGGAAGCGGTGGCTTTCCCCGATGCAATCATCGATGTGAATCAATTGCCCGAAGGTAACTCGATCGATATTGTCACCTCCCTCGAACAGCAGAACCAAGCCCTGCGCGATCGGGTCGCCGATTTGTCCACCAGTCTAAATAACGCCCAGATTCGTCAGTCCGCCGAAGTATCTCGCTGGGAATCCCTCGCCCTCCAAGGCGACGAAAAATTGCAGGGCCAGCTCCAAGCCCAAGAGCAGACGATCGGCGAGTACATCACCGAACTCACCGCCAGCCAACAAAAAACCACCGAATTGTTCGGCCAACTGGAGCAAGCGCAGCAAGCCGCCCAGCGCCAACAAATCGTGATGGAAACCCTGAACACCCAGCGCCGCAATAGCCAGGAACGGGTCGCCCAACTGGAACGCGAATGTGCAGGCGTCCACCAACAGAACGTCGATCAGATCCAACAGCTCTCCCAGCAATCCCATCAAGTGCGCGATTTGCAATCCCGCCTCCAACGCCAGCAGCGCTACACCCTGCAATACAAAGCCGCCCTGGAGAAAAGTCTGGAGGTGCCCAACAGCACCCCCGGCACCACCCCGGCCCTGCTCTCCGAAACCACCGCGCACCAGTTGGCCGCCAAGCCCAACAGTATGCCCAAGCCCACTCCGGTCAAACCCTGGTCGGCCCCGGAATCCGAAGCCCCCGACGACAGCCAAAAAGCCTGGCTCAATTCCTTCCTCAGCCAGTCGGCGGAGTTTCCCAGCGACCAGGTCTTGGCCAACTTTGACTGGCAGCCCAGTCAGCCGATCGAGCCGAGCCAAGTGTCGTTTAATTTGGACGATCGACCCGAAGATGGCGCAATGACCTTCGGTCGGTCGGAGACCATCGACCTGGATCCCACGCAACTGAATGCCGCCCGCCTCGACGGCTGGGAAACCGCAACCACCGGCGGAACGTCGCCCTTCATTACGCTGCAAGCCCATGAAGCCGCCGCCGCCGATGACGCGGAGAACGCACCCGCCGCCCCGATCGTCAAACGCGAATCCCTCGCAGCGGTTGATCTACCGATGTTTTCACCTGCGCCCAAATAGCGGGCGATCGCCGCGCTATTTGGGATTAAGGTCAAACCACCGATCGACGTCGATTGGCGGTTTGCGATCGGGCGGTTTTCCGGCTGCAAAATCTGGGCCAAATCGCCGAAGCCAAACCCATTGACAGATCGCCAAAATAGGCTAAACTCTGCACGTGAATCGTTGCAGTGATGCCGCTTCCCATGGGTGTCTAGGCGCACCCAAACTCCCTGTTTTCTGTGTGATCCCTGTTTATGAACTATCCCATCCCACCGCCGATCGCGGCTATTGGGCATGTGTCTGCCGTGGACGATAATGCGTTGGTTGAAGCATTGCAAATCGTCATCCGCTCCGCTCGTGCCCAGGGCCAGACCCTCGCCGATGTCACAGCGGAAGTCCTGGCTGATGATCCGCTGCTCAGCGCCAGTCAACGCCAACTCCTGAGCGAAGTGGTGGCCATGGCCTGGGAACAGATCCCGATCGAACTCGCCACCGTCACCCCGATTGCGGCCGAATCCCGCCGCAGCCCTGCCCGACTCGCGGGTTAACCGCATTTCCCTATGACGCAAGTTCTTGGTCTGGACATCGGCGGCACCGCCTTAAAACTGGGACGCTTCGACTATGCGGGCACCTGTTTGCAATCGCTGACGATCGCCACCCCCCAACCCTCCACCCCGGAAGCGGTCTTCCAAGCCCTCCGCCACGCCATTCCCACGATCGACCCGCAGCACCAAGCCCAGGCGATCGGGGTGGGGATGCCGGGGCCAGCGGATGCGACGGGCCGGATTGCCCGGATCGCGATCAATATGGATGGCTGGTGTGACGTGCCCTTGGCTGACTGGCTGGAAGCGGCCTTCGATCGGCCCACGGTGATCGAAAACGATGCGAATTGTGCGGGCATCGGCGAACAGTGGCTCGGGGCCGGACGCGACTTTCCCCATATGATTATGCTGACCTTGGGCACGGGCATCGGCGGCGCAATTTTTATCAACGGCCATCTCTATCGGGGCCGCACCGGAGCCGCTGGCGAATTGGGCCTGATCACCCTGCGACCCGAAGGCGAAGCCTGCCGCAGCGGCAACCGTGGCTCCCTCGAACAACATTTAGCGATCGACGCCATCCACCGCCGATCGGGCCAATCGCCCAAAGACCTTGCCGATCGGGCCAAAGCGGGTGATCGGGATGCGCTGGAATTTTGGCAGGCTTACGGGCGGGACTTGGGGGCGGGTTTGAGTAGTTTGATCTATGTGCTGACGCCGGACGCGATCGTCATTGGCGGTGGCATTTGCGAGAGCAGTGAGTTCTTCTTCCCCAGCGCCTGGGCCGAAATCCAAGCGCGGGTGATGCCGACTTCGCTGGAATCGGTGAAGCTGCTTAAGGCCCAACTGGGCAACCAAGCCGGGATGGTCGGGGCCAGCCAATTGGCCGGACGACTGCTGACCCAATCGATCGTTGATTGATCACTCCGTAAATTGTAAGTAAGGTGGGCAATGCCCACCCTACGGCATCATTTATCACAGGCAACCTCCTATGACGATCGAACGCGCCATGATCAAAGCGGGCGAGTATGAGTGGTTTTACCGCGAGGCCCAGTCGATCCGCAGCGATAACCGCCCGCCCGTGGTCTTCATCCATGGTCTGATCGCCCCGAGTTACAGTTGGCGCGAAGTGATGCCGCGACTCACCCTATTGGGCTTTCGTTGCATTGCCCCGGACTGGATCGGTACGGGCAATTCGCAGATTCCCGATCGGCTGGATTTCTCGTACAAACCCGCCGACCTGATGGCCGAACTGGGCAAATTCCTCGATGCCATGGCGATCGACCAATGCTCCCTCGTCGTCCAAGGTTATTCCGGCGCGATCGGCACGCTGTACGCCTTGGCCCATCCCGATCGGGTCGATCGCCTCGCCATCCTCAACAGCCCCATTTCCGCCCAGGACAAACTCCCCTGGAAAATTCGCCAACTGGGCATTCCCCTGATTGGCGATGCCTTAGTCCAAAACTTTCGCCTACCCGACCAAATCCTTGAAGGCGGCGGCGGTTATCGAGTCGAAGACAAGGCGATGAACATCTATCGCAATCCCTGGCTGGAAAGTTCCGATGGCGGTCGGGTGTTGCATACGATGATTCGGAATCTGAACGTGCCAGAACTTGGGGCCACGATCGAGCGGGGTTTGAAAGCCTGGGACAAACCGTTGTTGGTGGCCTGGGGCGATCGCGATCCCTGGCTGCCGATCGGCCCCGCCCAAGCCACGGCCAAAACCTTCCCCGCAGCGGAATTTGTCACCCTGGAGGAAGTCGGGCATTATCCCCAGGAAGATTGGCATGAGAAGGTGGGTGACGCCTTGGGGACATTTTTGCGGCGCTGGTCGCCGACCGACGATCGCTCAGCGGTTTGAGGGCACGATTTGTTTTCGCGATCGGCGATTTTGGGGATATTTTAGAAACATTAATCCTGTTTGGCCTCACCCGCCTCCTGCGTAAATGGCTGTAGTGAGCAATCATCAAGCGCATCCAGAATTTGGCGGCAAATATTGCTAATTGTTAAGCTGACTCCGGTTGGTGTAAAACTCGGGCCGCAAAACTGATAAAATTTGTTTTAAGCTTTGTCCTGCGGTTGTTTGGGCCGGGTGGCGTTTTTATCGAATTTTGGATCAATAAGATTATGTCGAAGTATCGGTCGATCGTGTCGTTGGCGATGGCGTTGGTCATGACGCTGTTCATTGCTTTTGCTAGTCCCGCCGAAGCGAAAACCAAGTCGAAAGCGCCGGTCTATACCGCCGAACAAATTGCCTCGATCCGGAATTATGCTGGGGACATTGACACCATGCGGGGTCGATTGACCGAGTTGGGCGGCTTGATCGAAAAGGAGAGTTGGGTGTTCGCCCGTAACTTTATCCATGGCCCCTTGGGTGAGCTGCGGTTCAAGATGCTCGGCATTGCCCGTGAGCTGTCCCCCGATGCGTCCAAGATCGCTCGGGAGCAAACCAAAGATGTGTTTAATCAGCTCAACCTGATTGACAAAGCCGTTGCCGATAAGGACTATCGAGGCGCACAGCGGGCCTTTAACGCCATGAATGATGGCATCGGCAAATTTTTGGACACGATTCCCCAAGGCTAATTACCCGCGCTATTTTGGGTGAAAGGCGCGATCGCTCAAGGGCGATCGCGCCTTTATTGATGGGATGCCGCATCCTGGCCGCACCGCCCCCCGGCCCCCAATTCTGGGGGAGTAAGAGGGAGCAAAGCCCCCAGAATTGGGGTTTGGGGGCCTGACATCACGCATCAGACGGCACATCTTTCCCTATGCAAGTTTTGATCATTGGTTGTGGCATTGTTGGGGCGACGATCGCCTACGAACTATCGCAAATTCCCGGTTTAGACATTACGGTGGTCGATCGGCAAGCCCAACCGCCCCAAGCCACCGCCACCACCTACGACACAGGCACCGGAGCCGCGCTGGGTCTGCTGATGGCGAGTATCAGCAAAAAAACCAAAGGCCGCAATTTAGCCATGCGGTTCGCCGGGGTGGATTGGTACGATCGAGTCATCCCCGAAATTGAAGCCCTCACGGGGATGGTCGTTCCGGTGAATCGACAGGGTTTGTTGATGCTGGAATTTGAGGCCGCGAAATTAGCCACCTGGGAAGCCCTCGTCCCCATCCGCCAAGCCCAAAACCGCCGTCTTGAAATCTGGAACCGCGCCAAGCTGCAAACCCAAGCCCCACATTTGGATTTAACCGATGTCGCCGCTGGGATTTATGCCCCCGACGATCGCCAAATCCATCCCGCGATTTTGACCCAAGTGCTCATCCAAGCCGCCCAATTACGCGGTGTGAAGTTTCAATTTGGCGTTGATGCAATTGACGTAGCCCCCGATCGCGTCCACCAAATCTTGACCAATCACGGCCCGATCGCTTGTGAGCAACTCGTCATCGCCGCTGGCCTCGGCAGCTTCCCCTTGACCCAAACCCTGAACCACCCGATCACACTGCGCCCTGTCTTGGGTCAAGCCATCCAACTCCGATCGCCCACCCAGCTCGGCATCCCTGATTTTCAACCCGTCTGCACGGGCCATGACATTCATCTGGTGCCATTGGGGCCGATGGGCGATCACTGGGAATATTGGGTCGGGGCGACGGTGGAATTTGGCGAAGCTGATGCCCCAACCCCCGATCGGCCAATGTTCGACCAACTGATGCAAGCCGCGATCGGGCTGTATCCCGGACTCCAATCCGCCACGCCCATCCGCCAATGGTCGGGGCTGCGACCGCGTCCCGAAGGCCGTCCCGCCCCGGTGATTGAACGATTACCCGATTACGACAATGTGATTATTGCCGCTGGGCATTATCGCAATGGCGTTTTGCTCGCGCCTGCCACGGCGATCGCCGTCCGATCGTTGCTCACCCAAGACAATACGGGAAAGACTTGGTTATCATAGGGAGCGAGCTGTATTAACCCGCCATGATTCTTGCGACCTCCCTCGATGCCCTGAAGCAACTCTTAGAAATTCTGCCGCTGACGAAGGCGATCGTTCCGGCAGTGACTTGGGCGTTGAAAAATCTGGTGGCGTTTGTCACGATTCTGTTGATCTTTATCATCGCGATCGCGGCGTTCTTTGCGATCGAGCACCTGTTTTCCAGCAACCAATTTCCCGGTTTGACGCTGTTGAGTATTTTGCTGGCGACATTCATTGGGGCTTGCGCTTTGCTCGTCGTCTTGGTCTTCTTTCCCCCGGTGAAACAAGCATTCCAAGCGATCGGCTTGCCCAGCGGTGACGCCAAAAATCCCGCCGATATCGCCCCGGAAAATGCTTTTAACCTTGTACTTTACGGTTTGCGCGGCAGTGGCAAAACGACGTTAATTAAAAAATTGCTGACGATCGATGAACTGGGATTGGAACCTTCGACCACGGTGAGCCAAATCTACCAAGGTCAAATCATGCCCAACCTCACGGCGGCGCAGCCGATCAACCTCCGCGTCGCCGACTACTACGGCGAAAAGCCCTCAAATTTTCTCGACATGGTGAAAACGGAATTCACCACGACGGCGGGGGACTCGATCGTCAACACGATTATTTTCTTCGTCGATATTGCGCCGCGTGGTATGGATATGGACGGCAGCCTGATGCCGGATGATAAAATGATTGCCGCGATGGATCTCAAACAAGTCGCTCATCGGATCACTGAACATGAGGATTACATCAGCCGATCGATTCTGGAAGTGCTATTTAGCCAAATCGGCAATGACAATCTCCACAGCGTCCGATTGCTGATCAACAAAGCCGACCTAGCCGAAGCGATCTATGCCAAACAGGGTTTGAAACGCAAATTTGACAGCCCGGAAAGCTGGGTCAGAAGCCTCGTCAGCCGGATCGACGAAAGTTTGCAACAGGTCAGCCAAAGTCAGAATCTCGACTACTCATCCCACTTCGTCAGTCTGACCAAAAGCTCGAATATCGATTGGCTCAAAAGTTTGAAAGGAATGTAGTGGAGGACGCCATGTCAGAACAGCAATCAACCCAACCAACCAACACCGCGATCGACTTCGCCCGCAATCAAGCCAGTCCAACCCCCAAGCCGACTGGAAATCCCCTCTGGCAGAAAGCCATTGCGATTCTGGTTGTGATTATCATTGCCGTGAGTGGGATTGCGGTATTTCTGTTGGCGCAACGACTGATTGATGCGCAGGACAAATTCGCGACGGAACAAACGGCGATCGTCAACCAACTCATCGCCAAAATCGACGACCTCCAATCCCTCAGCGAAGGCCAGCTCAAAACCCTCCAGGACAGTCAGCACAAGGAACTTGAGGCGTTTAAACAATTGCAATCGGCGAAACTCGAAGATTTGCAATCGGCGCAAAATGCCCTGCTTAAGGATCTGAAGCAAAACCGTGATACGCAACTGAAGTTGCTGAAGGAACAGGTGAAGCATCTGCCGGGTGCGCCGAAGGCGGATGGGGATGATTGAGATGATGATTGGTCGGACTACGCCGCACACCACCTGAGGTTCAAACCTCAGGCTCATAGCTAAAACCCGTTGAAACGGGTTGAAATACCCTCTTCAGTCCGTTTCAACGGACTGGCGCTATGAGCCTTGGGTTTGAACCCAAGGTGGATCAAAAGCACCAGTCCGATCGCCCCACCCCTGTTCACCCACCCCAAAAATTGGGTATCTTGTCTTTTGGGGCTGACCTGTGAAATAGTGGATACGCACTACCCAAGGCGCACTACCGGATTCACCACCCAATTCTCGTACTGCCATGACTTCGACTTTCCCCTTGTCCGTCCAAAACGACTTCGGCTTGCTCAAAAAATCGCTGAAGCATTACTTCGGCTACGACACTTTCCGGCCCGGACAGCAGGAAATCATCGGCGCGACTTTGGAAAACCGCGATGTGCTTGTCCTGATGCCCACGGGCGGCGGTAAGTCGCTCTGTTTCCAACTGCCCGCCCTGCTCAAACCGGGCCTGACGATCGTGGTCTCGCCCCTGATTGCCCTGATGCAAGATCAGGTGCAATTGCTCGAAGACAATGGAATCAACGCCACCTTCCTCAACAGCAGCCTCAGTCCAGCCCAGATCCGCGAACGCACCCAGGATGTGATGTCTGGCAAGGTGAAGTTGCTGTACATGGCTCCGGAGCGGCTGCTGAGCGAAGAATCGCTCTTTTCGTTTCTGCCGCAGATCAAGGAAACGCTCGGGATCGCCGCCTTCGCGATCGATGAAGCGCATTGTGTGTCCGAATGGGGCCACGACTTCCGCCCGGAATATCGCCAGCTCTCTCACATCCGCCAACAGTACCCGGATGTCCCCATGATCGCCCTGACGGCCACCGCCACCGAGCGCGTCCGCGAAGACATCATGCGCCAACTGCAACTGCAAAATCCCTTCGTCCACATCGGCAGCTTCAATCGACCCAATCTATTCTACGAAGTCCGATCGAAGAACAAAAATTCCTACCAGGAAATGGTGGCGCAACTCAAGCAATCCAATGGCTCCGGCATCGTCTACTGTCTCAGCCGCAAAAAGGTTGAAGAAATCGCTGGAAAGCTCCAACTCGATGGCATTCGCGCCCTGCCCTATCATGCCGGAATGAACAACGTCGATCGGGCCGAAAATCAATCCCGGTTTATCCGCGATGATGTGCAAGTAATTGTCGCTACTGTTGCCTTTGGTATGGGAATTAACAAACCGGATGTGCGCTGTGTGATTCACCATGACTTACCACGTAACATTGAAGGCTATTACCAAGAATCGGGCCGGGGTGGCCGCGACGGCGAACCTGCCACCTGCACGCTGTACTACGGCATGGGTGACATTAAGACGATCGAGTTTCTCATCGGCACGAAAGTTGACCCCACTTCCGGCGCACCGCTCGAAGAAGAACAACGCATCGCCACCCAACAACTCCGCCGCGTGATCAACTACGCCGAAGCGACGGACTGCCGCCGCACCATCCAGCTCGGCTACTTTGGCGAAAGCTTTCCGGGCAACTGCGAAGGCTGCGACAACTGCCGCAATCCCAAACCCGTGGAAAACTGGACGATCGAAGCCCAAAAATTCCTCTCCTGCATTGGTCGCTTCGTGCAGAAGGGCCAAAGCTATGGCGCAGGCTACACGATCGATGTCTTACGTGGCTCTAAAGAAAAGCGGATCATCGCCAACGGCCACGACAAAATCACCACCTACGGCATCGGCAAAGACCGCACCAAAGACGATTGGCGCAATCTCGCCCGATCGCTGTTGCACCAAGGATTGCTCGAAGAAAGCACCGACGGCTATCCGGTCTTACAACTGAACGAACTCAGTTGGGAAGTGCTAAAGGGACAACGCGAAGTGATGATCGCCATCGCGCCGCAACGCTTGGATGTGAACAAAACGGCGATTCAAACCGACAACCCCGAAGCTGAAGAATTATTTGAACGGCTTCAACGCTTACGCAAACGCTTGGCCGATGAGCAAAGTGTGCCGCCCTATGTCGTCTTCTCCAACGCGACGCTGCGGTTTATGTCCCAAAACCAACCCCAAAACCGCGCCCAGTTCGCCGAAGTTTCCGGCGTCGGTAGCCGCAAGCTCTCCCAATACGGCGACACGTTCATTGGCGAAATCATTGCCTTTCGGGAGGAGAATGGTTTGCCAATCGGCGGTGCAGGCGTCCCAGTCCGCGAAATTGTCAATATCCCGCTCCCCGACATGACCCCAACGATCGGGGGCACCCATCTGGAAACCCTGCGGCTGCATCAACAGGGCATGAAAGCCAACGACATCGCCGAAGCCCGCAATCTTCGCTTCGGCACGATTTTGACCCATTTGGCCGAGCTGCTGGAAACGGGTAGCCCCGTGGATATTGATCAATTGATGTCCCCGGAGCGTCAGCAGGCGGTGATTACCGCGATCGGCATTGTTGGGGCGCTTTCCCTCAGCAGTATTCGGGAGAAGCTGGGGGAAACCTATGGCTATGATGAGATTCGGCTGGTGCGGGCTTGGTGGCGACATCATCACCAAAATTGAGAATTGAGAATTGAGAATTGAGAAAGATTGAAGACAGGCCACATTCTCAATTCGGCATTCTCAATTCTCAATTCACCAAGGACAAGCCTCTGGCTGCCCCTCACAACCCATGCGTTTCGACACATTCTGAATAAAATTTTGCTCCGCCAAAGTCGGCGCATCTTGAATAAATTTGCCCGTGAGTAGCAGGATGGTTTGCCGATCGAGTTTCCCGGTGGCCCCAATTCCCATGTCGGTTTGGAAGGCCCGAATGGCCGCGACGGTATCCCCGGTTTTGTAGCCGCGTTGTTTGAGATAACTAATCGCCTTGGTAATCGACAACTCATCGTCGGTCGATCGGTAAACGGGTAAGTATTCTTTGCGCCACATCCGTTCAAAGTCGGGCCGTTTGAGCGCGATGTATTTGCCTCGGGCCGGGTCAGCGACGATCGCGCTGTCATTCGTCATCGCCATTAGCGCCACGGCATGGGGCAATTTGCGGCTGCCGGAAAACTGCCAGACGCCGAGAATGCCAGGGCGATTGATGGCGCGCATCTGTTCCCAGGTGGGGGATAGCTCGACGCCATCCATATTGAATTGCCGCACGGCTCCCAGGACTTGGGCCATGCTGGTGCCCATGCGACTGGTGCCCGCCTGCTTCGCTGCCAGGGATTCGGTCACGTCGGGCCGCTGCCACCGCTGAAATAACGTCGCCAACGCCGCTGGCGCACAACTGCTATCGCCCGACTGCCGATACACGCCATTCGATCGTAAAGTATTGCTCAATTGCCCATGAATCGGCGCGAGAAAGTAGCTCTCCACCCCCGCAAAACACACCAACCCCAACAGCGCCACAATGAATAAATAACCAATTTGATTGCGGGCCGTCTGCCAACAAATCGCATAGCCGACCCCACAGACTCCGAGCAAAAAGACCCGAATTAATGTCCAGCTCACCTGCATGCCATAGACCCGCCAGATCAACGGCAGGCTTTGCCATTGGGGCAGATTCACGGCGAGTACCACCAGGCCCAGATACAGCACCAGTACTGGGATGACCACCCATTTATTACCGACAAATAGATCATTTGCCGTTGCGCCTCGACGCAGCATCAGCCGCCCAATGCGGAGTCCGACCATCCAGCACAGCGCGCCCAGCAGCAATGTAATAATGATTTCCCAAACCATGCGGCAACCTAAACGGCGGTTCTACGCTCCAGTCTAACCAATGGCATTGCCCGATCGCCAACCGTTAAACTGCGGAATCAGAAGTGCCCCAAGAAGTCGTCGAATTCACTGACGATCGGTTGTCGATCGGCAAATTCATTCGGCGGCCGATCGGTACTCCAAGCCCACCAAGCCGTCCCACAACCACAGTGGTAAAACTCTTGCCACTTGCGTTTACGATCGTGGCCATATACGGGCGATCGACGATTCAACCAGACTTTCTGGGCTTCGAGAGCGGTGGCTCGACAGGTGGGGCAATGGTGTGCCATGGCATGGACGGCGGTATTCGTCCATTCGGGCGGCGTCGGGGAAAAAGCATCCATAGGCGATAAAAGCAGTTCGTAATTGTCGCTTATCTAGCCTAACGTATCGATTCGCGGCGGCGTCAGAACAATTGGAAAGATCATAGATTTCGGGGCAAGGGGAGAGCTGGGGCGCGTTCCCAATTTTTCTGCTACAGTGGGATGGTGAAAACTGCTCCTAAGTGATGCGATGAATCTAGTCAATCCGGCGCTGAAACAACAAGAGACGATCGTCACATTTGTCCTGGAACCGCAATTGTCGGGGCGTTTTGTTGCGTCGGTGGTGGAATTTCCGGGTTGTCGCGGTGAGTCTGATACGCGGGAATCGGCGATCGCGCTGGTGCAGCAGCAATTGCAAGGATATTTGGCACAGGTTGAGTTGGTCAAGGTGGCTATGACCACCGAAGCACCACGGGAAGATGCCTGGGATCGGATGTTTGGTTTATTTAAGGGGGATGCGGACTTTGCCGAGATTGCGGCGGAAATCCGGGCAGCACGGGAAGTTGATGATGATTCCGAAGTCGATCCGGCGGTCTACGCATCGTAATCGAAGATGACATGGAGCATTTTAAGGATGCGACGATCGCAAATTATGATGATGCCGCCCATGCGATGTACCAACGGTTGCTGCAAGAGCATCCGGCTTTGAGGAAGAATCGATTGCAGCGGGATATGCGGATTGCGGCAATTACACTTTCTTTGGGTGCGACGGTAGTAACCCGAAATCAGCGGGATTTTGAATTGGTGCCAGGGTTACCGATGACCTCCGGTCGGTCGTAGACCATCGTAGATTGGACTAACGGATAGAAAGTCGTTCCAGTTGATTTGTCGGATACACGAGGACTAAAATCATCCCCACAATCAAGCGATCGCGCGTTGCTGCTTGTAGTCGTAGGTTTCGTCGTAGTCGAGGGGGCCAAAGAGGTCGAGCACTTGGAGCTGCTTGCGGTGTTGGATGTACGATCGTAGGGCCTTTTCGAACAGTGCTTCAGCGGTGGCTTCGCCACCCAGTGCGACGGCTTCTTGTAGTAGGGCGGTATCGACGTTCAGGTTTGTGACCATGGCTTTCCCTCCTCATGAATCCTTCCTGCTCCAATGATAGCGCATCCGCCAATTCTGCATTCTCAATTCTCAATTCTTCGTTTTTCTGTCAGAATAGGATAGTGGACTGAGGGAGGACTGGGGCATGACGAGATCGGAATTGCTAGCTATTATAAAGAAGGAAAAGCGAAGTGGCCAAACCAATCTGAATTTATCCCGGAGGTCTATTCAAGAACTTCCTGAAGAAATCGGTCAGCTAACCAGCTTGACATCCCTGTCATTGGACTTTAACGAACTGATAAAACTACCTGAATCTATCGGCCAGTTAGTCAACCTCACGAGTCTTCATCTCAGCGCTAACCAACTGACGCGATTACCTGAGTCGATCGGGCATCTCACAAACCTCACGAGTCTTCACCTCAGCGCTAACCAACTGACGCGATTACCTGAGTCGATCGGGCACCTCACAAACTTGGTCTACCTTGAGGTAATAGATAACAAATTAATATCACTACCAGACTTTATATCAAATTTGACAAAGTTAAAAACATTAGACGCCCGATCTAACAGGATCAAGAACTTACCTCAGTCACTTAAAGGGTTGACTTGCTTAGAGACCTTTTGGCTTTGGGAAAACAACTTGGAAAACCTTCCAGATTCTATCAAGAACTTAGTAAATTTAACATCATTAAACCCAGGGCTATTTCATTCTAAATAGGCGCTTGAGTGTGTTAAGGCTAAAGCCAGCCAGTCGTTGGGCTTGAGCCATATTTTCAAACCCAAAGTCACGATACAAATTGAGGGAAATATTGCGCGCAATCGCCCAAATTTGA
>JANOQX010000160.1:0-3693 GCA_031415035.1 Cyanobacteria bacterium VAR_4_metabat_243
GGAAACGGACTGGGGCGGAAATCGTGTTGAGTTTGCGGGCGTTAACCCATACCAAAGGCCGGTGGTCGCAATTTTGGGCCAAAATTAATCGCTACGGCTGTAGCTTCGTCCAATAGATACATTAAATTCTAGTCGCACCCGCCCCATCCTTCACCAGCAAGGCGCGGGTGTGGCCGATGGTGATGCTTTGGCCCGTCCCTTCGACTGTGCCCCATGAATTCCCGAAGCCGTTGGGGTCATCATTGCCACGTTTGAAGGTGCCAGCGATCGGACTCAGCACAGGCGCACCCAAGGCACAGGCATAATCAGCGCCATTGTGGGGGCGTGATTCCCCGGTGACAGGGTTTACCCGACTCGGAGCCATCGGACTGGTGACGGTCATCGTCGGCAATGGTGCGGCGATGCTGGTACCGTTTGCCGTCCCCAGGAATTCGGCATACTTGGCTTGGAGTTTGTCGATCGGGTGTGACCGTTGCCGCTTGTCGAGCGATTCACCCTTGGAGCCTTGGAATGATGCCCATTGACCCCAACAGCGATCGGCAAAGTCGGCAACATCACCGCGCACCGCTGCCCCATAACATCCGGCATCCTTCATTAACTGAATGGCCGCTTTGTCCTGGCTGGCGGGTGAGAAGTCCGGTAGGTTGAGTTTGGCCTTAACGGTGGCCCAAGTTTGCGGCATGAACTGATACCGTCCGGCGGCGGCACTGCATAGGCCAGCGGAACATAGCACCCGATCGGGATGATGTGAGAAGTCGGTGAATTTGGCCCCGGTGTAGATCATGTCGTAGTTGCTGTCGGTGCCCTCGGCCCATCCCACAAGGGAAAGCATTGCCGTCACGTTGTCGGTGGGTTTGGCCCCAATGTTGAACGCGGGCCGAATCTTGCCCGTTGCACAATCCCAAGGTTTCGCCTTGCATGACGGCCACCAGTTGCGGGCCTGGTCAATGTTGTATTTGAGGCTGAATGCTCCATCGACAATGACGCCGGAGCCGTTAGAAATCACGATGCAGATGGCACAGTTGATCGCGAACTTGATGCAATGTGTTCTCTCAGCCTTAGCCGACTGCCCACCCAGGAAGGATTTAAGCCGCTTCTGAATCCGTGGGTCAAGACTATCCGGCGCGACAGTCGCCAGCATTGCATAAATCGCCGCTGTTAGCTCTGACAGGCTACCTTGCTGGTCTTCTGGCTCCTGACCCCCACGCATAAAGCGCCCCATTTTATCCCGCAGTTTAGGGCGCTTCTCTGGTGTTGACGCGGTCATTTCGGTACCTCCTTAATCTGGTCTTTCTCAGCGATCGGGCTGTTGGGTTTAGTCTGTGTTGTTTGGCTGGCGGGCGTTTCGTTCAGGTACTTTAGGATTTGGGTATTGTGGCTCACCATCATGAATGTGAGCCAGAACAGGACGACAGTTGCGGCCCGGTAAAGTATTACCATCACTCACCCCCATCGAGCAGTTCCAAAACTTCTACGGGCTTGATGCGTCCCCCTTGGGCCTTGGCTAAGGCTTGAAGAAAGGCATAATGTTTGTCTCGGCGGTGGTCACGTCGAACCCCCCAACCATTCGCGATCGCTACGTCCGCAAATTTAGTAAGCGACCAATCAGCTTGGGCTTGGAACAGTGGGTAATGCTCGATAAACCATTCGCCGAATGCCTCACCCATCTCGGCGACGATCGTCGGTACTTCCACATCGTCTACAACGGCCTCGCCAACTGGATCAGCCGTCGTAATCACTGGAGCAATTGCACTGAAGTCGTGGCGGATATTTACCCGATCGGTGCAGTTCGGAATCTTCAGGACATGGCAACCGGGCGCAAAATCATCACCGTTTGATGCGGTGAATCCTTTGGTCAGTGCGATCGCGCCTAACATCTTTTGGGACTTGGCTTTCCCGTGCATGGCGTTGTACCGGGTGCGGTAGTTGGCCAGGTTTGCCAGGAAGGCCGGATCGAAGCGCTTGCTACTATTTCGGAGTAGTGGAGACGAGCTGATTTGGTCAATCACGGCCCCCATGAGTAGCAGGTTCACCCCGCCCAAGTTGGCTGTGTTAATCCCGTTTTCGGCTTTGTCATTGTACAGTATGGGGTAAAAGTAGATCCGGTATTTTGCCGCTCGGATGAGTTGCCCGAATACCACATTCACCCGATCTACCTGGGCCTCGTTCAGCTCACCAATGAAGGTTTGGAACTCATCGCAGAAGAAGTAGATCGACGTGAACCCCATCGGTGACAAATCATCGGTGCCGTGCAACTCTACCGCCCGTTTCTGAGCCAGTTCCATCCGTTGCAGGTACAAAGCCCCCAGCATATCCAAGGCGGTGAAGATTCCGTCTACCCCAATTATTAGCTGGTGGTGCGCGATCGGGGATTGCTTCGAGTCCCGATGATAGATGGGCAATCCTCCCCAAACTGGCATCGTGCCATCATTCGCTGCGCCATAGTTTGGGTCACCAACTAAGACGATATTCTGCTGAGAGAGGCCCAACAGGTGATGCACCACACCATGTAACAAAGTCGTTGATTGGGAGGGTGCGAGGAATGCGGTATTATGCGGTGCCTTGGGCGTTCCGATGATTAGCTCAATCACCGACAGCGGGATACTCACTTCACCGCCCCCACGTTCTTCGATCGCTTGCAATTCCACTTTGGATAGCAGGCCGGAATACTTCGCCATTGTCTGGGCATTGTGTCGCAACACCGGGAGGGCTTTGTTTTGTAGGGTGTCACTGAACCCATCTAAGCAATCTTGTCCCAGGTGCAGGGTGTCGATCAGGAATTCCGCCGATACCGAGAATAGGGTTTCCCCTTGCTGTCGGATGGAATAGGCCACCGCGCCCGTGGTCATCGCCGCCCCGATCGCCAGGGCCGGAAGCCACAGGAAAACCGCTGTGTACCAAGCGCCACCGGAGATCAGCAACAGCAGGAACCGGAATGATAGGTTAGTGGGCCGATCGGTGAAGTCGTCCCCCATGACCACCGTGGGCGTGACAGGGATTGCAGTTTCCCGGTCTAATTCGGTTGTCTCTAGCGTTTCTAACATGGTCGTTTCCTCTACTGGGTAATACTTGTGGGATTTTGTGGCAGTGGCTTGGTCGATGTTTGTTGCGTGAATAGCTGTTCGGCTCGGAGCCACAATTCAAGCTCTAACAGCATTTCAGCGTATTCTCTGGCAACCTTGGAACCGGGCGGGATGACTTGGTTTTCACCGATGAACTTCGCCAAAACCTGTTCCTGCCGATCGATGTTGGTGGTCAGGAATTTGGTCGGCTCGGCATTGCTTTGGGTATTGGCTTGGATCAGTGCCAGTCGGTTGTTATAGGCGGTGATGCGCTCGGCCCCAAGGGCATAGATGCGGCGAGTTTTGGCCCCACGATCGGGCACGTCGCGCACCGTTTCGTAGTGCCGAATGTGGGCATCAAACCCGAACGGATCTTGCCAGTAGGTCTTGATGGTGGCGGCGGCGACGTCGGACGATTGGTCAGTGGTCATTTTGGCCGATTGCTCGGTGTCACTGGTGCTTCGGTGCCAGAGGGCAATCCCGCCAGTGACCAATATACCTTGCCGGGGCATAGAATTTAGGTTTTGAGCGGTTAAAATAGGGGATAACATCCCGATTTATCCGGTGGTCAAGCCCATGATCAAATTGAGCTTTAGCGAAGCGGCGATTGCGGCGCTGCACTATGAACGGT
>JANOQX010000161.1:0-9833 GCA_031415035.1 Cyanobacteria bacterium VAR_4_metabat_243
AGGCACTCAATCACCATTTCCTGGAGCGATTTATTACCATGTTAGACCTTGACCCAACTTTGATTAAATCCCATCCCAACTACCCCAGCCTCCTCCAGTACGGGGCTTTGGCTCCCTGAAATCTGTCCGGAGTATTGATTATACTAATCCGCTAATAGCCGCTGATTTTGCCCTGGCGTTTGGTGGTGCGCTCGGCCCAACGAAAGACCAGTAATCCGATCGCGAAGTACACGCCACCATTCAACATCGCGATCGCTAACCGAGGCCAATCCAGCCCAATCTGGCGCGCCATCAAATCCCGCAATAGTCCGGCTCCAGGCGACATCGGCAATAGGTAGCTGACGAGTTTGCCAGTGCCTTGCCATTCCTCAGTGGGGGTGGAAATCAGGAACAGCAGCGAGAACTGAATAATGGCGAGAATCTGCTGGACGCGTTTGAATAGCAGCGTCAGTGAGCCGATCACAAAGGACAAACCGTAAGCCCCGAGAATAATCGAAATCAAGGGAAAAATCAGGACGATCGGGAAGGCCAGAAAATGCCCCGTGAGCGACATGATGATCGTCAAGATCGTCAGAATCAGTACGGACTGCACCATCAAATTGGCGATCGCCCGAATAAAAAATAATTTCGGCGTGCTAAATGCGGAGAGAAATAGCTGCTCCAATGTCCCGGTCTGGGCTTCGCTCTGAAGATTGCCCGCAATATCAAACAGAATAAACGTCACCATCGTCCAAAGAATATAGCCGACGATAATCGAGTCCAACCGACTACCCAGACTCAATCCTGGCCCAGCAATGTACTGGGCACCCAAAAACAAGCCGTAGAACACAGCGGTAATGATAAAAATCCCGCCGATCGCCTCCGCCGGATAACGCCGGAACTGAATCCACGATCGGCGCACCTCAGCGAGCCATAGTTCAACAATGGGAAATTTAGGCATTGCGTCCCTCCTGCACCACTTGCAGAAATACATCGGTTAAGTTGGCACGGTCTTGTTCGAGTTTGACGATCGGCAGGGGGCGGAGGACTTCGAGCACGGGATAGAGCAAGGTTGGATCACTGAAGTGCACGACATTATCCTGCACCGATAAGCCCAATCGATCCAGCTTGGCGCAGCGATCGTCGTCCAAATCCTGCTCCAGCTCAATCCGATAAGTGCTGCTGGAGAATTCGGCAATCAATTCCTGGGTGGGTTTCTGAGCGACGATCGCGCCTTGGTTGATAATCGCCACCCGATCGCTGAGGGCTTCGGCCACATCCAACTGGTGGGTGGTGAGCAAAATCGCCCGCCCTTCGCTGGCAATTTCTCGAATCAACCGTTTCACCGTGGCGGTGGCTTCCACGTCGAGTCCCAACGTCGGCTCGTCCAGCAGCAACAGTTGGGGATCATGCACCATGGACACGGCGATCGCCAGCTTCTGCTGCATCCCGCGTGAGAGCTTCTGCACCGTGTCTTGCCGTTTGTCCGTCAACTCAAACCGCTCCAGCAACTCGCGGCCTTTGAGCCGGGCTTGCTGCCGCGTCAGGCCCCGCAGTACCCCGAAATATTCCAGGTTCTCGGCGGGAGTGAGTCGCCAGTACAAATTGCGATTGCCTTCGAGCACTGCACCCAGCGCTTTGAATGCCAGGGGGTCGCGGTGGGGATCCCGATCGAGAATGCGGACGGTACCCCGATCGGGCTGAATCAATCCGGCAATCATTTTGATGCTGGTGGTTTTGCCCGCACCGTTCGGGCCGAGAAAGGCCAGCACTTCACCCGCCGCCAGCTCCAGGCTGACATCGGCCACGGCCATCATCGACTTTTTGCGGCTTTTGTAACACTTTTGTAAATGTTGAGCGTTTAGTATCTGCATAACCTCAGCCTAACACTGATTGCCTCGAGCGGGCTGTAGGTGCGACCTTGGGGTGAATATTTGCCAGGTTCACGCGAACCGATTATGATGAACAAATGTAAACTTTTTGCCGTCAAAGTCGTATTTGGTCGGTCTGGTTCATTGTTTTCTTTACATCCACTCTCTGCTCATTCCTCATAGGTTTTAAGGACGGTTGCCATGACGACGACACTGCAACTCATCAATACGGAACAATTGGCGGCGACGTTTTTTCAGCGTTCGGCGGGGCGGTGGTCGTCGGCGCGGCGCTACTATACGTTGCCCGATGGGAAGACGCAGGAAATGGTGAGTGATATTGGGATTACGTTTTTAGCTCAAGGTTGTGCGGAATTACGGGAATTGGCGCAGATGCATGGGCTGACGAATGAGGCGCTGATGCAGTGCGGGGCGAAGGTGACTTGGGATAGTCAGAATTCGATTTTGGGCAAGCCGATGTCGCAGGGGGTGACGCTGTTTGGGGTGGCCGATGGGGTGATGTATCGCGATCGGGGTTTTGCAACGCCAAAGCCCGTGACGGCGACCTATGGCATGACGAATCCGGAAACAATGTGGCTGCGGACGGAGTATAACGGGTCGGTGTTTGAGGAGGAGATTCGGTTGGTGGGGAGTCGGTATCGGACGCGGCAGACGGTGATCTCGCGGGCGGGGGAGCAGCAGATGATTGGGCAATATTTGGAGAAGCGGGTGGCTTAGGGGGAGTGGATGGCCGACCGCACAATCGGTAAAATATAATGGAGCATGATACCTAGGAGATGTGCCGCATGACGATCGCCCCACCTCGGTTACAACCCAGCGCCACCCGCCAACGCCTCACATTGGCGGAGTACCTGACCTATGAAGATGGGACAGGCAATCGTTATGAAATTGTGGATGGAATTTTAGTTGACATGGGCACCGAGAACGCTTTGAATTTGTCGATCGCCTTTGTCTTGGGTATGGCGTTTGCAAGTCTGGGGGTTCCAGGATATTTAATTGGGTCAAAGCATCGATTGTCCGTGAGTTCGAGCAAAGTGAGTGCCCGTGATCCGGATCTGATGGTGCATTCAGAAGATTCCTATACCGCCGTCAGCCAAAAGGATGAGTCGTTGCTGGGATATTTTGACCCGTTGCCGGTTTTGGTGGTGGAAGTGGTTTCGCCGGGAGAAGCAGGCAGTCCGAACTACGACCGCGATTATGTCGAGAAGCCGAAGGAATATGCCGATCGGGGCATTCCTAAATGCTGGATTATTGACCCGGCAAGGGCCGTGGTTTTGGTGCTGACACTGCAAGGTAAGCAATATCAGGAAAACCGTTTTCAAGGGAAAACCCGCATTATCTCCAACGCCTTTCCATCACTCAACCTGACCGCAGAAACCGTGCTGACCGCCGGACGGTAATCGACTTCGCGATTGAACTACACAGGTTAGATCTTTCTGTGGTGCGAATTAATTGACGCCGTAATTCACCCGCCCTGGAATGGAATTCCGGGCTAATAGCGCAAGTCCCAAAGGGACTAAATCCTTAGTCCGCAGGACTTTTGCCTGTAGCCCCGACTTCTAGTCGAGGGGCGATTTAGCAGCGGAGTCGGTCAAATTCACAGACGAAGCCGCAAGTCAGCCAGAAGACACCACGACCCGATCGCCCCACGCTATCCTCGAAAATCTCCCTAGACAAAACCCAGTATTATCTTGTAGTATATGTAATCACGCTGTTCCTTTCGCATCTATCCCTGCCTTTCGGGGTGGGAGAATTTTTATGCTCATCTTCCAGAAAATCATCCTTTATTTTCGTCACTATTGGCGAATTTCACTATTCAGCATCGTTGGCATGAGCCTGTTCGAGATCATTGATCTATTTGTCCCCTACGCGATCGGGCAAATCCTCAATGTCCTCTCCAAACAACCGATCGACCCATTTCTGACCCAAATCACGCAGACGATCGCCCAGTGGACGGGTCAGCCGAACACCCAAAATTTTACGCTCCTCGTATTAACCGGACTGATTGGCCTCGTCTCCGTCGGTCGTGCCCCGATCCAACCCTGGATTGGCGGCTGGTTTCAGTGGGATGTGGCCTTTCGAGCAAGGCGCGAACATACCCGCAAATCATTGGAGAAAGTGCTCACCTTACCGTTGAGCTACTATGACGAAAACAATGCCGGACGGGTTGCCTCCCGTGTGGCGAAAGGGTTGTCCAACCATACCTGGAGCTATCCCGAAATTACCGGACAACTGATTCCGAAATTTTTTCGAGTGATCGGCATCTTTGCAATTATTACGCTAATTGATATGCGGATTGCCTTGCTGCTGTTGGCTTGTTTCATCGGCGTTCTGGGCTACAGCTTCCTCGGCCTCAAACGCATTGCCCTGCGGGAAGAAAAACTCGACAAATACCTCGAAAACACCGACAGCCGCACCGCCGAAATCATCACCAATATCAAAACCGTCAAAGCCTTCGCCACGGAAGTCGATGAACTCAAACGGCACCAATCCCGCATCGATCGGGAATTCAAAGTGCTGGATTACCGCATCCACAAGGCTTACACCGTCTTGGGGATGTACAACCGCACGATCGTCCAAACGGGGACATTTGTGATCTTGGCGCTCACCCTCTGGGCCACCGTACAGGGCCGGATCTCCCTCGGTCATTTCATTACGATTTTGACCGTTTCGAGCATGGCGTTTGCGGAAGTCGAGCCGATTTGCAATCTGGCGGAAGTCTTTGCGCGGCGGTATGCGTCGATGGCGCGATTCCATGAATTTATGGATTTGCCCGCTGGGACGGATGCCGGAAGCCTCGTCGAGGCAGGCATTTCGAAGTATGACTTCACTGGGAAAATCCACTTTTCCAAAGTTAACTTTAGCTACAACCCCGATCGACCCGTTCTAAAAAACATCAACCTGCGGATCGAACCCTATCAGACCGTCGCCTTGGTCGGCCGATCGGGTTCAGGCAAATCGACATTGGTGAAATTGCTATTTCGCTATTTCGACGTCAACCACGGCCAAATCCTGATGGACGGCCAGGACATCCGCCAGCTCAACATCAGCGGCTATCGCAAACGACTGGCGATCGTCCACCAGGAAGTCGATGTATTTAACGGCACGATTTGGGACAACCTGATGTATGGCAATCCCGGCGCAACAGCGGATCAAGTCTACGAAGCCTGTCGCATCGCCCAAGCCGATGATTTTATTCGGCAAATGCCCAAGGGTTACGGCACGATCGTCGGGGAGCGGGGCGTGCGGCTCTCCGGTGGTCAACGGCAGCGGCTGGGGATTGCGCGGGCCTTGGTGATGAATCCCGATGTGTTGGTATTTGATGAAGCGACATCGAGTTTGGATTATGAATCCGAGCGATCGATTCAACTGGCCATGCGATCGTTGATTGGCACTCGCACGATGATTATTATTGCCCACCGTTTGAGTACGGTGCGGGAAGCGGATCAGATTGTGGTGTTGGATCAAGGTGAGATCGTGGAAACGGGAAGCCACGATGCGTTGCTGGAGGGTGGCGGGTTGTATGCGCGGTTGCATTCATTGCAGGAGACGGGGGAGTTGATTGCGTAGGGTGGGCAATGCCCACCATTACAAATGTCGCAACCCATCCATTTCCGATGTTTGGCAACATGAGGACGATCGCGCAAGACCAATATCGCCACCCATCCATTTCCGATATTGGACAACCTTCACACGATCGCGGGAGCAACGGTGGGCATTGCCCACCCTACGTCAACGTCGCGACCAAAATCCGCATCACGGATTCCAAATCTTCGGGGACTCGATAGCTGTTAATCCCTTGCTCGATTTGCTTTGTGGCCCGATCGAGGCGACCAAATTGCCAACTAAGTCCCGTGGTGACGGCTCCAATGATTTGCGGTTGTTGCTCTCGATCGGGGGTTTTTTCCCATTGGTCGATCGCGGCCAATTCCGCCACCAATTGCGTAAACCCCCGCGTCAAATCCTCATACTTGGCTTCAATCACCACAAACTGCGTGGCGGGATTTTTGAGTTGGAACAAATAATCCAGATTTCCCTGCAACCAATTCGACACCTTCAGCGGATATTCGATCCGCAGTTCGGCATGGGTGTAGTGAATCACCTCGGTCATCACCCGTGAAATAATGATTTCGCGGCGGGCCAGTTCGCTAGTCAAAGGCACATAGGGCAGCACTTCTTCTAGCCGATCGTGCAATTCCACCAGCCGATCGAGTTCACCCGAAAACTGCGGCAACTGAAGATTTTTGCGCGTTAGGGTATAACCCAACTCGATCGCTAAGTCACTCGCTTCGATTCCCATCTCGAAATATCGGCTGAAGCTGTAGTCCTGCTGGCGATCGAGCAATGACATGGGGTGCCACGGTGCGGTTTGTTTGGCGATTGGTGCATGGCCACATCATATCACCTAGATTTGCGGCTCCAATTGATCCAGAGGATTTGGCAAAGGTCGATCTGACGCTGAAGCGAGTGCTTGGATTTGGCTAGAGAGAAAGCATTAGGGTCGAGTGTAACAAGGTGTTGCACTTCACGTCTCAATTAAAATCGCATCTGATGTTTTGTAGTAAGTGATAGCTGATTTTTTAAATGCTTTCATCGTTGCCAAGTTAAAGCCGCCACCCACAACTGCGCCAACGCCGCATGGAATCAACCGACCCACCGCAATGCCGCCGCGTTTTGTTCCATACTTAGTGACGATTGTTGTGCCAACCTTGCGATTTATTCTTTTGAATATCTCTGCTGGAACCTTCTTGAACTGAGCTATGGCGACTTTCTTTGCGGTAGCAACGGCGGCTTCTTTAGTAATTTGAAGCACGCCACACCACAAACCCAAGACTCTTACAAAGTCCTGATTGAAGGATGCCTCTGTATCTCGACCGTAAATTTGCCCAACACCGATGACCACGCCTGCCATGCATCGGATCATGTAGGTGAGGTCAGCAGATATTGCCACTCCCTCAATACCGATCTGAGCTATGGTACCGAAGCCAGGAATGGCACCTGGCAAGGCGGTGACTGCACCCTCTGAAGCATAGCGCCAGCAAATTTCATTAGCCCACTTTTCGGCCAGCTCATCATTTGTTAGAGCCGGATGAGCCTTGCGCATGTCGGATATATGTCTTGCGACGTCCGTGGCATTTGGACGAATAGTGTCAATCAACGTGGTGACTATTTTCAACAATTGCTCTTTCACTTGCGGCCCTGTATTTTTTGAAGCCCAATTGGGTATTTAGGTAGCGAATTTGTCCATATAACACCCCAAAATCGGATCTTACGTGAACTCAGTTTCAGTATAAACGCCCCGCTAATAAACCCGAATTCCTTCACGAAATTTTTAAGTAGTTGGGGTAATTTAGAATCCGTCGCATTCTTGGGGGCATCGCCAAATGCTCGACCAGCTTCAAGTCATCACCCCTCCCCAGAACCACTAGCTCGATCGCCCACCCCATCAATCCTCAACTTCCGTCACCGCCAACCCCAAAGCCTCCGCAATCTGCGCCACCGACAACCCCAAAGCCTTCAATCGGGGAATCGCCTCCCGTCGGGCCTGGGCCTCGGATGTGGCGATCGCTTCTGCCCGATCGGCCCGTTCCCCATCAGTCGGAATCCAATCACCCGCCGCATCATACCAACGCAACCATTGGCCCTCGGCCCCTTGATGCCGCCCACTCCAAACCCCCAACCCCAACCCCAATTCCTCAAACCAGTAACGCGGCTCCGTTAAGGCGATCGCCCGGTAGTGCCCCTGCTCCAATGCAAAGACCCGCAACCGTTGCTCATAACGATCAAACACCACATAAAATGGCACCCGCAAAATCCGTTCATACACTTCCCATTTCAGCGGCGGCTTCCCCAACTCCCGCAACTTCTGACCCAAATCCTCATCTTCCGTTCCCGGTGACAGCAATTCAACCACCAAAAACGGACTAATTCCTTCCTGCCAAGTTACATAGCTCCAACGCAAATCCTCTACCCGATCGGCGACAGTCGTTCCCAATACCAAAAACCAGTCAGGCCGCTTGTACCACTGCGGATGCCGACCATCATAATAAAGATTTAGATTCGCCCCAATGAAGATTTCCGAGGCGGGATAAGTCGTTGGTTGGCAGGTTTCCCGTAACAACTTCGGCTGGAAATCGTGAAATTCGTCAGGCAAGCCAAGATCCTCCGGGCTTTCACTCGGCAAGTCATACATCGTCGGAAGCGATTCTGCCGCCGATCGGGGGGGATGCTGTTGATACATCAAAGGGTGCCTCCAGTAGCTTGATTGTAGCAACACCGCACCTAATTTAACGCCCGATCGCGCCAAGCCACAACCGCCAACCCGAGGGTCTACGACCGACGGTCGGTCATCGAGCCACACCAACTATCGGTGCAAAGTGTTGCAGATTTTGCGGCATCTGGGCGCAATTACGACGCGATCGAATTGAGCATTGCGCCATTATTAACGGTTTTATCCTCTGCCTTGGCATTTTCCGCCATCATCCAGCGCTTGGTACCAAATCGGCCCGCCAACAAACCCGGAACACTAAAATCGACATCCAGACTTTCCCAGTGAATACTATCACCGGATGTTGACACCCAAAAATCCTGCAACTGCTCCACCGTAGCGGTTTCCAGTCCCTGAATCAAGGTATGAGCAACGCGGAATTCCGCCCCATTTCTTAACTTAATGATGATTGCCCCTTGCTTGATTTGCACGGTTTCAGCCCGTGGTTCGGTCAGATTCTCCGCATCACCACAAGCCTTCGCTTGCTCAATCTGCTCAGCAAGATTCTCTTCAGTCAAAAGATGTGCCCATTTGTTAGCCATGGCGCTCATACCAAATCAACTGATTTTTGCAACACATCAAGCACCCAAACCCCAATTAAATTATCCTTCATGCTCCCCCAGGATTGGGGGCCGGGGGGCGGTTCGGGCAGATCCCGCACAACCACTTCTCGATTTGGCATCACTCCAAATTTTCTGCCTCTCTCAATTCAACATTCTGCATTCTCAATTCCTAACGAATCGATCGCCAAGTCCCCTCACCCACAACCCCATCCTCATCCAACCCCGCACTTCGCTGCGCCGCCTTCACCGCATCCTCCGTCTCATCCCCAAACCCCCCATCGATCGGGCCATTATAAAACCCCCGCCGCTGCAATCGCCGCTGCAACTGCGACACCGCAGGCCCCTCCGCCCCATGACGCAAGACTGGCTCCCCAATCTCCGGAGCCGCAGCCGCCGATCGGGGTGGAGCCACGGTTGCAGGCACCACCACCGCCACAGGTGCTTCCCCCGGAGCCGGAGGCAACAACTTCACCCAAGTCGCACTCCCCACCACCCCATCCGGCTGCAACCCCACCATCTGCTGGAAGCGCACCACCGCAGCCGCCGTACCCGCATCAAACCGTCCATCGATCGGGCCACTATACAGCCCCATCAACCCCAACACCCCTTGAATTTCCTGGACTTCCGCCCCCGTCGAACCCGTCTGCACCAGCGATCGGGGCGGCAACTGCGACTGAATTAACGTGGGTACAGGCGAAGAACCTTGTTGAGCCAACACTGGAGAAAGGCCACCGCACAGCAAGCCAAAACTGCCCAAAAGCACAGCAACCCCGCGATTCAACAAATTCCGGTTCATCGGCCCCACCTCTTAATACTGACAAGCAGTTTATACTATGGATCGCCAACTGACACGCGCGAATTCCCGCCCCACACCTCATGGATCAATATTCGCTCTCCCAACGGTTTCAAGGCGCATTACTCGGCTCCACGATCGGCGCGACCCCACCCATTGATCTCACCCCCTGCCTCAACTGGCTCTGCCACCAACAGCCACAGCCTAGCTTAGTCGCCGACCCGATCGCCAACGCGATCGCCCTCCTCCCACTCTGGCTCTACACCCACGAAAGCTGGCGACAACGCCAAAACTATCTCGAACAACTCCCCAATTCTCAATTCTCAATTCTCAATTCTCAA
>JANOQX010000162.1:0-12219 GCA_031415035.1 Cyanobacteria bacterium VAR_4_metabat_243
CGCTAAAGCGGGCTACGAAAAATTCCAGCCCGCTTTAGCGGGGTTACCTTACTAGCCCGCCGTTGACGCGCGGGGCGGTCGCGGTCGTAGTCTACGGTTGATCGTTCAGTTTCAAGACCGCCATGAATGCGGCTTGTGGCACATCCACCGTCCCGATCGCTTTCATCCGTTTCTTCCCCTTCGCTTGCTTCTGCAACAATTTCTTCTTCCGCGAAATGTCGCCGCCGTAGCATTTGGCCAGGACATCCTTCCGCAACGCCGGGATATGCTCGGAGGCAATGACTTTCACCCCGATCGCGGCTTGGATCGGGATCTTGAACTGGTGGCGGGGAATCAATTCCTTCAGTTTTTCGGCCAAGGCCCGACCGACGGCATAGGCTTTGTCGCGGTGGACGATCGTGGCGAGTGGATCCACTGGATCGCCATTGATCAAAATATCCAGTTTGACCAGGTTATTTTCCCGGAAGCCGATCAGTTGGTATTCCATGCTGGCGTAACCGCGCGATCGGGATTTCATCTGGTCGAAGAAGTCGGTGACCACCTCGGCCAATGGCATTTCGTACATTAATGTCGTGCGACCGGGGGTGAGGTACTTCATGTCTTTGAACACGCCGCGCCGCTGCTGGCATAGCTCCATCAGCGTCCCTACATAGGTTTCGGGGGTGATGATGTCGAGCTTGACGTAGGGTTCTTCCATCATTTCCCGCTGTTGGACGTCGGGGAGACGGGCGGGGTTGTCGATTAGTAGGACTTCGCCTTTGATCGTCGTGACGCGGTAGACCACCGAGGGCGCAGTCGTGATCAGATCCAGGTTGTATTCCCGTTCGAGGCGCTCCTGGACGATTTCCATGTGCAGCAGGCCGAGGAAGCCACAGCGAAAGCCGAAGCCCATGGCACTGGAGCTTTCGGTTTCAAATTTCAAGGCGGCGTCGTTCAGACTCAGCTTGTCCAGGGCGTCGCGCAAATCCGGGAACTGGTCGGCATCGGTGGGGAACAGGCCGCAGAACACCATGGGCTTGGCTTCGACGTAGCCGGGGAGGGCGGTTTTGGCGAGGCGGGAAACCAGGGTGATCGTGTCGCCGACGCGGGCATCGGCGACGGATTTGATCGAGGCGGCGAGGTAGCCCACTTCCCCGGCATGGAGCGAATCAACCCGAATCTGGTTCGGGGCCAGCACGCCCAATTCGTCAATCACGTAGTCGCAGCCGGAGTTCATGAACCGGACTTTTTCGCCAACATTCAGTGTGCCGTCCATGATCCGGAAGTACACCACAACGCCCCGATAGGCATCGTAATAGCTGTCAAACACCAAGGCCCGCAGGGGTTCATCCACGGTGTCGGCGGGCGGGGGCACTTTCTCAACGATCGCTTCCAAAATTTGGTCAATCCCGATCCCCGACTTCGCCGAAGCCAGGATCGCATTGGTGCAATCGAGTCCAATGATTTCCTCGACTTCGCCTGCGACGCGTTCGGGTTCGGCTCCGGGCAAGTCGATCTTGTTCAGGATGGGAATGATTTCGAGGTTGTTTTCCAACGCCAGGTAGACGTTCGCCAGAGTTTGCGCTTCCACGCCTTGGGAGGCATCGACGACCAACAATGCCCCTTCACAAGCGGCCAGCGATCGCGACACTTCGTACGAAAAGTCCACATGTCCCGGCGTATCAATCAAGTTGAGGACGTACTTCTCGCCGTCCTTGGCGGTGTAGTTCATCCGGGCGGCTTGGAGCTTGATCGTGATGCCGCGCTCCCGTTCGATGTCCATGTTGTCGAGAAACTGCTGCTTCATCTCCCGCACCTCGACCGTTCCGGTATCCTGCAACAGCCGATCGGCCAGGGTGGACTTGCCATGGTCGATGTGGGCAATGATCGAGAAATTACGGATACGCTGAACGGGTACGTCAGTCATGGGTTCACGTGCAGTGGAATTTGAAATTGCTTAGAACTATATTCTAGAGCGAATCCCGCCGAAAGCGAATCCGGCTCCGGGTAAATCTGGGCGCACGAATCCGAGGGCCGATCGGAATTGATCAATTTTCTCCGGGTTATGCGAAAATCAGATGAAGAGAATTGAGGCGTCCCACCCCACCAAACTGGCCCAGTCTCTCCGTGATTTGCCGCTTGTGTGGTCGGGCCACCGATCAGTAGCATAATTAGGTGTTCGCACAATCTTCATAAAGTTGCGACTCGATCGTCCGTAGTCCTGCGCTGCCCCGCGCTGTTTTTGCTGAATCAATTACCTCATCCTCCTGTGTTCATGTTGTCTCATACCCTCGCACCAGATCAAAAGTCGGATCCAGGGCCAGATCTCGGGTCAGTGGAATTTTTGCTGTTCCACGATCGGACTGGACGTTATCTCATGTTGCATTGGGCG
Source organism: Cyanobacteria bacterium VAR_4_metabat_243 (assembly GCA_031415035.1). Taxonomy (GTDB): domain Bacteria; phylum Cyanobacteriota; class Cyanobacteriia; order Leptolyngbyales; family Leptolyngbyaceae; genus Romeriopsis. The sequence goes on from JANOQX010000162.1 coordinate 2,372, forward strand.
GCGGCCTTGGCCGTCGGGATTGATCTGACTGCCTTGGTGGGACAGCCGTTGAGCGATGCGTCCGTGCGCCCCGTGGCGCTGGAATCTTACTTGCAGCGGCTCGATCGGGTGTTGCATAGTGGCCAAGCGGAGCGGTTTGAGGGGACATTTCACTGCGGCGATCGGATCGAGTCCCTGGCCTTGGTGATGTCGCCGTTGCTGGCTCCGGATCAGCAGACGATCGGCGTGACGGTCAGTGGTCAGGCGATCGCCGATGAGACAACGCTGCCATTGGCCCCGATCGTCCGTCACCTGGACTCCCGCCACGCTAACCAACTCGCGTGGAAAATCCGCCAAACCCTCGATCTGACGACGATCTGGCAACAGGCTGTGAATGGCTTGGGCGAGGCGATCCAGGTTTGTCGCTGTAGCATTTACGCGATCGCCGATGACGGCACCCATGCCACGGTCGAAGCCGAATATCGTCAGCCCCAAATTCTGCCGACCCTGGGCGATACCGTGACGATCGCCGAAGACGCCGCCCTCGATCAGGCGCTCAAACGCTTCCGCCCCACGGATCTCGAAGCGCCGAATACCTCGATCACGCCCCACGCCCCCTGTGTCGTCAACCAACATATTGACCCTGCTACCCAGCGATCGAGCACCCGACTGATCATCGCTACGGGCTACCAGGACAAGCCGAATGGACTGATCGTGCTGGAGCAGTGCGATCGGCCGAGACTGTGGACAGCGGCGGAAGTGGCGTTTGTGCGGGAACTGACGGATCAAGTGGGCACGGCGATCGCCCATGCCTACCTCTTCAACGAACTCCAAAAAGCCAAGGAAAAAGCCGTCCGCAAACAGGAAGCCCTGGAAGAAGCCCGTCGTCAGGCAGAAGAAGCCTCGCGCCTGAAAAGTGAATTCTTGGCGAATACTTCCCACGAACTGCGGACGCCGCTGAATGGCCTCATGGGCTTCCTCAAACTGGTAATCGACGGCATGGCCGACGACCAAGCCGAGCAGGACGAATTCCTCAGTGAAGCCTTCCAACTGGCCGAACACCTACTGGAGGTGTTGAATGACGTACTGAACCTGGCCAAAATCGAAGCCGGGAAGATGCAGATCGAATGCAGCGCCGTGACGTTGAACGAATTGCTCCAGGACATCGATCGGCAACAAGGCCCCTCCGCCACCCAAAAAGACCTCAACTGCGAAGTCCAGATGCCCGCCACCCTCGATCCGGTGATCGTCTACGGCAATTTTAAATGCCTCAAGCAAGTCTTGATCAACCTGGCGGGGAACGCGATCAAGTTCACCCACGAGGGCGGCGTGACGATTACTACGGAGATTATCCGCAAGAAGGTGCGGGTGCACGATCGGGAGTTCCCCGGTGTGGCGATGGTGAAGGTGGCGGACACGGGCATCGGCGTTTCGTTGGAAAAGCAGGATCGGCTGTTCCAATCCTTCAGTCAAATCGATGGCTCGCTGACGCGGCGCTATGGCGGAACGGGATTGGGGTTGGCGATTTCTCAGCGGCTGATCGAAGAGATGGGCGGCGAGATTAATTTCTATAGTTTGGGCGAGGGTTTGGGTTCGACTGTGACCTTTACGATTCCGCTGTTTCAGGAACCCGTGATCAACTCAGGCTAGGTTTCGACTGCGCTGCGATTATTCTCGGATTTAGCACTTGCGCGATTTAGCAGTTTCCAAATTTGGCAAGCGCGTTGCCCGATCGGGAACGCACCGCCGAATCGATTCCTCTATACTGAAATCATTCCCGATCGACCTGTCAGGCGTAGCCCTATGAGTCAAGACCCAACTGATTCAGCCCGTGATTCCAGTCATCCGGTTTTTCTGGTCGTGGATGATCACGAGGCAATTTTGGCGGGCAATGTCCCGGCGCTTCAGGGTGCCTACCCCTTGGCGAAGGTGTTGACCGCGCCCAATATTCAGATGGCGCAACAGTAAATGATGTTTCACCCGCCCGTGCTGATTGTCTTGGACTTAAGTTTACCGGAGCAGCCTGATACACCGGCGAGTTCGGACGTCGGACTGCACTTCCTCAAGACGCTTATGGTCGGGCAGTTGGCCCCCAATATTTTGGTGCTCAGTACGAATATCCAACCTTTGGTGCAACTCAAACCCATGATTAATGGCTATGAGGGCGGATTTGCGGCGATGGACAAATCACTGCCGATTCGTGAGATGCTGCGCTTGGTGGATTTTGCCCTGCGTGGCTCGATTTATTTGCCGCCCCAGCTGCGATCGCGCACGGAGTTTGATCCAAAGTGGTTAGAAGTTTTGAGCTTGAAATTTCAAGAAGGACTGACTGATAAGGCGATCGGGCAGCGCATGCAGGTAAGCGATCGAACGATTCGGAATTACTGGATTCGGCTTCAGGATGCGCTGGGGATTTATGATGAACCGGGCAAAGAACTGCGGATTCAGGTCGAGCTAGCCGCCCGAAAAATTGGCTTAATTCATTAGCACTAATTTATTAGCAGTATTTTGAAGCAGCAATATTGGCGGAACCTAAAACAGCAAGTGCGGATTTGGCGATCGGGGGCGTTGCCGGGGTTCGCGGTGATTGGCTGTGTGATGGTGGCGCGGATGACGGGTTCGCTGCAAGTGCTGGAGTGGATGGCGTTTGATCAGGTGTTGCGATTGCGCCCAGTGGAATCGATCGAATCGAAAATCTTGATCGTGGGCATTGATGAAAATGATATTAAAACGGTGGGCCAGTATCCCATTCCCGATCGGACGTTAGAGTCTTGCTGAACTTTCGGGCTGCGCCTCAGCCGTTTACGATCGTCTCACTCACCGATGTTTTAGCGAACAAAGTGCCCCCGGATTTAATTCGCGATCGGATTGTCTTAATTGGCATGACAGCAGCCAGTGTGAACGATACCTTTATGACTTCGGCAGCCAAAGGAACGTTGCTATCGCCAAGTTTAGCGGACAGTGACCAGTATCAGTTGATCTATGGAATTGAGTATCAAGCCCATACCGTGAGTCAAATTATTAATGCCGTGGTCAATCAACGATCGCTAATCCAGACTTGGCCCGAAGCCTGGGAGTATGTTTGGATTTTGGGTTGGGGATTGGGCGGTATGTCGTTAGGATTGATGCTGCAATCGCCTTGGAAAACGCTGCTGAGTTTGACGATCGGCAGTACTGCGCTAATTCTCGTTTGTTATGGTTTGATGACGCTGGGCTGGTGGATTCCACTGGTGCCATCGTTGCTAACATTATGTGCGGCAGGATTGACGACTTCATTCTTCGATCGTGATTCCCGCGTATTATTAGAACAACGCAGCCTGACCCTAAAACGCGCCTACGATGCCGTGCACAACGGCCCGTTGCAAACTCTGGCAGCAATTCTGCGCCATTTAGACGAAACACCATTGCGATCACAATTAGAGTTGGTGAGTCAGGAGCTACGATCGGTCTATGAATTAATGAACCAAGAATTATTGTCGGGTGAAAGTCATTATATTCAGACGCCGCTGCCAGAACTGCTCTATCAAATCTATGAGGATACATTGCAACGCGATTTGTCAGGATTTGCGTCGATCGAAGTCTATATTCCCCCGAATTTCGACTCGCTCAAAGACTGTCGGCTGACGCCAGAACAGAAGCAGGGCATGTGTCTCTTCCTTCAAGAAGCGCTTTGCAACGTTGGTAAACACGCGATCGCCGCCCATCGGCTCGATGTTGTTTGTACCTATAAGCAAAACGCATGGCAGTTGCAAATTCTCGACGACGGTGGACAGGCGATTCAATCAAACCACGTACATCATGGGCGGGGCACCGATCAAGCCCGCGAACTTGCCCGATCGATTGGCGGTAAATTCGATCGCCGATCGCGTTCGCCGCAAGGCATGGTCTGTGAATTAACTTGGCAAAACCAAAAGTCTTGGGTTTAAAGTGGGATAATAAATTGTTGCTCTGGTTTTTGAAATCATGAATTATTTAACAAGACTCATTTCAGGCTTATTAATTGCAACTTCCCTAATTCCCACTGCGGCATTGGCCGACGATCCTGATGCGGCACCACCGAGTGGCCGATCGTCCGGTGGACGTGGTTGTGGCACCACACTGCCATTGGCTGAACCCACAGCACCGAGTTTAATCTTACTCACGCCCCAAAGCGACTTGCCCCAAACCGTTTCGACACGACCGCAGTTCGCCTGGTTTGTTCGCGACGCCGCACCGATCGCGATGGAATTTCGCCTCTACGCCCAATCCGCCAACAATGGCCATACATTAATCAAAGAAATTAAAGACGACCAATTCAAAACCGCTCCCGGCATCAATCTGCTCACCTTATCACCCACAACACCAGAATTACCGATCGGGCGCTATCGCTGGCAGGTTGTCTTAATCTGCGATCGCAACCGACCATCGAGCAATCTATTTGCCACCGCTGATGTCGAAATAGTGACATCACTAGTTGATTTGCCAACACCATCCAAACAAATCGCCAAAATGACCTTAAACGATACTGAGCGACAGTTATTAGAAGCCAGCGAAATTCATTCGATCGAGCGGTAAACCCTACAACCAATTCCCCACCAACATCAACGCCGCCCAATATCCCGGATGCTGCCCCATGTCTGGATGTGCTGCCAGCCAACTCTTCTGGGCCGTTTGCAATGCCTTCGCTCGTCCCATCCCTTGACTCAGATTCTGATAAAACTGACCAATCAGTTCCGCCGTCGCCCGATCGTCCACCTGCCAGAGTGATGCAATCGCGCTTTTTGCGCCCGCCTGAAGTGAAATCCCGGCAATTCCCAGGGCATCCCGATCGCTGCCGACTGCTGTTTCGCAAGCTGTGAGGGTCAACAGTTCCAGCGGTTTCCCAACGGTTTGGAGAATTTGGTAAAACTGATTCATCGTCAGCTTTTCGTTATCGTTCTGAACTTGTTTACCCGTTACCAGAAAAGTGTCGCGGGAATCAATGCCAAATTTGCCATGGGTGGCTAGATGCACGATCGGGAAGGCATTTTGGGTCAGTTCTTGCTTGAGCTGATCGATGGTGAACGCTTCATCGACAAATTCCTTACTACCGGGAAGCGTTTTGGTAATCCGATCGAGTTCGGTTTTGACGAAACTTAAAGGTGCAAAAAAGGTCGAGCCAATGGTCGAAGATTTTGTCAAGCCAAAGCCTAAAACACGCAGGGATCGCTGTTCTAGCTGGGTCGGATCAATCAAGCTAAAACTCAGGGTACTGGCGATCGCATATTGCTCGACCAAAAATTGCTTGCCATCATACAACGCCGTCATCGGAATGCTGCGCAGAATGCCATCCTGAATGAACACCAGCGTTTCAATTTGGGCTGCTTGCAATTCCTGGGCAAATGGCCGAATCAGCCAGTCATAGAGCTGCTGGGAAGGTGCTTGATAGCTGTTGGTTAAGTCCGATCGATTCTCTAATTTAAGGCGCAGATCATTCACTGTTGCTCTCACAGTTTGGCTGGGAGCCGCGATCCACCGCACGATCGACGCAGCATTCGGTAAGGTGAGAATCACAGCAACGCGATCTTTGAGAATAATCGTACTCAAGACGGCTGTTTGCTCATTCACTAGCGCGATCGGTGTGGCGCTGGGGGTGATCGTACAATCTTCACCAAGATAATTCTGCAATTCCGCCAGTCGCAAACCATCGATCGTCGCTAATGCGGGTTCGAGATTGGCCTGCTGTGTCAGCGTTTGATTTGCGGGGATCGCATTTAACTGTAATTCCATCAGTTCGCGATAAACGGGTTCCACCACATCGCGGAAATCAAATTGTACATCGCGACTCGCTAGCGCCAAATCCGCTCTGATTGATTTCAACGCTTTGACCGAATTCTCGTAAGCGCCAATCGCGGCGGTGGTTTTGCCCTGCGCTTGCAAAATTCGTCCAGTTTGCCAATCCCAGAGATACCGACTGTCCTGACTTTGGGCCGCAAACTGTGCCTGTTGGGTCAAGTCGATCGCTTGGGCAAAATCTTGCTGACATTCGTAGAAATGTCCCAATCGACCTAAAGCAAACGATTTAGCTGGCGCATTGTCAATCCGTTGGGCCACCGCGATCGCTTGATTCAGTAATGCCAGCGTCTCCCCCGATGTGGGCGGTAAACATTGGACATTGGGGTTGAATTGAGCATTAGTGGCTTGTTGCTGCAAGTTCGCCAGCCGAATCAAGGCGTAAACTTTATCACGGGAATCCGGCACGCGATCGCGCTGCTCAAATACTTGTTTCAGGGTACTCGCCGCCACGGGCGATCGGTTGAAACTCCGCTGGTAGGCGGTGCTCAGATTCAACAGTGCCTGATTTTCAGCGGTAATATTATTTTGCTGCCGCGCCGCGATTACACTCGCTTCAAACAACTGGATCGCCTGACGATCGGCCTCGATCGCCTGCTGTGTAAACCGCTTAATCTCTGACTGGTCTGTCGATTCCGCCGCAAATTCCGCGTAGCGATAATCACGTTTGGCGAGATTGGCATAGGTGTTGCCAAGATCGTTTTTCGCCGCATTTACATAAGTGGTGTTTTTGATTGTTTCGGCGATCGCCAAACTTTGTTGCAGGGATTGCAACGACGCCTCATAGTTGCCTTGCCGTCGATAAACATTTCCCAAGCTGCCCCACCCAGCGGATTCACCTAACCGATCGGACTGCTGCTGGGCAATCGCCAATGCCGTGTCTTGTCGGCAATTCGACGCGATTTGTTCACCACACAATAGCGCGATCGCTTGACGCTGTTGCCCCAAATTACTATAAGCCTGTGCCTGTGCCGTCAGGATTCGGCCCAATTGCACCCGATCGTTATTTTTTCGGTAGTGAACAATTAGTTGATTAAGTGCGTCGATCGCTTGTTCACTCTGACCAACTTGGGAATAAGCCCGTGCTAATGATTTCAGCAGTGTGACCCGATCGGTCTCATTGGGAAGCGCCTCCAATGCTTTGCGCCAAATGCCGATCGCGCCAGTCAAATCCCCCGACTGATACCGCGCCAAACCTTGCTGAACCGATGGCGCAACAGTTTGAGTCAAAACAGTTTGAGCCGAAACTTGCCCTAATCCCAAGCAAATCACTAGACTAATCAAGCATAGAGCGCTCACCCAAAGTCGTCTCAACATAATCTATGCCCATGATCCACAAAGGATAGTGCTATATTTCTAACACAAGTTTACGCTAAACCGTGTGATTACCATTAAATCCAGGATGTAACTTTGTGAACACACAAGTTTGGATGCAAATAGTTTGGATGCCGATATTAGGTCAGGTGGCGATCGCGCAAGTGGTGCCTGATCGGACATTGCCAGTGGGAGAGCGATCGACTATTTCCGGTGATCCCAATATTCAGATCGACGGTGGCGCGACTCGTGGAAGCAACTTATTCCACAGTTTTCAACAGTTCTCCATTCCGACAAACAGCAGCGTCTTTTTCAATAACAGTACCGACATCGCAAATATTATTACGCGCATCACTGGCAATACCCGTTCTGATATTGATGGATTAATTCGGGCGAATGGTACGGCAAATTTATTCTTAATCAACCCCAATGGGATTATTTTTGGGCCAAATGCGCGGCTGGATATCGGTGGATCCTTTTTAGCCAGTACAGCAGATAGTATTATCTTCGCTGACAACTTTCGTTACAGTGCAATTGATCCACAAATTCCACCTTTATTAACTATTAGTGTTCCCACGGGATTGCAGATGGGGCAGGATGCTAGAGAAATTCGTGTTGTTGGTCAGGGTCACAGCCTTACGGCGCGCGATCCCGTTTTCTCACCCTTAATCCGAGGCGTCTCACAAGGTCTACAGGTATCTCCGGGTAAAACTTTAGCGCTGCTGGGAGGTGACGTTGTTTTAACCGGCGGTCTGCTCAAGGCGGAAGGCGGACGGATTGAGTTGGGTAGCGTGGGGCGAGGAGAAGTGAGTATTACTTCAGCTCCCTCTGGTTTGGCTTTAGGCTATACAAATGCTTCATCTTTCAAAGATATTCAGCTATCTCGACAATCTTTGGTCGATGCAAGTGGCACACCTCCTGGATCAATTTCTTTTCAAGGCAACGCGATCGCTATTAATGATGGTTCTGTCATTTTGCTTCAAAATCAGGGTAGGCAACCTGGCGGACAGATTAATATCAATGCAGCAGAATCATTGGCAGTGAGTGGTACGACTCCAGGCGCAAAAGTAACCAGCAATGTGGCTAGCCAAAACTTAGGATTGGGTAAAGGCGGAGACATCGCAATTTCCGCAAAGCAGATAGTCGTCCGAGATGGCGGGCAAATCACGGCAAATACATTTGGCACTGGTAACGGTGGCAGTCTCGCTTTGAACGCGTCTCAATCGATCCAATTACTTGGCGTTTCGCCGATTAATCCACTTGCGACCAGCAATATTGCGACTGTCGCTTACAATTCGGGAAACGCTGGCAACCTTACCGTATCAACAAAACGGTTAGTGATTCTCGATGGAGGCGTTTTTGTTTCTACAAGTTTTGGCGCAGCTGGAACTGGTAATTCGGGAAATGTCGCGGTAAATGCAACTGATATGATCGAAGTAAGTGGTGTAGAACCGCGCTTTCGTCAGCCTAGTGTTTTGAGTGCGGGCGCTGGCAATGCTGGTGCTGGTGCAACATTGACGATTAACACATCGAAGTTAGTCGTCAGGGGAGGAGCCAGTGTGAATACCGCGACTTTAGCCAATGGTAAGGCGGGAAATCTAGTTTTGAATGCCATCGATTCAGTGGAGGTGAGTGGTCAAGCCCAGGGTGCATTAAATCGAGTGAGTTCGATTGGCTCTTTTGCTAGACGGATTGACCCCATCATTGCCAAGTTATTTGGACTGCCATCAGTACCCACTGGCGGGTCTGGAGATGTCACGATTAATACTGGAAGATTAACGGTGACAGACGATGCTGTGATTGATGCGCGAAATGACGGGCCAGGTGATGGCGGAACTTTAAGCATCAATGCAAACTCTGTTCTGCTAAACAATCGAGGCAGCATCACGGCGACCACCATCTCTGGTGAAGGTGGTAACCTCAAGCTGAACATTCGAGATTTTTCATTACTGCGGAACAACAGTCAAATCACGACCTCAGCAAGTGGCAGCGGTAATGGCGGTAATATTACCTTCAATAGCAAGTTTATTGTCGCTGTGCCGAAAGAAGACAGTAATCTCACCGCTAATGCCTTCTCCGGCAGCGGTGGCAATGTCCGCATTACGACACAAGGCATCTTCGGGATTGAGCCGCGCTTACGAGCAACCGCATTAAGTGACATCACTGCCAGTTCAGAGTTTGGCATCAGTGGTGCCGTTGCGTTGAATACGCCAGATGTCGATCCAAGTCGAGGCACGACCGCATTGCCTACAGGTTTAGTTGATACCAATGCCCTAATTTCGAGTAGTTGTCTCGCGCGACGCGATCGTCAAGGTCGCTTTATCATCACGGGAACAGGCGGTTTGGCAACTCAACCCGATGACCTCGCCAACGCGGCTTTTCCGACCTATGAGTTAGTTCCCGCAGTTGAAACATCGGCGAATACGCCGCCCCCAACTTTAATTATCGAAGCCGATCGCGCCGTTCGTCTCCCGACCGGGAAAATGATTCTCGGCCGATCGTGTAATTGAAAACTTTTGTGGTGTGGCATAAAGCACAACGCGCTTTCCAAACTTGGAACATAAGTTGCCACGGATGTCGATGTATCTCCCGGTCGATCGCTCTATACCTTGCCGGGGCATAGAATTTAGGTTTTGAGCGGTTAAAATAGGGGATAACATCCCGATTTATCCGGTGGTCAAGCCCATGATCAAATTGAGCTTTAGCGAAGCGGCGATTGCGGCGCTGCACTATGAACGGTTTCA
>JANOQX010000163.1:0-32978 GCA_031415035.1 Cyanobacteria bacterium VAR_4_metabat_243
CCCCCCCCCGGTTTTCTTGGGTCTCATCTCAAACAACCCCCCCCTACCCCCCCCCAAAACCCAACCCTCCGCGGTTTGCCGCGGGTCCCCCACCCCCCCCCCCCCCCCCCCCGCGGGTGGGACTGGGGCGTAGTCAAACAAATTTTGACCGCGCCCTCATCCACTATGAAATTCAACAACGATCGCACTTGTTGTAGTCAAATAGAAAGGTGATCCATTACCGATGATAAATCCGTGCCCACCAAACTCCCAATGAAACCGATCATCAAACTCGGTCGCTTGACTTGGACAACTATGTGGCAAGTAATGATGTCACAACTCGCCCCCAGCAGCAAAGCCGGGACTTACGAACGCCCCGAAAGCGCCTTCCGGGGCACGATCGATCCCGCCAATGAAGCTCCCGGTGGACGCTATCGGTTATTTGTCGGCATGGGCTGTCCGTGGGCACATCGGACGCTGTTGGTGCGGGTGTTGAAAGGATTGGAAGGATCGATCGGGGTGTCGCTAGTCACGCCGTCACCGGAGGATGGTGGCTGGCTCTTGACCAAACCAGAGCGCAGTTGTCAGAGTTTGGCGGAGCTATACAAGTGGGCCATGCCGGGGTACAAGGGCCGATCGACGGTGCCTGTGTTATTCGATGATGCGATCCAAAAGGTCATCAATAACGAAAGTGCCGAGATCATCGAAATCCTCAATGGATCGTTCAATCACTTAGCCACGCATCCCGAATTGGATTTGTACCCAGAGGCGGCGCGGGCGGACATCGATCGATGGAACAACCAGATTTATCCAGCGGTGAATAACGGCGTCTATCGCTGCGGCTTGGCCCAATCCCAGGCGGCCTATGATACGGCGGTGCAGGAATTGTTTGCGATGTTGGATACGATCGAGGCCCATCTAGCCGATCGGCAATTCCTCGTCGGTGAACACATCAGCTTGGCCGATGTGCGGCTGTTCCCGACCTTGATTCGGTTTGATTTGGCCTATTACGGGTTGTTCAAATGCAGTCAGCGGCGGATTCGCGACTACGCCCATCTGAGTCAATATGTCCGACGGATTTATCAAATGCCCGGAATCGCCGCGACTTGTGATTTTGCGGTGATTCAGCAGGATTATTATGGCAATCTGTTTCCGCTGAATCCGGGGGGCATTGTGCCGACGATGGTGGATATGGGGTGGTTGGATAAGGAATAGGCAATTTGGGGATCGGTTAGAATGGCGATATTCAGCTAGTGGACGAACTGTGATGGCGCAACTCACGATCGAAATTCCTGATGCCTTATTGCCCGAATTAGAGCAACTGCGATCGCAGTTGCCCTTACTGTTGACCCAATGGGTGAAAGCGTTGCGACTTGATACGCCGCCGCCATCGCCGTCAACAGCGGATCAGGAAGTATTGAGTTTTTTGCTGGCCCAGCCGACGGCGCAGGCGATCTTACAGTTCAAGGTTTCGGAGCTGGCTCAAGGCCGATTGAGGGATTTGCTCGATCGGAGTCGTGAGCAGAATCTCAGTGAGGCAGAATCGCTAGAACTCAATGGCTACGAGCAACTGGATCAATTGATGCAAATGCTAAAAATCCGGGCCTATTCCGTCGTCCATCAGGCAGTTGTGAGCTGAAGGTATGGCATCAGAAGTTTCAGCGGCATTGCGCCGATCGGTGATTGAACGAGCCAAGGGGGCTTGCGAGTATTGCCAGTTGCATCAAGATTTTTCGATCTATACCCATGAAGTTGACCATGTAACAGCCACAAAGCATGGTGGCAAGACGATTTTGGAAAATTTGGCCTTAGCCTGTCTGCCTTGCAATCGACACAAAGGTTCGGATCTGACGAGTTTCGATCCAGAGACAGGCAAAATCACCCGTTTATTTGACCCCCGATCGCCGGTTTGGTCAGAGCATTTCACGATCGATCGAGGTCGAATTCTGGGATTGACGGCGGTGGGTCGGACGACCGTGGCACTGCTGCAATGCAATACCCCGACGGCCATCCTTAATCGGCAACTGTGGCATCAGGTGCAGTTGGGACTGGGGAATGCCGATCGCTAATCCTTGCAAAGTTACAGAATTAGTTCCGGCCCGATCGGGCGCGATGCACGTGATACTAGGGCAGCCGATCGATTTTCAGCAGGTTTTCCCCATGGCAGTCAAAAAACAGTTTCGGAATTTGGATGAACTCCTCGCAGGCACCGACAAACCGGTGTTGGTGGATTTTTATGCCGAGTGGTGTGGCCCTTGCAAGATGATGGCCAAGGTACTCGAAGAAGTGAATGAAGATCTGCGCGGCAAGGTACAAGTCGTCAAAATCGACACCGAAAAATATCCTGGTCTCGCCAGTCAACATAATATCGCTGCTTTGCCGACGATGATTCTGTTCCAAGGCGGGCAAGTAGTGCAGCGGTTGGAAGGGTTGCGGAGTGCCGATGAGTTGGTCGAACAGATGCGATCGTATTTGAAATAGGGTGTGGCCAGTGCAAATTTAGTCAGTCATTGCGACGGTTGTGATCCCCCCTAGCCCCCCTTCAAAAGGGGGGAATCATTCAAAGTCCCCCTTTTGAAGGGGGATTTAGGGGGATCGTGAGCTTCGAAAATCACCTTCCAAGGGTTGTGCAAAAAACGAAAAAGGGGGATGAACCACGTGGTTCATCCCCCTTTTTCAATCAATCAACCGAACCCGACTACTTCGTTTCCGTGAAGTCAGCATCGATCACATCGTCGCCGCCATCACTCGAAGCACCCGCTTCCGCACTGGCACTAGCTTCCGCACCCGCGCTGCCGTCGCCCGCCTGCTGATACACATTCGAGCTGATTTGATACAGCGTCTGCTCCAGCTCTTCCTTCTTCGACTTGATCGTGTCGAAGTTCTCCGCCTGAATCGCCTCACGCAATTCCTTCACCAAACCCTCAACCTTGGTCTTATCGTCCGCTGGGACTTTCTCACCGAGGTCGCTGAGTTGCTTCTCGGCTTGGTAGGCGAGGGAGTCGGCCTGGTTTTTCAGGTCGATTTTCTCGCGGCGGTCTTGGTCAGTCGAGGCATTGACTTCGGCATCGCGCACCATCCGCTCGACTTCGCCTTTATCCAAGGTCGAAGCACCCGTGATGCTGATGGTTTGCTCTTTGCCGCTGCCCTTGTCCTTGGCGGTGACGCTCAAGATGCCGTTAGCATCGATGTCGAAGGTGACTTCGATTTGGGGGACGCCGCGCTGGGACGGAGGAATGCCGTCCAAGCGGAAGGTTCCGAGGCTCTTGTTGTCGTTGGACATCTCGCGCTCACCTTGGAGCACGTGGATTTCCACGTTGGACTGACCATCAACGGCAGTCGAGAAGACTTCCGATTTCTTGGTCGGGACGGTGGTGTTGCGGGTGATGATTTTGGTCATGACGCCACCAAGGGTTTCGACGCCCAGGGAAAGCGGCGTGACATCGAGTAGCAACAAGCCTTCCGTACCTTTCTCGCCGGAGAGGACACCCGCTTGAATCGCAGCACCCACGGCCACGACTTCATCGGGATTTACACCCTGGTTGGGTTCTTTGCCCATGAGTCCCTTGACGAGCTGTTGCACCGCCGGAATCCGGCTAGAACCGCCCACCATGACGATCTCTTGGATTTTGCTCTTGTCGAGCTTGGCATCCCGCAGCGAGTTCTCAACGGGAATCCGACACCGATCGATCAAGTCGGAGCAGAGTTCTTCAAATTTGGCGCGAGTCAGCGTCAGTTCGAGGTGCTTCGGCCCATCTTGAGTCGCGGTGATAAACGGCAGGTTGATGTCCGCCTGAGTCACGCTCGAAAGCTCAATCTTGGCTTTCTCCGCCGCTTCGGTCAAACGCTGAAGCGCTTGCTTATCCTTCCGCAGGTCAATCCCTTCGGATTTTTGGAACTCAGCGGCCATGAAGTCCACGATCTTCTTATCGAAGTCGTCGCCGCCCAAGTGGGAGTCGCCGGAAGTGGACAACACTTCAAACACGCCATCGCCGATTTCCAGGATGGAGACGTCGAAGGTACCGCCGCCCAAGTCAAAGACGAGAATCGTTTCGTTCGCTTTCTTATCGAGACCGTAGGCCAAGGAAGCGGCAGTCGGCTCGTTGATAATCCGCAGGACTTCGAGACCCGCGATTTTCCCGGCATCCTTAGTGGCTTGGCGCTGGGAGTCGTTGAAGTAAGCCGGAACGGTGATCACCGCTTGGGTCACTTCTTCGCCCAAATACTTACTGGCGTCGTCCTTCAGCTTCCGCAGCACCTGGGCCGAAATTTCTTCCGGCGCAAATTGCTTACCCGCGTTGCTCGAATCCAGTCGGACGGTACCGCCCGCATTGACGACCTTGTAGGGCACGTCGGTGGTTTCGCTGGTGACTTCGTCGAACCGTCGCCCGATGAACCGCTTGACGGAGTAGAACGTGTTCTCCGGGTTCATCACGGACTGGCGCTTGGCGATTTGGCCCACCAACCGATCGTTATTCTTCGTGTATGCGACGACTGAGGGGGTAGTCCGTGCACCTTCAGCATTGGCGATGACGGTGGGTTTACCACCTTCCATCACGGCGACGCATGAGTTTGTTGTACCTAAGTCAATTCCAACTACCTTTGCCATAGGGCTACCAAGACTCCATCAATACTTTTTTGTGGTCAATGTTTGGGCGATTGGCTGGCCGCCGACGTTTGGCGATGGGCGTTCCAGCACGGAATAATCTATTCCCCTCACCGTATAGTGTGTTCAGACACGGCGGTTTGATGAAGGGAAGATTACCGAACCAAGGGGGGGACGGTTGGGCACAGGGCAGCCGTAACGTCCCCACGGGCTGGGCTATTGCCAAGCATCGCCTTGGTTCGGATCAGCGGTTTCGGCGGCGGTCGGCGCGATCAATTCCACGGCTGGATCATGATTCGGGGCGATCGTCACGTTAACGCGGGTGGGCCGCACAACTTGTTGCTTCGGCAGCGTTAGGGTCAGTACACCCAGATCAAAGGTCGCAGTCGCATTGCCATGATCCACGGCGATCGGTAGTGAAATGACCCGATGGAAACTACCCGTGCGCCGTTCGGAATGATACACCTGCGCGGCCTCATCGATTGTGGGGTGATAGACTCCTTGGAGCGAGACCGTATTGCGGGTGACTTCGATGTCGAGGTCATCGCGGGTGATACCTGGCAGTTCGGCGGTGAGGACGATCGCCGCGTCGGTGTGACTCAGTTCAATCGCCGGAATCCGGACGGGCGTATCCTGGGTGCGTTCGGTGAAAACTTGGTTAAGCTGATGCCGTATGCGATCGGTTTCGGGCCAGCCAGCCAGGGCAATAGGCGATTGTGGTAAGCGCGTCATGTAGTATTTCAGCATTGCGGTTGGCTCCTTGCCGTTCGATGTCACCAATGTAAGCGGAAATGCTAGCGAGAGCATTGAGGGGAACCGCATGAAAAATGGCGTATTTACCGATACAGCGGGGTTTCACCGAGTTCGAGCCAGCGTAAGAACCGCATAAGTCGGGGCGGTTTGCCGACAGTTTACGCCAACGATCGGCGATGCCGTGAGTCGTCACATTGCACTGTACGAAGAAGCGTAACCATATGTTGCGGATAGCGGCCAGGATGTAACAGGTTATCGCTTTTGGGCGATCGTCGTCGTTTCAGGCGCTATCCTGGAACTGGTTTATGGGTGGGTGGCCATCGGGTGATGTCCTGGCGATATCGCGGCGCAGGGCTACCCGTCGTTTTAGTGGAAATTGGGCATCAGCTTCAAGCCAATTCCCCCGAGTCAACTGAGGAATCTATTCATGAAATTGCAACTTTTGTCGGCCTATTCGTTCGGTCAGTTACGGTTACGCGCACTGTGGCTGTTGGTCATCGGCTGCGGTGTCCTCTCCCTGTCGGTACAGTTTGTCGCGCAATTGGTGATGGGGCGACGCAACGGGCTCGACCCCAGTTTTTCCTAGAGCGCACTGGACTGAATTCAACGTCGTCATGGTTCAGCCCGCGAATGCTTGCAGCATTCGCGGGCCTTTTTAGCGCTTAGGGGGGAGCGGGATCGGCGGCAGGCGCGATGGTCTCCGGCCGCTCAGAGGGCAACGGGGCCATGGCGGGTTCTGGATCAGGGGCAGGAGCAATCGGGGCCATCGCCGGCGGGGCGGGGTCAACCGCAGCGGGTTCCTGGGGAGCCGCCGGGATCACCGTGGAACCTAAGGCGGGAGCGGGAGCCGGGGCGGGAGCGGCGGGCTTGGGTCGGGGAGCCGCTGGAGCCGGGGCCGGATCAGGCCGCGCCGCCGGACGCGCTGGCGGCGGACTGTATACGGGCTTTTCGGGCGCAACGTCGGGGGTCTCAGCGCGGCCACTGCCATTGCTCGCCGCACTGCTACTTGGGGCAGTCCAATTACTGCCACTACTGGAACTAGTGCCGAAGTCGGAACTCCCGCTGTTCGCTGGGGCCGATGCGCCGCCACCGCCCGTAAAACCAGCGCTGCCGCTGTTGATCGCCGTTTGGCTCGTGGGAAGTTTTTTGTCGCCAATGATTTTTTTGGCGTCGGGGGATTTGGTGGGGATCGGGCTGCTCGAAATCGATGGCATCACGGGCGGGGAAACGATCGGGCTGGGCATCGGCGATTCCGTCACTTCGGGCTTTTTACCGCCGCAAGCACCCAACATGAGCGCAATACTGCCGATGAGTAAAATTCGCATCCTCATAGATCCAGTTCTCCCTGCGTTGATGTTGGCGTTTACAGTTTCAATACTGTACAGGCTAATGGAAAACCTGACCGGATGATTTGAGAACTTTATCTGGGTGCAATCGCGTTAAATGGCTCGGCAACGCCGTCGTCCACAGGCTATCCCACGTTAATTAACGTCGCATCAGCGGTGGCGGCGGACCAATCTTGATAATCCGCAATTAAGTTTTTCTTTAGCTGTTGTTTCATGCTGGCGAGGACACCCAGCATGATTGTGTTACCCGTACCTTCCAGCAGCGGTTTGGGGGTCATGGCGATCGGCAGCGGCATATCGACTTGGACGCTCAGACTGACGTGACCTTGGAGCCACACCGTCCGCCGAATCGTCACGGGCTGCAATTCCCCCACCAAGTTCAACATGAACTGTTGCGCATTGAATTGTTCTAGGCCGAGGATCTCGCAGGCCACGGATTGGATGTGCAATGTGCCATCGCCCGTAGTCCACACGCGCATGTCAACGATCGGTTGGAGTCGCAGTGAAAGAAAATTCAGCGGTTTCAGCCGCAGTTGGAACAGCTCGCCGCCGAGGGCGATCACACTCTCCGAACTGCCCAGTGCCCGCACGACCCGTGCCGACTGGCGCAGATAGGCCGCGATCGGCATCGCCGCATCGGGGATGAACAGTTCAACGGATTGTTTGGCCTGGAAGCAGGTATCCATGCAGTTACAACGGTTTCGCGAGGATGGGATAGAGTGTTGAGTGATGCCAGTCGAGTGATGCCAGCCGGGGGATATGTCTAGTTTACTAACTTTAAACGGTGATCCGCAAAATTACCCAGAACAATCCCCATAGCTTCATGAAACGCTAATTCGATCGGTTTGATCCTCCTCAAGATGACTGAGTTTCCTCCGCCAAAACCATGACTAATCCCGTACCATCCCTGACCACCCCAACGATCGGCCATCTTGGCCCGGCTGGGACTTATACGGAGGCGGCGGCCCTGATTTGTCGGGACTGGCTCACGGCCCAAGCGGCCCAACCCCGCTACGACCTCCAAGCCTACAGCAGTATTGCCTTAACCCTGGAAGCCTTGGCTCAGGGTGCGGTGAGCTGGGCGATCGTGCCCGTGGAGAATTCGGTGGAAGGCGGGGTGACGATGACGATGGACAGTCTGTGGCAACTGGATCAGTTGCAGATTCATCGGGCGTTGGTGATGCCGATTCAACATGCTTTGGTGACGCGGGCCACCGATTTGAGCCAGATTCGGCGGGTCTACTCCCATCCCCAGGCCTTGAGTCAATGTCCCCGCTGGCTGGCGGCCCATTTACCGCAGGCGGAACAAATTGCGGCGAATTCGACTACGGCGGGCATCCAGCATTTGTCTGATCCGACGATCGCGGCGATTTCGTCCCAGCGGGCCGCGCAGATCTATGGCGAACCCGTTTTGGCCTGTCCGATTAACGACCAGCCGGATAATTGCACCCGGTTTATTCTCTTGAGCCGGAACGCATCGCCTGGTGGCAGTCTGACCTCACTGGCCGTCAGCCTCAAGGCGAATCAGCCGGGGAGTTTGTTGAAGTTATTGCAAATTTTCGCCGATCGGGGGATTAATCTAAGTCGGATTGAGTCGCGGCCGAGTAAGCGATCGATGGGGGATTATCTGTTTTTTATCGATATGGAGGCGGATACCCGCGATCCACTGACTCAGGCCGTGCTGTTGGATCTGGCGTCGCATACGGAGCAACTGAAGATTTTTGGCAGTTATGATTTGATTCCGGAGGGGTTTGTACAGAATGTTTGCCGATCGATCTGAAGGGCGCGATCGGTTTGGTGCGTGGATCGGGCTGAGGGCGCGGGATGCGCGCCCCCACGGGTCAATCTAAATCAACATCGACCAGGGTGTCTTTCAATACGCTTTTGGCGGCGAGATGACTACGGGTGGAACTGAGGATCTCGACTTCGCGTTGCAGCCGATCTTCGGTGCTTTGCATTTCCAGGAGCGCCTGTTGCTCTTCGGGAACGCCGTGGAGGTTGCTGGCGATCCAGTAGGACAGTTCGAGCGGCAGATCGGGGACGTCGTCGGGCATGTCGATCGGCTGATCCATCAGTTTGGATGAGAGCCGCACGACATCATGGAGCAGGGTATCGACTTCACGGCCGAGGGGACGCAGATCGAGGTTCGTGGGTTCGTCTTCGATCCATTCGATCAGGCCGACGCGGTAGGGTTTTTCGCGGGTGTATTCGAGGACGCGGAAGCGCTGTTGGCCGAGGGTGAGGACTTTCATCCGATCGTCGGGGAGGCGCTGGAATTGGACAATTTCGGCACAGCAGCCAATGTTGCTGGGTTGATTGGTTTCTTGATCCCACATCAGAATGCCAAATCGCCGATCGCTTTCGAGCACCGTGTTCATCATAATCCGGTAGCGATATTCAAAAATATGCAGGGGCAAGGGCCGCCCTGGAAACAGCACCACACCGGGCAAGGGAAAGATCGGCATTTCCCGGACAGCGATCGAAGAAAAGGTCATGGAGAGTTCCGTGAAGCTGGATAAACCTGCTCTTTAATGTAGCTTATTTGGCCTTGCGTTCCAATCGACTGCAATGGTTTTCTGGCAAATTCCATATTTGCTAGAATGAACGGACGACTTGCGAGGTGGCTATGACTGCTGCAATCTATCGATGGACGATCGACCAATATCACCAAGCGGTGAATGCGGGGGTATTTGATGATCAGCCAGTGGAATTATTGAATGGGGAATTGGTGATTATGCCGTCAGAAGGCGCGCCCCATGCGGGTCGTGGGAGCTTAACGATCGCGTACCTCCGCGATTTGCTCGGACGGCGGGTGCAAGTTCGTGAAGGTCACCCAATTACGTTGCAAGTGAGCCAATCGGAGCCAGAACCGGATATCGCGATCGTTCAGCCGCTATTCTGGGAGTATGAAGCGCACCATCCGTATCCTGAAAATATTTTTTGGCTGATGGAGTTTGCTAATACCAGCCTGAAAAAGGATTTGGCGATCAAGGATAAAATCTATGCGGCAGCCGGAATCCAAGAATATTGGGTCTTGAATCTCCCGGACAACAAGCTCGTGGTGTTCCGTGATCCAATCAACGGGGATTATCAGTCCAAACAAACCTATACCACTGGCACAATTAGTCCGCTGGCCTTCTCGGATGTGATGGTGTCGATCGATGTCCTACTGGGGCACGATCGGTGGACACCTTAGTGAGATAGCAGGCGATCGAACTTAAACCCCATTGACCTGAAGCCACCGATCGAGATCCGCCAGTTCCCCAAACGACAACAGCGCGATCGCTAGTTCGGATAACTGCTGCGAGTTCAGCCGATCGAGGGGTTCCAAGATTTGCGGCGATAGCCGATCGAACTTTGCTGTCAGTTGCCGCTTGAGTAGTTCTAGCTGGCCAAAAGGAATACCTTGTTTTCTACCCTCAGCGATAGTCTTTTCCCGCCACTCATCGTAAACTGGCGATAAGTTCATCACGACCTCCTTAAAAAGTCTGCTTTCATTTTGTCTGGCCTGCAAGTTCATTTGCAACCGTGCTAAATGCTCGATGGTCTGATACTTGTAGGGATGATGGTCAGGCAACGCCAAAACTTCCTGCACCGCTTGGGCTTGCACTTGATCGCGGCCAAATAGCCGTAACCACAGTGTATCAAGATTGACTGGCAACTGGTGCACCGCAACCAGGGCAGTACGCTGGATCGTCGTGAGAAAATAGATCCCCTGAGGCCAACCGGGCTGCTCCTGCCCACCTGTCACCTGAAGCAACTTTGGGGAAATCGTGGGTGAGATAATCCAGAGGCGCGGGCGTTCCTTTTCGAGCAACTTGTGCTTGTCCCGATTGGCCTTACGGCGGATGGTGCCACGCACCGCAAACAGCTTCTCAAAACAGTCTTCCACACCATCAGGCGACACGGCGTTCCGAAAGGGTTCAATCAGCGCTGGTGTTTTGAGCATTTTGCCAAAACTGCCGATCAAGGTTTCCGGTGCCGGATGGGCGATCGCGGGTGGCTTAAAGTACACATCGACTTTGCGAATTTCCGCACTCACCTGAAACTCAACTTTTACCTCCCCAAAATCCACCAACAGTTCCTGCATCCACTCTTTGGCGAATTGGTCGTGAACGTTGCGAGTCATGGATTTCCATCAATCAAGCGAGTATCTTCCCCTCCACCATAGTATTTTCGCACTGCTATTGGCATCGGTTCGAAGATAGAGATGAGATATCCGATCGGCCTATTCCGTACGGCCCGATCGCGCAAAGCCTAACTCAGCAAATCCTGAAATGGCAGCAGCAAAATGCCTAAAATCTGCTCGATTTGGTTGATGAAATACTCTGACTCGTCGATCTCGATCGTTTGTCCCTGAAGCCGGAGAAACCGCCAGTTCGTCCCACTGGTCACGGCCCCATAGATCACATCAATCGGTTTCCCCTCCCGATCGTTGAAAATCTGTGCCGCCACCATCTCGGCAATGCATTGCCCCAAGCCACTTTTGAGATTATCGTTTTTGGCTTCGACGATCGTCATCACGGGCGCAGTCACATCAAGCTGCTCCGCCGATCGGCTCAAAATAAAATCACAAAAACCCTGCAATCCCTTCTCCGGCTCCACTGAGAATTCCGTGCCGGAAAATAGCCCAATTTGATTCCCGACCTGATCGCGCACTTCCGCCAGAATCGGTGCAATCAAAAACTCCGACTTTGCCTTCTCTGTCCCAATCAGGGAAGCCAAACTGGTATAGCGTTCCAATGACTGCGCTAAAAACGCCGAAGGGGGCATCGCTTTCGTCCCCGCAAACAAATGCGGACGATCGACGATCGTCACCGCCAATTCCTTCCGCACCTTCGCCAATGTAAAATCGCTATAAGCCATTCACCATCTCCCCAAAAGCGTCACCCCTCAGTATCGCAAACGCAACACCAAGGGGCAAAATGATTACACCAATAATTCGATCCCCGTAGGGGCGCGCATTCCACGCCCACCCCCACCGATCAATTACAGCTTCACTTCAATATCCACACCAGAAGGCAAATCCAACTTCATCAACGCATCGATCGTCTTCGAAGAAGGCTGATAAATATCAATCAAACGACGGTGCGTCCGCGTCTCGAAGTGCTCACGGGAATCCTTATCCACGTGGGGCGATCGCAACACGCAATAAATGCGGCGCTTCGTCGGCAACGGAATCGGGCCAACCGCAGTCGCCTGCGTCCGGTTCGCAGTTTCGACGATCTTCTCGCAGGAAGTGTCCAACAACCGACGATCGAAGGCCTTGAGACGAATGCGAATTTTTTGCTGAGCAGGTGTAGCCATGATCAAATTCCTATTCGGTGTGCTACCGATAAATTTTCAAGGTTCAGATGGGGTTCAACAATTGAGATAACGGCGGGAACTCATCCCAAGGCGCTAATACCAATATTGAACGAATTCATCCCAGCGTAGCAGAAATCAATGCGGGGCGGCCGCTTTCACCACCACCCCGCATTAATTATTTACTTGAGGATCTTGGACACAATGCCCGAACCCACTGTCCGACCGCCTTCACGAATAGCAAAACGCATCCCTTGCTCGATCGCCACCGGGTTGATCAAAGTCACCGTCATCTTGATATTGTCACCGGGCATCACCATCTCAGCCTTGTCGCCGTCGATGCTGGTGAAGTCGCTGATCGTCCCAGTCACGTCGGTGGTCCGAACGTAGAACTGCGGGCGGTAGCCAGGCAGGAACGGCGTGTGACGGCCACCCTCTTCCTTCTTCAAGATGTAGACTTCCGACTCAAACGTGGTGTGGGGCTTGATCGAACCGGTTTTGGCCAAGACCATACCGCGCTCGATGTCTTCCTTCTGCAAACCCCGCAAGAGCAAACCGGCGTTGTCGCCCGCTTGACCTTGATCCAACTGCTTCCGGAACATTTCGATCCCCGTCACAGTAGTCTTGCGGGTGTCGCGAATCCCGACCAATTCCACTTCTTCTTGAATCTTGATCGCGCCACGCTCAATCCGACCCGTGGCCACAGTACCCCGACCCGTAATCGAGAACACGTCCTCAACGGCCATCAAGAACGGCTTGTCGATTTCCCGCTCGGGGGTAGGGATGTAGGAATCCACCGTTTCCATCAAGGTGTGAATGGCATCGACCCACTCGTTCTCACCCTTTTGGGTTTTGGGGTTGGCCTGCATGAATTCCAACGCTTTGGTGGCCGAACCGATCGTGATCGGGGTGTCGTCGCCGGGGAAGTCGTAGCTGGAAAGCAGCTCGCGCACTTCCATTTCGACCAATTCCAACAGCTCGTCGTCATCGACCAAGTCCTTCTTGTTCAAGAAGACCACCAGGCTAGGAACGCCGACCTGACGGGCAAGCAAGATATGCTCACGGGTCTGGGGCATGGGACCATCAGCCGCCGAGCAAACCAAGATACCGCCATCCATTTGGGCTGCGCCCGTGATCATGTTCTTCACATAATCAGCATGTCCGGGGCAGTCCACGTGCGCGTAGTGACGGCTAGCCGTTTCGTACTCCACGTGCGCCGTGTTGATCGTGATACCACGGGCCTTTTCTTCCGGTGCGGCGTCGATGTCCGCATAACCCCGCGCTGCGGCTTGACCCAAGGCGGCCAAAGTCGAAGTAATAGCGGCGGTCAAAGTGGTTTTACCGTGGTCAACGTGGCCGATCGTGCCGATGTTGACGTGGGGTTTGTTGCGTTCGAATTTAGTACGTGCCATGTTTTAGTATTCCTCGTTGCGGATTAAACGTTCCCAAACAAATTTAGTTGCCTTTGTTTTTGGCGATGATGGTCTCGGCCACATTCCGAGGAACTTCCTCGTAGTTAGCAAATTCCATCGTGAAGGTGCCTCGACCCTGGGTCATCGATCGGATGTCGGTAGCATAACCAAACATCTCAGCGAGGGGAACCTTGGTCACCACTTTCGCGATGCCCCGTTCCACACCCTGGGATTCAATTTGACCCCGGCGGGAAATCAAGTTCCCCATAACCGGACCCAAATAATCTTCCGGTGCCTCGACCTCGACTTTCATCATCGGTTCGAGCAAGACCGGCGAAGCCTTCAGCACCGCATCTTTCAGTGCCATCGATCCGGCAATCTTAAATGCCATCTCGTTCGAGTCAACGTCGTGGTAAGAACCATCGATCAGCGTGGCTTTCACGTCAATCAAAGGATAACCTGCAATCACACCGGATTCGCAGGCTTCTTTCATCCCAGCTTCCGCTGGGCCGACATATTCCTTCGGCACCGTACCACCCACAACCTTCGAGACGAACTCGAAACCGCAGCCGGGTTCACCCGGTTCCAGTGTGATCACAACGTGACCATACTGACCCTTACCGCCGGACTGCCGGACAAACTTGCCTTCCGATTTGACGGATTTGCGAATCGTCTCGCGGTAGGCCACTTGCGGCGCACCAACGTTGGCTTCGACCTTGAATTCCCGCATCATCCGATCCACCAGGATTTCGAGGTGAAGCTCACCCATCCCGGCGATTACGGTTTGATTGGTTTCCGAGTCGATGTTAACGCGGAAGGTGGGGTCTTCTTCCGAGAGCGCCTTCAGCGCTTTGGAGAGTTTCTCCATGTCGCTCTTGGTCTTCGGCTCGACCGCGACCGAAATCACGGGTTCGGGGATAAACAGCGATTCCAGGATGATCTCGTCGCCTTCGGCGGTGAGCGTGTCACCCGTCAGCGTGTTCGACAAACCGGGAATTGCACCCAGATCGCCCGCCCGCAGTTCATCCACATCCAGCCGCTCATCGGCCTTCATGATGATCAAGCGGGAAACGCGTTCCTTCGCATCCTTGCTGGTGTTGTAGATATAGCTACCTTTCTTCAGCACGCCGGAATAGACCCGGACGAAGGTCAAACGACCGACAAACTTGTCAGTCATGACTTTGAATGCCAAAGCCGCTAATTTCTCGTCATCGGAACAAGGCCGCGTGACGATCGAACCATCGGACATCGTGCCTTCGATCGGCTTGACATCGATCGGGGCGGGGAGATAATCCACCACCGCATCGAGTAACTGCTGTACGCCTTTGTTCTTAAAAGCAGAACCGCAGAACATCGGGATGATCGTGCCAGCCAATACGCCATGACGCACAGCAAGCTGGATCTCCTCAACCGTCGGCTCAATCCCTTCGAAGTACTTGTTCATCAAGTCTTCGCTGGTTTCCGCCACCGCTTCAATCAGCTTCGTGCGGAATTCCTGAGCCTTGGCTTTAAGGTCATCGGGAATCTCGCTGACTTCGATTTCCTTACCCAGGTCATCCTTGTGGATGTAAGCCTTCATCCGCACCAAATCCACGATGCCTTGGAAGTTTTCCTCCGCCCCGATCGGGATTTGCAAAGCCAGTGCCGGAGCCTTGAGACGATCTTTGACCTGCTCATAGACCTTGAAGAAATCCGCACCCGTGCGATCCATCTTGTTAACGAAGATGGCGCGGGGCACTTCATAGCGATCGGCTTGACGCCAAACCGTTTCCGACTGGGGCTGCACGCCACCGACGGAACAGAACACCGCAATCACGCCGTCGAGGACGCGCATGGAACGCTCAACTTCGATCGTGAAGTCCACGTGTCCGGGGGTATCGATAATATTGATCTGGTGCTCAAATGCCCCAGGCATAATATCATTTGGCTTTTCGGGATCCCGGCGGGTCCACTGAGTACTGATGGCAGCCGCTGTAATGGTGATACCGCGCTCTTTCTCTTGTTCCATCCAGTCAGTGGTGGCACCGCCGTCGTGCACTTCACCAATCTTGTGCACCACGCCGGAATAGAACAAGATCCGTTCCGTTGTGGTGGTTTTGCCAGCGTCAATATGCGCTGCGATGCCGATATTTCTTACTCTTTCGAGCGGAACGGTACGAGCCACGGTTACCTCCTCGATATGTGGGGACTCGGTCGATGCAGCAAATCCGGCCCATTAGGCCGAATGCCACACCGTTAAGATTCTATACGTTTTAATACCGATAGTGTGCGAATGCTTTGTTCGCTTCGGCCATCCGGTGGGTTTCTTCCCGTTTCCGAATTGCTCCACCGGTTTGGTTGGACGCATCCATCAGCTCATTGGCGAGCTTGATCGCCATGGATTTGCCCGCACGAGCGCGGGAAAACTGGATCAACCAGCGCAGCGCCAAGGCGATACCGCGATCGTTCTTGACTTCCATCGGCACTTGGTAAGTGGCACCACCAACCCGGCGCGCTTTGACTTCAACCAAAGGCGTGGTGTTCTTGATTGCCCGCTCGAACACTTCCATCGGTTCGGAGCCAGTGCGCTCTTTGATGATGTCAAAGGCCCCGTAGACAATCCGGTTCGACAGGGATTTTTTGCCACTGTGCATGATCCGGCGGACGATCATGGTGACCAGACGGGAATTGTGCAGGGGATCGGGCGGGATCGGACGTTTCTTAATATCGGCGCGACGAGACATTGCTTTGGTTTCCTTACGAGATCTATAGACAATCGATGATGCGAGCAGCGCGACGCAAACACGCCGCCAAACACATAGAAAGACTAGGTATGCACAAGCTAGAACAAGGTTTCCGATCCAGCATCGATCTTTGGGGAAACCAGTTACCGCGCCGATTCAACCTAGGGCTAAATCATGGAGTTAACGACATCTGTCAATCTCACGACTTAGCCAAGAATTCGTCCCAAGCAACTCACAACGAACGAATTCTTAGCCATGTGACACAGCTACTACTTTAACAAGCTACTTTGCCGCCGCTGGTTTCGGACGCTTCGCGCCGTACTTCGATCGACCTTGTTTGCGGTCTTTCACGCCCGCTGTATCCAAGGTGCCGCGAATAATGTGATAGCGCACACCGGGCAAGTCCTTCACACGACCGCCGCGAATCATCACAACGGAGTGTTCTTGGAGGTTGTGGCCGATGCCAGGAATGTAAGCCGTAACCTCAAAACCAGAGGTCAAACGTACCCGTGCCACCTTGCGGAGGGCCGAGTTCGGCTTTTTCGGCGTGGTGGTGTACACACGTGTACAGACCCCACGACGTTGCGGGCAGCTCTTCAGTGCAGGCGACTTGGTTTTTTTGCCTGCGGTGCTCCGCTGATCTCGAATGAGTTGCTGGATGGTTGGCATTGTGATTCTTTGCCTTTATTGCCTGGCGATTCCGAAGTTTTCAACAGCTTCCCACTATACCGTAAGATGTGGCGATTTTGAAGCAAGGGCGGCGGGATTTTCTTGCGGGGATGTTCTAGAGGCCACAATCGACTGTCCATTGGTCGGTGTTGTCGGTGGCGATCGCGAAGGAAATGCCGCAGCCACAGGTGCGGTGGGCTTGGGGATTGCTGAATTGGAAGCCGCCGCCCATCAGGTCTTCGGTGTAATCGATCGCGAGGCCTTGGAGCTGTTCGGCGCTGGCGGGATCGATGACGATCGACAATTGTTTGAGGGTGAAGTGGTGATCCGTGGGTTGGATTTGGCGGGCGAATTGCAGATCGTAGGCACGGCCCGCACAGCCATCGGCGATCACGGCGAGGCGAAAATGCGGACTGTCCGGCTGGCGGGTACGCATCCGTTCAATTTCATTGATCGCGGTATCGGAAATTTGGATCATGGCAGGGGAGTCGGCGGGCGGGAATCAATCCCCATTATGCCAAAGCGGGGGGCGATCGCATGATCCACCCCCCGCTTTAATTCGCTCGATGTGCGCGCAAGATTTAGTTGGCGCGGGAGTAGTCGTCTTGGAACCGAACAATGTCATCTTCACCGAGGTATTCACCGTTCTGAACTTCGATCAGAATCAGCGGGATCACGCCGGGGTTTTCCAGGCGGTGGGTGGTGCATTGGGGCACGTAGGTCGATTGGTTGCTGCCGAGGACGATCGTCGCATCGCCGCATTCGACTTTGGCCGTACCCGCGACCACGATCCAGTGCTCGCTGCGGTGGTGGTGCATTTGGAGGCTCAAACGATGGCCCGGTTTGACATCAATCCGCTTGATTTTGTAGCCTTTGCCTTCTTCCAGAATCGTGAACGAACCCCAGGGACGCAGCTCCGTGGCGGCAATCGGGTTGCCGAGGTTGGCAAAGGCGGACATGGGATTGATTTCTTGTACTTGAGCCACAGGTACCTCTTGGGTTGGGACGGATGCTTGCATAAATCTGAGTTGGGTCATTGCCACACATCAAGCTAACAAACAGCGGGCCACCTGACCATGGCGAAACCGCGCAATTCACGGATATTTTAAATAGGCTTTACCGAAGGTTTGAGAACCCCCTGGGGACAGGTGATCCAGGTCACAGTTTCGGAGTGACAAAGATGCCGATCGCGTTGTGGACACTGGCGGAACTGCGGGGGGCGCGATCGACAATCTGTCCTCCGAGGTAGAGCGTCGTCGAACTGCCGCCATCAAGGTTGAGCGCATTCATCGCACCGATTTGCTGGAGGATTTGGGTGAATTCGGCGAAGGTCGGACCATTGCTGTCGGGACTGTTCTGGGCCGCGACGAAGAGGATTTGGCCATTGCTGGTTTGGGCGATCGCGCTGCGGGCGGCGCGGCCCTTGAGGAAAGCGGGGGTGAAGTTTTCGTTTGCAGTATTGAGGACGCTTTGGCCCTTCAGCAGGAGCAAGGGGCCGCCGCCAATGATGTTTTGGTAATTATTCGGGTCGAAGCGATTCAGGGTGGGCGCGATCGTCCGATCGATTTGGACGACCGTACCGATCGAGAATTGGGCTGCGCCTGTGCGGTTCGAGCGGAAGACGAGGAGTTCGTCTTGGATGGCGATCGGGACGATCGTGCCCACTTTTTCCGCCACGGTTTGGGTGAAAACTTGGCCGTTGCGGATCGTGGCGATTACTTCGCCGTCGGTCATGCTGCTGTAGGTGAGGCCCCAATCTTTGTTGTAGTGGGCGATTCCGGCTTGGAGGTAGGCACTGTTGAAGGCTTTGAGTTCGATTCGGGTGCCGTCTTTGAGCACAGCGGCTTGGTTCGTCAGCCGATCGAACTGCCAGTCGCCGTTCGGATTCCAAGCGATGATGCCGCGATCGAGGATTGGCCCCGATCGCCAGATTTGGTTGATCCGAATGGCTCCGAGGGGAAATTGGTTATTGCGGTTGAAGTAACCGCCGTTAATCGCGGCGATCGCCCCAGCACTGCGGGCAGTTTGGCTGACGGTAGCGACGCCTGTGAGGGATGGCTGATCGATGATTGCCTGGTCGGGTTTGGTTTGGTTGGGGAGGAGTGGTTGAATCCGAAGTCCGGGTTGTTTGGGATCGAGTTCGAGCCAGCTGATGGGGAAGCCGTTGATCAGACGTTGTCGCCATTGCAGGCCGTTTATCCACTGGATGTCGCGATCGGGCGTGACGGGATTGCCGATGTCAATGATCAGGCGGGTGGGATTGTATTCGGTGCGGATTTGGGGGCGGATGGCGAGGGGTAGACCGAGTTTGAGGATGGTGCTTTGGGCGGTAGTTTCGAGTTTGAAGGTTTGAAGCCGTTTGAATTTGTTGACCGGGATGGTGGGGGCGGGGATGACGTTGTCGCGGGGGTCTTCGCCGGGAAGCAGGGTGGGCGTCGGGGTAGGTGTTGGGGTGGGCGCAGGCGTTGGGAGAATTTGCTGCTTGACGATGGGCGTCGGGAGCGGTTTGGGGGCGATGGGTCGGATGGGCGTTAAACCGGGCTGGGTCGGCGTAGTCGGGGTCGGAGTCGGGATCGGAGTCGGCAGCGGCGGATACTGCCAAATCTGATTGATCGCCTGCCCGATCGCCTGCTCCGTCTGGGCATTCAAGGTCAAACTAAATTCATCTTTCAGTGCATTAGTTTGATAAGCGATCGGGCCATCGAGCGCGATTTCCAGTCGATCGCCCCAAGGTTGTTGGCTGATTTGAATCCCTTGCACCTTGGCGCTGGGCGTTGTGATGCTGATTTGCCCACTATTCAAACGGATTTCCCAGCCGGAGAGGGCGGCAAAATCGGTGATGTCGAAGTGGCGTTCGGTGCCGACGAATTGGACAGGCAGTTGGGCGATCGACCGATTGATCCCCGAAAACCAGGCGATCGGCTGGATCTTTGGATCGGTACTGCTGAGGAGTTGGACGCCGAATAATTGGGTCAGGGCGATTTCGCTGATGAAGAGTCGTTGGCCCTGAGACGTTTGCCATTGACTCCAGCCGACGGGTTCGGATTGGCCGTTGAATTGGATTTTGCGACCTTGTTGCAGCGGTGCAGGTTGGACGATCGGGGTTTGGGCGAAAGCTGGGAGGGTAAATCCGATCGGGCTGGCAATGAGGAGGGCGGCGATCAGATGGCGGGACAGCATGGCAAAGGCGGGTAGATGGGTCGGGATATTTTAGGCGATGTTCATGGGGACGCGACATTCGGTTGAAACGTTCCGATCGGGCTGGTTGGGTGATGATTGGGTGGTCAGTTGGCCGCATCCACCTTGGGTTCAAACCCAAGGCTCATAGCGAAAACCCATTGAAACGGGTTGAAATGCATGTTGTGGTGACTCTTCAGTCCGTTTTAACGGACTTGGGCTGTGAGCCTTGGGTTTGAACCCAAGGCGGAAGAATGGCGTAGTCGATCGGCATTGATGCGGAAGGTCGGGGATTGTCAGCCACCCCAAAATTTTATAGAATCTTCTTCCCCACAATGCGCAAAATCCGATCGAACATATTGCAATGCTCGGTCTGACTGCGCGATATTGAATAAATCTGTAGCTGACCCACCCATGAACCACACCATGCCAAATCAACCCACCAATCAGGGGTATGCCATCAGTTCCACGAATAATGGTTACGCGGGTCAACGGTGGTTGGTCGAGGAACGCGATGCCTGTGGTGTGGGGTTTGTGGTCGATCAACGGGGCCGATCGTCCCATGATTTGGTGCAGAAGTCGCTGACGGCTTTGGGCTGTATGGAACACCGGGGCGGCTGTAGCGCGGATTACGATTCCGGCGATGGCGCGGGGGTGATGACGGCGATTCCTTGGGAGATTTTTGGAGCTTGGGCGAAGGGGTTGGGTCAGGACTTGATTGCGGGTCAAACCGCTGTGGGAATGGTGTTCTTGCCCCAGGGTGAGCTGGTGGCGGCGCAGGCCCGGCAGAAGACGGAAGGGCGACTGAAGGCGTCGGGGTTCACGGTGTTGGGCTGGCGGGTGGTGCCGATTCAGCCGGAGATTTTGGGGGTGCAGGCGAAGGGATTTCTCCCACAGATTGAGCAGGTGGTGGTGACTTCGGCGCAGTCGGGCGAGGCCCTGGAACGCCAGCTCTATATTGCGCGGAAGCAAATCGAGAATGTGGTGGATTCGCCGGATTTCTACTTCTGTTCGTTCTCGTCGCGGACGATCGTCTACAAGGGCATGGTGCGATCGGAAGTCCTGGGTAATTTCTACTTAGACTTCAAAAATCCGGCCTACAAGAGCGTGTTCGCCGTCTACCACCGTCGCTTCAGCACGAACACGATGCCGAAATGGCCGTTGGCACAGCCGATGCGCTACTTGGGTCACAACGGCGAAATCAATACGCTGCTGGGCAATATCAATTGGATGGTGGCGCGGCAGTCGGATTTGGTCAGTGAGAAATTGGGCAAAGCGATCGACCAGATTAAACCGATCGTCAATGCCAATAACAGCGACTCCGCCAACCTCGACAACGTGATGGAACTGCTGCTAGAAGCGGGTCGCAGTCCGATGGAAGCACTAATGATCCTGGTACCGGAGGCGTACAAGAATCAGCCGGACTTGCTGCAATATCCGGAAATTGTTGATTTCTACGAATACTACAGCGGCATTCAGGAATCCTGGGATGGGCCAGCGCTATTGGTCTTCTCCGATGGGCGGAAGGTGGGGGCGACGCTCGATCGGAATGGTTTACGTCCGGCGCGGTATGCGATTACCAAGGACGGTTACATCGTTGTGTCCTCCGAGGCAGGCGTGGTGCCGTTGTTAGAGTCGGAGATTATTGAAAAAGGTCGTTTAGGGCCAGGGCAGATGATTGCCTTTGATCTGGAAACCAACACATTATCGAAGAACTGGGAACTGAAGCAGGAAATCGCCTCGGCTCATCCCTACGGGGAATGGTTGCGTGAACATCGCCAAACCCTGAAGGAAGCGGCATTCCAGGAAAAGGCGTTGTACGAGGGCGATGCGCTGTTGCAGCATCAGAACGCCTTCGGCTACACCTCGGAAGATGTGGAAATGATCATCAATGAGATGGCCGCCCAAGGGAAGGAGCCGACGTTCTGCATGGGCGACGATGCGCCCCTGGCGGTGCTGTCCCAGCGGCCCCACTTGCTGTACGACTATTTCAAGCAGCGCTTTGCCCAGGTGACGAATCCCCCGATCGACCCCCTGCGCGAAAAATTGGTCATGGGGCTAAATATGTCCCTCGGATCGCGGGGCAATCTGCTGGAAGCGCAGCCAGAACTCGCGAAAACTTTAATGCTGGAATCCCCGGTTTTGACGGAAGCGGAACTCGCTTCGGTGCAAGCGGGCGCAATTCCCACCGTGGGATTGTCAACGTTGTATAACATTTTGTCTGGCCCCACGGGGTTGGCGGCGGCGGTGCGGGCCTTGTGCGATCGGGCCGTGCAGCAGGTGAAAGCGGGTAAGCAGATTTTGATTCTGAGCGATCGGTTGGACGCCAATGGCAATCAAACGCCGCTCTCCCTCTCCCAAAGCTACATTCCGCCCTTAGTTGCCGTCGGAGCCGTCCACCATCACCTGATTCGTCAGGGATTGCGGATGCACGCTTCGATTGTCTGCGACACGGCCCAAGCCTGGAGTACGCATCACTTTGCTTGCTTGGTGGGTTACGGTGCCAGTGCGGTTTGTCCTTACTTGGCGTTGGATACGGTGCGGCAATGGTGGGCCATGCCTCGGAGCCAGAAGCTAATGGAAACGGGCAAAATCCCGCAAATCAGCCTCGTCGGTGCCCAGGAGAATTTTCGTAAGTCGATCGAGAATGGCTTGCTGAAGATTCTGTCCAAAATGGGGATTTCACTCCTCGGTAGCTACCACGGGGCACAGATCTTCGAGGCGATCGGGATTGGCGGCGACTTGTTGCAAACGGCGTTTAACGGCACGGCGTCGCGGATGGGCGGCTTGACCATGGCGGAATTGGCCCAGGAAACGATGTCGTTCCACATCCGCGCCTTCCCCGAATTGACTAGCAAAAAGCTGGAAAATATGGGCTTCGTGCAGTTCCGTCCCGGCGGCGAGTACCACATGAACAGCCCCGAAATGGCGAAGTATCTGCACAAAGCGGTGGAGCAAAATAGCTACGATCACTACGAGTCTTACCAGAAATACCAGAACGATCGACCACCCACAGCATTGCGGGATTTGTTGGAATTCGCGAGCGATCGCACCTCGATCGAACTCAGCGAAGTCGAATCCGCCACGGATATCGTCAAGCGCTTTGTCACCGGGGGCATGTCCTTGGGAGCCTTGTCCCGTGAGGCCCATGAAGTCTTGGCGATCGCCATGAACCGTCTCGGCGGCAAATCCAACTCCGGCGAAGGCGGCGAAGATACGGTGCGATTTAATGTGATGGATAACGTGGTGGATGGCGTTTCGCTGGATCTGCCGCATTTGAAAGGGCTACGGAATGGCGACACAGCCAACTCGGCGGTGAAGCAGATCGCTTCGGGCCGCTTCGGGGTCACGCCCGAATACCTGATGAGCGGCCAACAACTCGAAATCAAAATGGCCCAAGGCGCAAAACCCGGTGAAGGCGGGCAACTGCCGGGGCCGAAGGTGAGTCCGTACATCGCCATGCTGCGCCGATCGAAGCCCGGTGTCACCCTAATCTCGCCACCGCCGCACCACGACATTTACTCGATCGAGGATTTGGCGCAGTTGATCTATGACTTGCACCAGATCAATCCCGTGGCCAAGGTTTCGGTGAAATTGGTGGCGGAAGTCGGGATTGGCACAATCGCCGCAGGCGTCGCCAAAGCCAATGCCGACATCATCCAAATCTCCGGCCACGACGGCGGCACGGGCGCATCGCCGCTATCGTCCATCAAACACGCCGGAAGCCCGTGGGAATTGGGCCTCACCGAAGTCCACAAAACCCTGATGGAAAACCAACTGCGCGATCGCGTCCTCCTCCGCGTCGATGGCGGCATCAAAACGGGCTGGGATGTGCTGATGGCAGCATTGATGGGCGGCGAGGAATTTGGCTTTGGGTCGATCGCGATGATTGCCGAAGGCTGCATCATGGCCCGGATTTGTCACACGAATAGCTGCCCCGTCGGTGTTGCGAGTCAGCGGGAGGAATTGCGGAAGCGATTCACCGGGATGCCGGAGCATGTGGTCAACTTCTTCATCTTTGTCGCCGAGGAAGTGCGATCGCTCCTGGCGAAGTTGGGTTATCGCAGCTTGAACGACGTAATTGGCCGCGCCGATTTGCTGAAAGTTCGCCCCGGTGCGAAGTTAGCCAAAACCGCTAACTTCAACCTCAATTGCCTGACCCAATTGCCGGATACGAAGACCGATCGGGCTTGGCTAAACCACGGCGATGTCCATGGCAACGGCTTCGTCCTCGATGACGACATCCTGGCCGACGAAGACATCCAATTCGCGATCGCGAATCAGCAAACCGGAACGAAGCAAATGAAGGTGGTGAACACCGATCGTTCGGTCGGTGCACGGGTCAGCGGTGCGATCGCCAAGCAATACGGCAACAATGGCTTCGGCGGCAAGATCAATCTGGAATTTGCTGGTTCGATCGGGCAGAGTTTCGGCGCATTCAACCTGCCCTGCATGACCTTGACCCTCACCGGGGAAGCCAACGACTACGTGGGCAAAGGCATCCACGGCGGCGAAATCATCATCAAACCCCACGCTGAAGCCGCATTCGACCCCGCAAATAGCTCGATCTTGGGTAACACCTGTCTCTATGGGGCCACAGGCGGCTTCCTCTACGCCAATGGCCGCGCCGGAGAACGCTTCGCCGTACGGAACTCGGCGGCACAGGCCGTCGTGGAAGGCGCAGGCGACCACTGCTGCGAATACATGACAGGCGGCGTCGTCGTCGTACTCGGCACCGTGGGCCGCAACGTTGGGGCGGGGATGACGGGTGGTTTGGGCTACTTCTTAGATGAAGATGGCTCGTTCCAGGCGAAGGTGAATCCAGAGATTGTGGCAGTGCAGCGGGTGATTGCGCCTGCGGGTGAGGCGCAGTTAAAGGAATTGTTACAGGCTCACGCGGCGAACACAGGGAGTCCAAAGGCGATCGCGATTCTGGCAGATTGGGCGAAGTATTTGCCGCAGTTCTGGCAGGTGGTGCCACCGTCGGAGAAGCAGACGGCGCAGGCGAATCCGGAAGGAGCGAAGGTGGTGGCGGTGTGATTTTGGGGGGATGCGCGATCGGACATCGTTGGTGGCACAGCCCACCCGCGCGTCAACGGCGGGCTAGTAAGGAAACCCGGCTAAGAAGTTCTTTCAGTCCCCTTCAGGGGACTTGATCTACTAGCCCTGTGCTTTAGCTACGGGGCGGTGGTGTCGATCGACCATGGATGTCATTAATCGAAAGTGTTAGAGTGAGAGCGGCCATCTCACTTAAACGTGTGCCCATGCCCAAACACCTGACGATCGCCCAAGCCCAAGAGCAACTGCCAACCTTGAGCGCATCACTGACCCAAGAACCTGTGGTGATTACCCAGGATGGCGTACCCGTGATGGCGGCGCTGAGTTATGCCTATCTGACTGAGCTGTTGGAAACGATGGATATTTTGGCTGACAGTGAATTTGTTGGCCAATTGCGAGAGAGCATTGGTCAAGCCGCCCAAGGCAAAACGGTGAGCTGGGAAGTCGCGAAAGCTCAACTGGGCCTATGACTGAGCGATCGGACAACCAAGATTATGCGATCGAATTAACGCCACTGGCCCTCGAAATGCTCGGTTCCGTCAGAGATCGTCGAGAACAAGCGAAACTGCGCGATCGAATTGACCAGCTTGCCACCGAACCATCCAAACAAGGTAAGGCGCTAGTCGATAACCTTTCTGGGTTTCGGAGCGTGAGGGCCGTTGGGCAACGCTATCGCATTGTTTACCAGGTGATTGAGCAGACTGTAGTGGTACTGGTGGTTGGCGTGGGACGGCGGAAGGATGGTGATAAAAAAGACATCTATACCCAGTTAACGAAACTCCTCGGTATCAACGAATAGGGCTAAAACCTCCACTGGAATCCAGGCAGAAATCGGCTACCCCCGAATTCCCTGCTGGAAGGTCTTAATCGCCTCAACGTGATTGACGATCGTGATACAACGCCGCAACAATTCCAGATCAATCCCCGGCACCGCCTCACTCTGAGCCACCTTCTCATACCGCGCCGCCTCGCCCTCACCCCGCAGATGGTGTACCTCCAGCACCCCATCCTCCCAGAACCAAACCTCCGCAATTTTCAATCGCTTGTAGGCTTCCAGCTGATTGATGCCGCCACTGCTGAAGACGACTTCAATGGCTAAATCAGGATTTTTCCGGCTCTCGGTCAGTCGATATGACTTATCCGCTTCTCGCTTGACTAGACCCGATTCACTTTCCAAGGTCATCGAACCCGTTGGCGTAAAGTCAAATCCGGCTGCCAGTAGGTAAAGTTCTAATAGTGATCCAAGGCGCTCTTTAACAGTCTCGTGCTGTTCACTCGGCATTGTCTGAATCTCCAAAACGCCATCAAGAAAGGACAGCCGATACCCTGGCCGATCGAGCAACTGCTCCACAATTTTGAACTCCCGCCAAGTCAAAGCCTCAAACAGCAACGGCTGGTCGGCTTGGGGTTTAGCTAAAGTAGCGATCGTCATGGTTTTATCCCGCAATTGGTAGGGTGGGCACTGCCCACAATTCTCCGCCCACAATCCCCCGCAAATGCTCGAATCAACGACTCTGCCCACAATTTTCTCCATGATCGCATCGGTGGTGGGGATTATTGGTGGGTTGTGGCGGTGATTGATGATGTGGGCAATGCCCACCCTACGATATTAATTCCTTTCCCTACAACAACGCCAACTGCTCGATCGCCAATTTCACCGGCGCATAACTCCGTCGATGCCACCGCGTCACCCCAAACCGCCGCAACCCCTCACAATGCAACTTCGTCCCATACCCCGCATTCCGCTCCCAGCCGTATCCCGGATATTTCTCGGCCAGCTTCTGCATCAACCGATCGCGCCGCACTTTCGCCACCACCGACGCACAGGCGATCGCGTAGGAATGCGCATCGCCCTTGACGATCGTCGTATAGTCAACCTTAATTTTCCCCGGCTTGATCGATCGGCCATCGATCAACGCATGATCCACGGGCTGCACCCGCCCCAACGCCCGATTCATCGCCAAATAAGAAGCCTGTAAAACATTCACCCGATCGATTTCCGCGATCGTTGCCATTCCCACACCCACGCGAATCGCCTGGGCACAAATTAATTCAAATGCCACTTCCCGCTGCTTTGCGGACATTTGTTTTGAGTCACGCACACCGGGAATTGGGTCGCAATCGATCGGGATGACCACCGCCGCCGCGACGATCGGCCCTGCCAAACAGCCCAGCCCCACCTCATCGACTCCAGCAATCCAGGATTTCCCTTGTTGCCAGAGGTTTTGTTCGTAAGTCAGACCGGGTTGATCAGGCATCAGCGTAACGCAGCTAAACTACGATCGAGCCGACGATCGACGACGGCGGCGACGCACCACGGGATCATCATCGGTTTCTTCGATTTCTGGCTCTTCCACGGGCGCGATCGGCACGGGGAGTTCGCGGGTAATGATCGGCGGCGTCATTGGCTCCGGACTGAAATCCAGTTCAGGCTGCAATTTCTGACCGATGATGATTCGCTTTTTCTTCGGCGCGGCCTTGGCTTCTTCCTCAATTGGCTCTGGATCAGCCACCCGACTACGCTGACGAATCAAACGGCGGGGGGCGGGTTCCTCGAAGGTTTCTTCAGGTAGGGCCGTGAACTGAGGAATCGACGACTCAAAGACGATCGGGGCCAAATAGACATCGTCATCATCCGCCGCATCGAAGCTCGGGCTTTCCGGTTCCGCCTGAAGCAGGGTCGGACGGCGACGGACTTCATTCAGCGGTGCGACTACGGGTGCGGGCTGCTCCGGCGGCGCTTCACCGGGCAAAGTCACGGCAATATAGGCATTGCGCGGATTCTTCACTTCCTGCTCCGTCAACACCAGGGGCGAAATCCCCATCCAGGAATAGACTTCCTGCTCGTCCGTGGTCATCTCCACATGCACAAATTCTGGTGGCTCCATCGGGAAGCGATCGCGTCTGCCGCGACCACGACCCCGTTCTGTCCGTTCACCGCGCTCCGGTCGTTCGCCACGTTCCGGTCGCTCACCGCGTTCCGGCCGTTCGCCACGCTCTGGTCGTTCGCCACGTTCCGGCCGTTCACCGCGCTCCGGTCGTTCGCCACGAATCGGCCGATCGTTGCGGACAGGTTGATCGTCATTGGCATCGAAGCTCGGTGCGACTTCCGGCTCCAGACTTGGCCCCCGGTTATAGCGGGCTTCCTCTTCCCACGGACTCATGCGCGGCGTCACTGGCTCCTTCGGCAGGGCGAGTTCGCCGCGACGACGACGACCGCGTCCGCGTCCACGATTGCCACTGCGTTCCTGGTAGCTCGGATGATGCATCAATTCCAAGGAACTGTCGCCGTACTCGTCGCTATACTCGCCCGGTGCCGCCGCCGTTGTCGTTGGGGCGGGCAAATTACGCGGTTCGGGGCGACGGGATTCACGGGGGCTGTTATCCGGCACCCGATCGTAGCCCGGTTGGATCGTCTGGCTGCCTTCTTCGCCAGGGAGCTTGGCCAACAGACCAACGCCGCCGCAGGTACCGCAAGCCTGGCCAAACAGTTCATAAATATTCTTGCCTTGACGCTTCCGGGTCAGCTCGACCAAGCCCAATTCGGTGAGCTGAGCGATTTGCGGTTTGGCCTTATCTTCTTGGAGCGCGCGATTGAAATGCTCCAGCACTTGCTGCTGATCACGGCGCGAATCCATGTCGATGAAGTCCACCACGATCACGCCGGCAATGTTGCGCAGACGCATTTGGCGGGCCAGTTCGGTGGCGGCTTCGCAGTTCGTCCACAGCACCGTCTCGCGCGAAGTCTGCGATCGGGTGAAGGAGCCGGAGTTGACGTCAATCACCGTCAGCGCTTCGGTCTTCTCAATGATAATGTAGCCGCCCGAAGGCAGATCAACGCGGGGTTTGAGCGCTTCACGGATCGCCGCATTCACCCGGAAATACTCCAGAATCGGCGTACGTTCGCGGTGATGATCGACCAATAGACCCTGGGGAAACTTGCCACCGCCCCAATTAGTCAAATGCTGCTTGACCACCTTCAGACCCAGGGCCGAATCGACCACGATCCGATTCACCTCATCACTGTAAGCATCGCGCAGGACTTTCTGAATGAAGTCATCGTCGCGGGTCAGCAGGGCTGGGGCGCGGTTGGCCAGGGCTTCTTCGGTGGTGCCTTCCCACGATCGTTGTAGCGCTTCGAGATCTTCGATGATCGCTTCTTCGGGAATATTCTCTGCTTCCGTCCGCACGACCATGCCCATGCCCGCTGGCTTCACCAGGATCGCCAAGGCCCGGAGGCGATTGCGTTCGTTTTCGCTCTTGATTCGACGCGACAAGTTAACGCCACGTCCGTAGGGCATCAACACTAAATAGCGACCCGGCA
Organism: Cyanobacteria bacterium VAR_4_metabat_243; assembly: GCA_031415035.1. Classification (GTDB taxonomy): domain Bacteria; phylum Cyanobacteriota; class Cyanobacteriia; order Leptolyngbyales; family Leptolyngbyaceae; genus Romeriopsis. Next base: position 29,352 of record JANOQX010000163.1, read on the forward strand.
GTGAGACATTACCAGTCAGACGCGGGCCTTTGCTGCCCGTGGGTTCCTTCATCACCTGCACCAGCACTTTTTGCTGGGGGGCAAGCAATTCGGTGATCGAACCAGCGGTTTTGCGCAGCTTGAGCGGGCCGAGGTCGGTGACGTGAATAAAGCCATTACGATCGGTGTCGCCGATATTCACAAAAGCGGCATCGATACTCGGGAGAACGTTCTCCACAATGCCCAAATAAATGTCCCCAACTTGATGGGTACCCGTGGCGACGACCAATTCTTGTATTTGATCGTCGTCAAAAACCGCTGCGATCCGATGTTCCTCAGCGATGATGATCTGCTTAGACATTCAAATTCCTCAAAATCCTATCGGCGCAGGGAGGATGAAACTGTTTCCCTGGCGCGCTGAATGGGCGTAATACTGGCAATTAATCCTTGATATAAATCAATCCAGTGCGACGTGAAACACCACGCGCAACGGCTTCGATCGATATGTTCAGTAAACTAAAGCTTTGGGGACTAACATTGCCTCTCGCGAGCGACCGCCATGCCCTCGATAAAACTCGAAGTAGCAAAAAATGGCCGCAAACAATGCCGTCATATCCAAGTATAGCTCAATCGGTTCGCATCGATACAGGTTTTTATGATTTGGGGGATTTGGGGCGGATTATCGGGGATCGGAGTCGAGCATGACTTGCATCCGGTGGACGCGGCCCAGGCGCAAAGGCGGGCTGTCGTCCGTGGCGGCATCGTCGGTCACGACATCCGTCACAGCATTCGCCCCGATCGGCAAAGCCGCCATCTGCATGAACATCTCCAGCACAGCGGGCGGGCGGAGCATCGTGCCATCGTTGCGACAACTGCCGAGGTATTGGATCTGGGCTTGGTCCGCTTGGGCGGTGATAATTTTCAGCTCATAGAGCCGATCGCGCAGATTAACGGGATAGGTTTTGCCCGATTTGTTGGTGTGTTGGGTGATGATTTCGGGGCTGTCGAGGATTTTTTGGGCGATCGCGGCCCAATCCACATCTCGATCGCTATGCAAGGTGATCTGGTATTCGGCCCGATCGAGCAACACCGTCCCCGCCGGGGCTTTGAGTGAAGCTTCTTCGATCCGGGTAATCGGCATCCCAGCGGGCAACTGCGCCGCCAGCGCCGTGCGAAATTCCGCAATGTCCATCACCCGCGTCAGCTCAAACTCGACCATTTCCCCGTCACTGCTATAGCCCAAGGACAACGCATTGGCGGGCATAATTCGCGGACTGGGATGGAATCCCCCCGTGAAGGAAATCGGAATCGCGGCCCGGCGCACGGCCCGATCGAACAAGCGCAAGAGATCCAAGTGGCTAACCAAGGCCATATCCCCCTGCTTGCCATGCCAAATCCGAATCCGCTGGGCGCGATCGGTATTCGGCTTGAAGTGGCCATCAAACGCCGGAATCGGCATAGGCGGCACCACAATATTGTGGCCAAAATCGACGCTACAAACGCCGCAATGCGAGCAACCCTCGAAGGAACAATCCGGCACCACAGCCGCTTCCAGGGCTTTTTTCAAGTCATCATGCAGCCATTGCTTGTCGATGCCCGTGTCGAGGTGGTCCCAGGGCAGGGGTTTGGCGACGTCCGGCAGACGATAATTGCCGATCGCTTCATCCAGCTCGAAGGTATTCCACTCGCCATCTTCGACTTGGCGGTATTTCCAGCTGAGGCCCGATTCGTCGATCGCCTGCGTCCAAGCGCCATAGGCTTGGGTCGTGCTTTCCCACCAGGCATCCATGCCCGCACCCAGTTCCCAGGCCCGCTTGATCACGGGAGCCAGTCGCCGATCGCCCCGCCCGACAAAATCCTCCATGGCGGAAATCCGATAATCCGTGAAGTTGGCCTTGATGCCGCGCAGGTTCCAGAACGCCTCTTTCAGCAACGCCTTTTTGCGCTCAAATTCCCCCACCGGCACGGAATGCCACTGGAACGGCGTATGCGGTTTGGGCGTGAAATTGGAAATCGTCACGGTGAAATTCAGCCGCTTGCGGCCCTTGGCACCGCATTCCTGGCGCAGCCAGTCCATGGTTTCGGCGATGCCCAGTACGTCGGCGTCGGTTTCCCCCGGCAACCCGATCATGAAGTAGAGCTTGACCTTATCCCAGCCCTGTTGCCAGGCAGTTTTGACGCCGCGCAGGAGTTCTTCGTTGGTCAAGCCTTTATTGATGATGTCCCGCATCCGTTGGGTTCCGGCTTCGGGGGCAAAGGTCAGACCCATTTGGCGGGTGCCGCCGATAATGTTGGCGATATTTTCATCGAACCGATCGACCCGTTGGCTGGGCAGCGACAGCGAGATATTCTCGTGCTTCATCCGATTTTTGATTTCCACGCCCACGGCCGGTAGGGCGAGGTAGTCGGAACAGGACAGCGACAGCAGCGAAAATTCGTTGTAACCCGTGGCCCGGATTCCCTTCTCGATCGCGTCGATCACTTTTTCTGGCTCCACATCGCGGGCGGGCCGGGTCAGCATCCCCGGCTGGCAGAAGCGGCAACCTCTAGTGCAACCCCGACGAATTTCCACCGTGAGCCGATCGTGGACGGTTTCGACGTAGGGCACTAGGCCGATCGAGTAGTGCGGCATCGGCGCGGCGACGCGGCGAAGAATTTTGCGCGGCACGTCCGATCGGTTGGGCCGCACCGAGCCATCGGCCTGCATGTCATAGAACTGCGGCACATACACCCCAGGGATTTGGGCCAGGTCGAGGAGTAAGGCCTGGCGACTGAGGCCCGCCAACTTGCCTTCTTCCAGAATCAATCCAATCTCGGGCAGGACTTCCTCGCCATCGCCCATGGCCATGAAGTCGAAGAAGTCGGCGTAGGGTTCGGGGTTCGAGGTCGCCGTCTGGCCCCCCGCGAAGATCAACGGCCACTGACTGCCGTCAGATTTCCCCACATTCCGCTCCGCCCAGGTCAGCGGTACCCCGGCCAGGGTCAGCATTTCCAAGATATTCGTTGCGCCGAGTTCGTAGCTCAGACTGAAGCCCAGAATGTCAAAATCCGTCAGGGCACGGCGGGATTCCACCGCGAACAGCGGGGTCTGGGTTTCCCGCAGTTTGGCTGTCAGATCGGCGGCGGGCAGATAGGCCCGATCGCATAGTTGGCGGGGCTGATGATTCAGAATGCTGTAGAGAATGATGTGGCCCAGATTGGACGAACCGACTTCATAGATCTCGGGGTAAGTCAGCGACCACCGGACGATCGCGCTCTCCCAGTCCCGATGCACCGACCCCAGTTCATTCCCCAGGTAGCGGGCGGGACGCATCACATCGGCGGTCAGTAAGGTTTCAACGGCAACGGCCACGGCAATTCGATCCCCATGAAGAATTCGGTCATTCGGCTTTCCTAGTATAGCGAAGCCCATCCCCCCCAACAAAAACTGTGGAAATGAACGATCGTCATCTCCACGGTGAATTTCGGTTGATTGATTAACGTTGAATTGATTGACTGGCGGCGAATTGGTGGGCCGTGCCCACCCTTGTATGTTTAGGAGGTCACAACCCGTCCCACCCTCGGTGCTCGACACCGTTCAGTAGCAAGGGTATTGATAAGCTAAAAAAAGCGCATGGTCGATTGCTTGCCCATCGGGTGCCAGACACC
>JANOQX010000164.1:0-16093 GCA_031415035.1 Cyanobacteria bacterium VAR_4_metabat_243
GGCAGGCACTCAATCACCATTTCCTGGAGCGATTTATTACCATGTTAGACCTTGACCCAACTTTGATTAAATCCCATCCCAACTACCCCAGCCTCCTCCAGTACGGGGCTTTGGCTCCCTGAAATCTGTCCGGAGTATTGAGTTTGCAATTAGCGTTATCACCTGTGGCGAGCTGTTGTACATGACCGAAAAGTCCACTCGCAAAGCGGAAAACCGGGTGGCGGTACAGAATTTTCTCGATCGGATTAGTTTGTATCTGATCGATGAAGCAACCGCCGCGATTTACAGTCAATTGAAAAGCGTCATCTTCAACCAATTCGCCCCAAAAGATCCGACCAAACGGCGCAAAGCGACGATTCAAACCCTCGGCTTTGATGACAACGATCTTTGGATTGCCGCCACGGCGCTTCAGCATGACCGTATTCTCGTTTCGGCCGATGGTGACTTTACGCGAATGCAACTGATTTGCCCACTCAAACTTAAATCCTGGGCATAAGTGCAGCGCCATATCGGCGATCGCTGATAAACTAACGTTCAGCCCCGTGTCTCACCCCAAACTCCCATGCCAACGCCACCCAAACTTCCCACCAGCAATATCACTGAAGATGCCACTGGCATGGTGACCACAACGGCAGCGGGCTGGTTTGACTATCCGGTGCGGGTGAGTCCACACCATACAGATCATGGGGGTGTGGTGTGGCATGGTTCGTACTTAACTTGGATGGAAGAGGCGCGGATTGAGGCGTTCCGGGCGATCGGGGTGGAATATACTGATTTAGTCGCCTTGGGCTGCGAACTTCCGGTGATTGATCTGGCGCTAAAATATCACAAATCCCTCCGCATGGGAGATACGGCGATCGTCCGTTGTCGAATGCAGGATATGAAAGGGATTCGGCTGGTATGGGATTATGAAATCCGATCGCTCGATCATGAAATCATGCACCTTTCGGGGCGCGTGACGCTCGTGGCCGTGGATTGGCAAAAAGGTAAAGTCATGCGAACCTTGCCCCCGGCGATCAAAGAGGCATTGGTCAGAATCACGCTGCATTAGCGGGCTATTTGCCGCCTGTGGTGACGCCCATCACGGTGTCGATCGCGGCCTTGACCAAATTGCCAGGGCCAATCCCAAAGAAATTCAACGCAAACACCATCGCGGCAATAATCACCGCCGTTTTCACCGTGGCCTTGATCACATTAATCAGCCACATCAATACCAACACGGCAATAATGCCACCCGCCACGATCGCGATCCAACTGCTCATAGTGCTTTCCCCTCGCAAATATTTGTATTATATCGATCGAATGGCATTCGTTGTCAGAAACTCCGTATTGTCGGGGCGATCGGCTCCGTATGAGTCGGTAGTCTCAACTAAATTGGCGATTGCTTCATCGCAGGTAAACACATTTAGTCCGTGATTGTCGCCGATCGAACGGCGCGGTCCCCGTCCGGTAGGCCCCGTGGTTTTCGGCGGGTTATCGTCGCTTTACGCCCTCATCCAGCACTTTTATCGACCATGCCAATAAGTCCGAAAGCCCTGAAATCATACCGTTTCAGCCTCAGAGATGGAAATAAGAAGATCCAGTAGTGCGTGATTTTCGATAGTGCCACGATCGAGCTTGAAGTTGCCAAGAAATCTAGGGAATTGGCTGGCAGTGATCATTGTGATTGGCCTATAGTGAGTCCATCGGCAGGACATCAACCCAACAAAGACCGTATACCAGGCATGAGTGAATTTCCCTCAATGTCTTTGTGGGTCAGTGCATTAAGACGACTCCATACTTTCCATCATTTTTTAGGACACCATTCAATGTCACAACAATCCAGTTGTTCCCGCCCTGATCGGCGGTCGATTTCTCGCGGGGTTTCGCTCAAGGCAATCGCTTGTCTCAGCCCGATCGTCCTCGGTGCGGTTCTGGCGGGTGCCACTCCCGCGCAAGCCTTTCAATTTGGCACGAATAACATTACGGGCAACAGTGCGACCAATGCCTTAGCCGGGAGTCAGCAATTAAATATTCGCCTCACCGACGCCACTGGCGGCGAAAATCTCAACTCAAATCAAGTCCTATTCCGCTTCTCTAACGTGGGTGCCGCCACATCATCCATTACCCAAATCTACTTTGATAACGGTGCATCCCTCGGCAGCCTCAATCAGGTGGCCAATAGCGGCGCTGGTGTGAGTTTCTCAAAAGCGACAGGCAATCTGAACCTTCCAGGTGGCAACAGCCTGACGAGCAAATTTGTGGCCAATTTCGCGGTGAAGGCAAATACCCCGGTCTCCCAGATGGGCGTCAACAACAGCACGACAGCCCAAGGCGAATGGGTCAGTGTCTTGTTCAATTTGGGGCCAAATAAAACGCTCCAAAGCGTGATGAGTGAAATGTCCAACGGATCGTTGCGCGTCGGGATGCACGTCCAGGCCTTTGGGGACGGCGGCAGTGAGGCATTTGTGAATCAGCTTTTGGTCAAGCCACCGATTAAAAAGAAAGTGGTGGAACCAGGCACGATCGCGGCTTTAAGTGTGGTCGCCGTGGGTGCCGCAATGAAACGCCGTCGCCAAACCACGATCGGCTAATTCCACCAAATCGCACCGCCCCCCCGGCTCTCAATTCATTGGAGGCTAGGGGGCCGAAATTGCCGCACCAATCGCACCAACAAATTCACCGCGCCGATTAACCATATGCCACCCATGGCGATCGCCATCCCACCCCAGATTTGTCCGCGACTCAGGGCCATCAGCCCGATCGTGATATTCGCAAAAGCCGCGCCGTAGGTCGTCATGGTACGGAGACTCAGACCGCCGATCGCGATTAATCCCGCTGGTTGACCCACTTTTTTGGGTGCCACGATCGACCCCATCGCCGCGACATTCAACACCGCATAGAACAGTAGCGTGTACTGCCAACCCGTGGTGCCAGGGATTTGGCCGATCGCGCCGTAGAACATGCGGCCAACGACTTCGCCCGTCAATATCAGGCCGATCGCCATCACCGCAAACCGGATCACCCAAGGGGCGACAGGATTTGGATCACCGAAATTCCAGGTTTTTGGGAGCATGGCAATTGACATCACTTGAATTTACATGGCAGCGTCATCGCGAAGTCATATCGGCAGTTTAAACTACGACTAAACCGGCGCTTCCCATAGTAAACCTGATGCAAATTACAGCCATGCGTCATTGGCGTGACAAAACCACTCATCGCACCCAAATGACCGGGATTAAAGCCCTATTGCTCCTGCTGTTGGGCTTGCCGATCGTCATTCCCGCCTGGGGTTATTGCCAGCGTCCGGCCACTGCGCCACTGATCCTGAATCTCGCGCCGGGTGTGACCTATGAGCGGATAGCTGTAATGCAACCACGTCCCAATATGATCCATGTGGCCCAGATTGATTTGACGCAGCCGCAGTTGGAATTGCTCGTCACACCAGGAGAAATTGGCCTCGACAATCGCGAACTCAATGCCCGGACTACTTCGCAATTCCTCAGCCGCTACCAGCAGGATTTGGCGATTAATGCGAGTTTTTTCTATCCATTTCGGGAGCATGCGCCCTGGAACTATTACCCAATGGCAGGCGATCGGGTCAACGCCGTCGGCTATGCGGCATCGAATGGCAAAGTCTACTCCGAGGGCCATGTGCCGACTTGGCCCGTCGTCTGTTTCGATGCGCAAAATCATGTCCAAATCCTAGCCCAACCCAATTGTCCCAAGGGCACCCAGCAGGGCTTATCCGGCAATGAATTAATCCTCAATGCGGGCCAGCCATCCAGCTCCAAAGGCAAAGATCAGCCCTATCCCCGCACGATCGTCGGCACCGACGCCACAGGCAAACAGCTCTGGCTCGTTGTGATCGACGGCAAGCAACCCTGGTACAGCGAAGGCATGACGATCGCCGAAACTATTCCCCTCCTGCAAAAAATGGGCATTACCACAGCGCTGAACCTCGACGGTGGTGGCTCAGTGGCAATGGTGCGATCGACGCCCATGGGGCCAACCATCCTCAACGCCCCAATTCACAACAAACGCCCCATGACCGAACGCCCGATCGCGAATCATCTGGGACTGCGCTGGCGATCGTCATGACTTGAGCCACAACCTCTACCCATCAACACTTTAGGTAAAGTCATAACGACTATGGTATAGTTTTGTGCGAATTAATTTGAGGAAGTACCCCCATGGCTGATAGCCTTCGAGTTGGTCAAGCGGCCCCCGATTTCACCGCAACGGCAGTGGTTGATCAAGAATTTAAGACGATCAAACTCTCGGATTATCGCGGCAAGTACGTCGTGTTGTTCTTCTATCCCTTGGACTTTACCTTCGTCTGTCCGACGGAAATCACTGCCTTTAGCGATCGTTATGCTGAATTTAGTGCCGTGAACACCGAAGTCCTAGGCGTCTCCGTGGATAGCGAATTCTCGCACCTCGCTTGGATTCAGACCGATCGCAAATCCGGCGGCATCGGCGATATCAACTATCCGTTGGTCGCTGACCTGAAGAAGACGATCAGCGAAGCCTACAACGTGCTTGATCCGGAAGCGGGCGTGGCATTGCGTGGCTTGTTCATCATCGACAAAGATGGGATTGTGCAGCACTCCACGATCAACAATCTCGCCGTGGGTCGGAGCGTTGACGAAACCCTGCGGACATTGCAGGCGTTCCAGTACACCCAGTCGCATCCCGACGAAGTTTGCCCCGCTGGCTGGACTCCGGGCGCGAAGACGATGAATCCTGACCCCGTTAAGTCAAAGGAATTCTTCGCGGCGGTGTAGGTTGCTGGTTACAAGTATTGAAAGTGGCGGTGGGGCAATCTTGGTTGTGCCACCGCTTTTTTGTGGCCAAGATGCGATCGAATTAATTGAAAAGCAGCCCTACGGCAGTCATTCGCGACGGATGAATTATCAATTAACCGAATTAGGCACAAGTCTTCGCCCTGTCCCAAGATCAATGATTGTTTGGGGGTTAAGAAATATTCCTGATACGAAGACGCCTGAACGGAAGCGACCTGAAGCTGGAGAAGACTGACTAGCCTAACGTGCCGATGAGCGGCGCTGAAGTGCACAGCACAGAGGCGTCCGCTCCATTGGCTGGCTAGCCTTCATTCAGGCTTTTGCGGAGGCTTTCAGCTGTTGTGTAAACGAACGCGTCCGAGGCTTTCGGGTGTGGTTTGCCGCGCGTTCCGGCGAACACCGGACCAGCTTTCGCCTTTCGGACATGTACGAGTTCATACTCAGACAACCACACGTTAATGTGCTCAAGTAAGTCTAGGATCTCCTCGGGCATATGAGCCAAATGATGGCTCTGCCCCATGATTAGATCTTTAATCTTTAGATGGTTGGGGTGCCAAATATTAGTTTCGATATATTCCCTATCAAAAGGTGTAGCGTTGTTCGCCATGTACCTGTGGAAGGCTTTTTCGTTCATACGAAGGAGAATTTCCATCGGCGCATAGAAATTCTGGAGTTGCTCGCGCTTGGATGATTTTGCTTCTCTGACGCGGGCCGTCCAAATTGTTCCAAATATGCCGATCCCACCGCCCACGATAGCGAGCAATAATTTCTGGAGTAGGTCGTCCATAGGGCGCTCTATTTATGAAGGCTAACTATTAGTATACGGACACTTTCCGCCTATCAACCCAAATCCGGGGCGATCGATAGAAAAATTTCGCATATCCCCTAGGGCAAAACGAGAATCTTTCCAGCTATCCTGCCATTATAGATCGATCGACTAAATCCGCCCGCTGATCGCCACTTGACCTATGATCTGAGGTTCGCAAACTCCGGCATTAACCAACGACATTGGGCAAGGCTTCGATCGATACAGCCCCACCCTCTATGGCCTGAATCCGTAGATCGTAGCCTCGCAACAACCGCATCCCAATCAATGGAAAAGTCTCCGACTCATTGACGTAAATCTCACGATATTGTCCATCCCAAATCACAATCGCCAGATAAATCTCAAAGGTACAGATCGTCCCATCCCCCAATGTCGCATCATCACGCCCCTCCCATTTCAGTCCCAAAGCCGCGATGATATCGGATGGCAAGGTCAAAAAGCCAGAAAATCCCGTATCAATCACGGTATCGACCAGTTGCGTCATCGTGCCATGCTTGAGCACGATCGGTAATGTTGCCTCGCAATTCTGATTCACGCTCCCTTGCATCATCGGGTTGTTCTCAGGCTGCGTGCGCCAAAGTGGTCAACTGTCGGATGTCCAATGCGCACAAACCAGGTCTGGGGATCGGCAACTTTGGCGAGGAGCCGTTTTGATGCGGCTAGTAGGTCATCGGCAACCTCAAAAGCGCCAGTCTCGATGTCGATCGCCACGATCTTGCCATAATTGCCTGCTTCGACTTGAGCGCGCACCTCTGACTCATAGAGCGCACCACCGCGCTGGGCAAACTCTTCTTTGCTATATCGGGGTTGTCGGACTGTCATGGGCGTGACCTCGCTGCGACTTCACTGCTTTATTCTAGCTTGGCAGCGCGATACAGGCTAGTGTCCAGGCTAACGCCAACGGTGGCTTCAGTATCACGCTAATAAATCCGCCCGTTGATCGCCACTTGATCTATGAGCTGAGGTTCCCAAATTCCTGCATTAACCAACGACTCACTTCCGTATCATCCTCGGTTTGTCCCCGGCGCAAAGTTTCCACGATCGTCGCGATCGGCAACCCTGGCGATCTCATTGGCTATTCAGCCGAGCGTTTCCGCCCGAAATGGCATCAACCCGTATTCCGCATCCCAGCAGCAATGCCATTGATGGTCAACAATGCGCCCCGCAGCAGTTCCCCTTTGCTGTAGCGCGATCGGAGGGCACCCATGGTCGTCTTATGTTGCCGCAGTCGTTGCAGCAAGGACACCTGGAGGAACCCGAGGGGGACGATCGTGCCGTTACGCAATTGCACCGATCGTTGGAGTTCGGGGTCGCCATCGAGCAGACGAATGTGGCCCGTGATCGTGAGAATAACGGATTTGGTCAGCAAATATTCCTTGACGATTTCTTCGTAGACGGGTTGGAGTCGTTCCCGATCGTCGGGATGGGTCAATTGCTGGACGTAATGCCCGGCCAGTTGCAGATCCACCTTCGCTAGCGTCATCTCGACTTTAGAAATCACCATGCGGAAGAACGGCCATTTGGAATAAAAATACTTGAGTAATTTCAAATTTTCGGGGCTAGCTTCCAAAAACTGATTCAACGCCGAACCGACGCCATACCAGGCCGGGAGCAAGAACCGACTCTGCGTCCAGCTAAATACCCAGGGAATCGCCCGAAGGCTGCTCAGATCCTTCTTGCCGCCGCGCCGCGCCGGACGGGAGCTGATTTGCAATTGGCTGATTTCATCGATCGGGGTGACTTGATGGAAGAAGTCAATGAAGTCGGGCTGTTCATAGACCAACTTGCGATAGTGGGCACGGGACTGGGCCGCGATTTCTTCCATAATCACTTGCCACGGCTGAATCGCGTCAAACTTCGTGCCCAGCAAACTGCCCTGAATCACGGCGCTGGTAGCTGTTTCCAAATTGTAGAGCGCCAATTCCGTCAGGGAGTATTTTGACGCTAGGACTTCGCCTTGTTCGGTGATTTTGATCCGGCCTTTCAAGGTCTGTCCCGGTTGGGCCAGGATCGCCTCGTAGGCGGGGCCACCGCCGCGACCCACGGAGCCACCGCGACCGTGGAAGATGCGCAGTTCCACCGTCGCTTGTTCCGCGATTTTTTGCAGGGCTTGTTGGGCTTTGTGGATTTCCCAGTTGCTGCTGAGGAATCCGGAATCCTTATTGCTGTCGGAATAACCCAGCATCACTTCCTGCAACGCGATCGGTTGTGTATTCAACACCGCTTTGTAGAACGTCAGGTTAAACAGTTCCGTCATCACCGCTGGCGCTTTTTGCAAATCCTCGACGGTTTCAAATAGCGGCACCACTTGCAACGCACTATTGCCCGTGGTCGGATCGTACAATCCCGCCTCCTTGGCCAGCAGCAGCACTTCCAGCACATCGCTGACATCGTGGCTCATGCTGATCACGTAGCTTTTGCAAATGTCCTCGCCGAACTCTTTATGCAATTCCCGCAGCATCCGGAACGTATTGATCGTTTCCTGGGTTTTATCCGAGAAGGGCAATTCGTGGGGGACGAGGGGACGGCGGGTGGTGAGTTCGTTCACCAGCCAAGTCACCCGATCGGCTTCGCTCCAAGCGTTATAGGCAGAGTCGGGAGTGATTTGGAGATGACTGGTAATCTCATCCATGGCATCGGAATGCCGTGTACTTTCCTGGCGAATATCCAAGTGGGTCAGGGTGAAGCCAAAGATTTCGACTTGGCAAATCAACTGTTCGAGATCACTACAGCGTAGTCCGGTTTCTTGCAGCTTGCTTTGGATCAGCCGCAGTTCGGCGAGGAATTCTTCCCGGCCCCGATAGAGCGTCGCCCCGTCAAATTCGGGGATTTCCTGGCGCAGACAATCGCCTTGGGCAATTTGATTATTCCGATCGCGGGTATTCTCCAACCGTTGCTGAATGTAGGACAGCTTCAGGCGATACGGCTCTTGACGATAGCGAATCGACAGCTTCTCGTAGACCTCCGGCAAGCGCATCTGGTCTTGCTCCAAAGATTCCAGCAGATCACCAGACACGTCGCTCCAATGCAACGACAAACTGAGCAAATCGATTAACTTCCGCACCGACTGAATGTATTTTTCCAGCACCATGCCGCGCTGATAGCAGGCGGTTTGCCAGGTGATCTGGGGGGTGACAGCGGGGTTGCCATCGCGATCGGAGCCGACCCAGGAACCAAAACGGCAGAAATTGTAGTGGGGGATCCGCAGATCGGGGAACGAGGTTTGGAGCGATTGGTTCAGCCGATCGTAGAGCAACGGCATCGCATCAAACAGCACCTCCTGGAAATAATGCAGGGTGTAGTCCACCTCGTCCAGCACACTGGGCTTGAACTGGTGCAGCTCATCGGTGCGCCACCAGAGGCGGATTTCCTCCGTCAGCCGATCGTGGCAGAGCTGGGCCTCATACTCCGCCATCGCCCCCATGCTGCCCGCCCGCTCATCCAATTGGTCGAGCTGACGGAGGATCTGGGCGACACGACGCTGCTTATCGCGAATCGTATGGCGGACAATTTCCGTCGGGTGGGCCGTAAATACCAGCCACACTTCCAACTGATTCAGCAATTGTTGAATCTGCTGGGGCGGCACATTCAGCTCCTTCAAGCGGGGGAAGAGCCAGGGAAAGGTGCCCACGCCGCGCCGTTTGTCCATCGGCTGGGAGGGGGCCAGTGGCTGGTTTTCGGCATTATTGCCCGCTTCGTCGCTGTTGTTGGAGTAGAGCGTTTCGCCGACGTGACTATCCCAATAGCCCTTGGGCGGCTGGTCTTCGAGGTTGGGCGCTTCACGATATTGGCGTTGCTGATCGCGCTGTTCGAAATGCTGCTCGACGATATTAATCAACTGAAAATACAGCGCAAAGGCCCGCGTTGCCTTGATCGCCTCATTCAGTTCCAGGGCTTCCACCAGACTCAGTACCTGCGATTTCGCCGTGGGTTCGACGGCGGTGGGTTCGAGCTGACCTTCGGGGGAACAGAGCCGCAGCAATTGGTGCAGCAGATCCACCAACTCCTGGCCGCATTCCTGGAGCAACACCGATTCCCACAGCGCTTCCACCAGCTTCAACCGCTGGCGCAGGGGGCGATTCGCGGCATTCTCCGCCAGTTCCGGCGCGATCGCTCCCGGCTCAATCCCCGATCGCCGATCGTCGGGCCGCACTGACGCAGCAAGACCTCGGGCGGAGTTTTCAGTGGAAGAGGGGACGGATGTCATAGCGGAATGCACTACCGAGCAATACGTTAAATCAGCATCAAATCATTGTAGGGGCTTTGGGTGACCTTTCTCAGCCCCGGCGTCAACGGATTTGCCCCCGGACGGCGGGGAATGCAGCAGTGGCAGCCGCTCACCTCGGAGCAGATCTTCACTCAAGCGGCTGATCGCCACCAGCGATCGGCCCATCACTTGCGCACCGATCGCCGCCAACAGCACGGGCGGCGTGGCGAGACCAAGACTCAGATCAATCCAGGGTTGGCGGGAGCGGGCGGTGGAATTTGGCATGAAGCATGACCTGTGGTGAAGGGCGAGATTCAAAAACCGATCGCCGGGGTTGACAGAATGACCCCGATCCATTACATTCGGCGCTATATGTAGAGTTGATAGACTTTGAAAACGCTAGCCGTACTATAACGATGGGTTTAGCTTGATCGGTTTGTGCCCGTGTGACCAATGGTTTGTGGTTGATCGGCCCAAATCTGGGCTACACTCCCTAGCAGTTTGCTGCGTCGATCAGCATCCCCCCCATGCATCCATGATTAACCTACCAGAACGCGTGACATCAGTTAAGGCTATGGAATCTCGTCAATCATCACCGCGTCCCGGTTCGGAGCCGGTTCGCTCGGAGCCAATCAGCTTGGAACAGTGGTGGCAACGGGCGATCGGCCTGACGGAGGTGACGGTGCAGGTGCGCACACGCGGCAATAACTTGTACGTGCTCTGTGAATCGGCATCCGTGCCGGAGCAACGACTGGTGCGATCGCGGGCGATTCGGGCCTTGCTGAAGACGGATTTGACGGCGGTGCTGCCCAGCGATGCGCCCCCGGTTTACCAAGTGAATCTGTACGGAAAAAGTGCGGATACGGCCAAGCCTGACTGGGTGCGGGTGATCTATTTGAGCCAATTGCAGGAATACGCCCGTAAGGTCGAAGCCGTGCGTCAGGCCGCGAAACAGAGCAGCAGCAACGGCGTCCCCCTCCCGACGATCGAAGGCCCACCCACAGCGGTTCTCGCCCAGTCGAATTTGCAGGCGGCGCAGCAGGGACAGCCGGGGGCGATCGCCCGCCAGTTGAGCGAATTTCTCAGTCAGCAGGGGATCTCCGTCCGGGCCGCGGTGAAAGCCCTGTTCAAAGACCAGCAGGAATTGCCGTTGCGGCGGTTGGTGCTGTATTGCGAAGCGGCCTACAGTCCGGATCCGACGTCGCTGATTGAACCGATCGCCCAGCGGTTGCGGGATCTGGAGCTGACCACCTTCCGCGATGCGGTGATCTACGGTCAGGTACAAGGCGAAGCCGAACCCGAGTGGAAGCTGCGGATTGACCTGACGCCGCCGACCCAGATTTTGCATGAATGGGCGCGGTGGGGCGATGTCGAGGCGATCCTGCGACTGGCCAACCAAGCCCTGGTGCCCCAGCAGATCGAATGCAGTGGGATTGTACTGGATATGATTTTGCATTTGACCTGTTGGCGGGTGAAGCCGACGGGCCACGCGCAGTTCGATATTCCGCCCCAGCATCGAGTGCTGAAGCCCTTGCAGGAATTGTTTGAGCAGATTGCGCCCCAGGGGATTCATGGGTTGGCGGTCTATGGCAGCGCCGATCGGTTTGACCATCCCACCCCCCAAATCGTCGCCCCCGAACCCGCCGCCTGGGTCGATCGGCGCAATCTCGCCGCCGCCGCCCACCCCCAACTGGCCAACCCCACCGAATCCCTGGCCAAACGCGGCGACATCGGCGCAATCAATTTCCTGCTAACGCGGGTGCTGAATGTCGATCTGGAACAAAAGCTCACCACGGGCGGCCTGCGGATACAGGCACGGCATCGCGACGATCTGCTGCATGTGATGGTCGATGGCACGGTGTTGCCGACGGAGAAGGCGACGGCGTCGCTGGTGGCGGACTGTGTGCGATCGTTGAAGATCAGCGCCGTCAATGGCATCCGGGTCTATGGTCGGCGGGCCGGAGAAAAGCATCCTCGCTGGAAGGATGGCTACGACTTCATCAGCCGATCGCGGGTGGTGCCCGAGGCAACCCCCGAGTTTGCCGCGTCGGAGGCCTATGTGGGGGATTTGATCACCCAGCAGACGGGCCAGTTGATGGTGCGGCCCGAACTGAACGCGGACGAATTCCGGGCAATCTGTGCGGGCCTGGTGCAGCGGCTCCGGGGCCTGCTGTTGGGCACCCAGATCTTTGCGCCCCTGGCCACTTCCCGATCGATCAGTCGGGCCGATGCCAGCGATCGGCTGGATGGAGCTTGGTTCCAGGAGCTACGACTGGCAGCAGTTTGGGGGACGATGGGGATTTTGGTGACGCTCTGTGGCGATTGGGGATTGGGCTTGATCGTGCCGCCCAGTCGCGCCGCCCAGCCAGGGCCACGGGCCGCTGCGCCCCAGGAACTCTCGCTCTCGGGTCTGAATCTATCCAAGTCCGGCAAGGCCAACGCCTCGTTTAATCAAAGTGGCTTTACGGGCGCGAGTGGTCGATCGGTCTTGGCCCAGAAGCCGATCGGGCCGCTGACGCCGACCAATCCCGTGGTGATTGGCGCAAATGGCAAGAAGCTCTTCAGTTCTCCCGTGCAGCCCCGCAACCAAGCCCCAGCGACCCAGTTTGCCTACAATGTGCCGCAATTGAATGAGAAGTTGGCGCTGTATGAGCAGTTTGTGGCGCAGTCGGGGGTGCCGGATGTGCTGATCGTCGGCAGTTCGCGATCGCTGCGGGGACTTGACCCGATGTCCTTACAGGATGGCCTCTCGGCCCAGGGCTATAACGGCCGGAAGGTGTTTAACTTTGGGGTGAATGGGGCGACGGCGCAGATGGTCGATCTGCTGGTGCGACGGTTGATTCCGGCGGATAAACTGCCGAAGATGGTGATCTGGGCCGATGGGGCGCGGGCCTTTAACAGCGGACGCGTGGATGTCACCTACAACGCCATTACCACCTCCCCTGGCTATGCCGACCTGGCCCAAAAACCCGACACCGCACCCGCCGCCCCACCCCTCGTCAGTTTGGGCAATACCTCCACGCTAATGGCGGCGCAATACGACGACTGGAATCGCCAGATTCACGCCACCATCGCCCGTGGCTCTTCCACCTACCATCAACGATCGGCGTTGGTGGACTGGATGCGGGATGGGCTGTTAACCAAGGTGCTGCCCGTGCCACCGGAAATGACCGGGGGGCAATTGGCCGCCGTGGCCAGCGGCGAGGATCTCGAAGCGATCGACGTAAATGGCTTCTTGCCCTTGGCGGCGCGATTTAATCCGACCACTTACTACCAGAAGTTTTCGCGGGTGACGGGGATTAATGATGCCGACTACGCCCAATTCCAACTGCAAGGCCCACAGGCCAATGCCCTGAAGCTCACAGCCGACTACATGAAGCAACAAGGCGGCAATCTGGTGTTCGTCAACTTGCCCCTGTCCGACGACTACCTTGATGCCGATCGGCGCGATCGGGAAGCCGCATTCCAGCAATTCATGATTCAATCCGCCGCATCCTCCAGCTTCACCTACCGCAACTTGTCCGAACTCTGGAAGACCGAGCATGACTACTTCTCCGATCCGAGCCATCTGAATCGCTACGGAGCCTATGCCGTGTCGCAGCAATTGGCCAAAGATCCATTGGTGCCCTGGGGTTCGCAGTAGCGGATGACGATCGGGTAGGAGATTAAATTTTTGGGAATAATAAACCAGGCAGTTCACATCTGTCTGGTTTTTTGTGTGGATTTCCAGGAATGCGACATTCTCCCGCTGTAGGGAACTCTCGGCACACTGCATATGTCAAACATCATGGACGTAGAGCCATGTGTCAGAAATGACACGGGTTGAAAATTATCCGTGCCAGAATTAATCCCATGTTGATTTGGCTCACAACCAATCCATTCCGGGTGCGACCCACGTAACTCTCAATCATCCCCCCCTGTTTAATCCCCCCCGGAGCACCTTTGTCATGGCCCAACTATCGATGCAGCAACGGCTCAAACGCCGCGAATTGTCCCTCGAAATCGCCCTCGGTCGCCTACTCGACCCCGATGGGACACTGCATCTGGCCCAGCTTGACGTTGAATTAGTCACCAGCTGCTTCCGACGGTTGCGCGAGCTGTCGAATATTCCCCCGATCGTCCCCCTCCTGCTCTGGCAAAACTGCTATTACCTCGGTTCTCCGGTGGCCGTCGATGAACCGACGATCGCCCTCCTGTCCGAATGGCTCGATGCCCAAGTCAACATCGTCGAAATTAGCCAAACCAGCTACCGCAACTGGTTCCGCCTGAAGAATCTCGACATGACCCGCATGTCGATCGGTGACCAAGCCAACCCGCTCACCGGGGAGATGGAACAAGAAGACATCACCCAAACCACTGAGCTGTACCTGGCCCAAACCGACAACCAAATCGAACGGATCAAAGCCATCATCGCCAGTGCATTGCGGAATCGGGCCAGTGATATTCATATGGAGCCGACGATCGAGGGCCTCAAAATCCGCTACCGGATCGACGGCATCATGCGTCACATCACGACCTTGCCGCCAGAGATGAGCCGCAAGGTGATTGTCTCTTTGAAAGTCATGTGCGAAATGGACATCGCCGATAGTCGGCGGCCCCATGATGGTCGGGTGAGTGAGCGCTACATTGCCGCCGATGAGCAAGAAGAGGGCCTGGATCTGCGGGTCAGCACCTTGCCCTGCGTCAGCGGCGTCAAAGGCGAACCCGCCGAGAAAGCGGTATTGCGACTCTTGCGCCAAAAAAATACGTTTAATACAATTCACGACCTCGGCTTCTCCCCCACAATCTGGCCGACCTACGCCAGTTGGCTCGAACAGCCTCAGGGCATGGTGATTCTGACTGGCCCGACGGGTTCGGGCAAGACCAGTACGCTCTACACCAGTTTGCAGTCGATCTCCACCGACGAAGTGAATATCATCACCGTCGAAGATCCCGTCGAGTACGTGCTGCCAGGGATTACTCAAACCCAGGTGAATGAACTAGCCGGGATGACCTTTGCAGCGGGACTGCGATCGATCCTGCGGCAAGATCCCGACATCGTCATGCTGGGCGAAATCCGCGACCACGAAACGGCAGAAACCGCCGTCCGCGCCGCATTAACTGGCCACTTGGTTTTAACCATGCTCCACACCAACGACGCCGTCGGCGTCATCCCACGCCTGAAGGACATTGGGCCTGATCCGGGGTTGATTAGTGATGCGCTATTGGGCGTGGTGGCGCAGCGGCTATTGCGGCGGGTTTGTCCCCATTGTTGCGAGGAGCATGTGCCGAAAGCGGCGGAATTGGAGCTGTTGGGCATCACCGAAACGCAGGCGAAAATGGGCAACTGGCGACATGGCAAGGGTTGCAACCGGTGTTTTGGCACCGGGTACTTGGGTCGGGAAGCGGTGATGGAAGTGTTGACGGTGGATGACAACATGCGAGAGGCGATCTATCAAGGCACGATCATGCAAGTCCGCAACAGTGCCCATGAAGATAATTTCTTCTCGTTTCGGGATGCTGCGATCGAGAAGGTACTTCTAGGTTTAACGACGGTGGAAGAGGTGAAGCGGGTATTGCCTTACAGTTCGTTGTGTCACCGACCGATCAGTGCGGCGAAGAAGGCATTGGCGATCGCGGTTTAGGTTCGACCACACCGATCGGCCACTTCCTGTTCAATCTCGGTATCACTGAGCAGAGGAATTCCGGCAGCGATGATGTTGTCCCGGAGTTGTTGGAACTGATTCCGGGGCGGTGGACTGCTCAGTACTGCTGGCGGTCGCCGATCGCCCCGTTGGGCCAGAAAGGCCACGAAGTCGATCACTTCCTGCTGTCTTTCGGTGGGAAGCTGTCGCCATTGGGAAACGAGTTGTTGTTCGCTGAACATGGGATTGGCTCCTGGAATCATGGGCGGTTCGATCGAGAACTAGGCCATATTCATTCTTGCGTGCTTCCTTGTGGATATCATCTTTTTGGGCAGAATCTAGCTCCCTGAGCGGAGTCGAAGGGATTAGTTACGTAGCAATTCGTTTCGACTCCGTTCAACGAACTGAGAAAGCAGTCTTATACCAAATCAAACAAATCATGTTACAAATAGGTTAGAAATAAGTCAACTAGTAGGGCAACAAGATGGTGGGTGTCAGTCAGATTGAAATACGTGAGAGTTGTGAGACGCTGAAGTCGTTGATGCGTGAGCAAGTGACGATCCAAGGCCGAGAACGGATGCACTGTCTGTATTTACTCAAAAGTCAGGCAGCGCGGGATGTGGGTCACGCGGCCCAGATGCTCTGCCGGAGT